>NZ_JCACKA010000001.1:0-8182 GCF_059505145.1 Mojavia sp.
GCCAACACCAACAACCCAAAGCCAGCTAACCCAATTAGTAGCCAAGGTGTTTCATTCTTTGGAGTTGGCTTAACTTCATAGTTTTTCACCTCTTGATAGAACCGCGTCTTACCTACACTAGATGCCTTGGACACTGCCCTATATTCGTCAAAGGCAATCCACAGCGAAGCCCCTACACTCACTGTGGAGGCAGTTGCTACCATGAAGTCTTTACCAATGTGGATTCTGCCGTCATAGTGAATTTTGGTCAGGGTATCAGCGAAAAATAACCCCAGTACAATGCTGCCGAGTGTCCCAGAAGCGATCGCCCCAATCCCAAGACTTGTTAGTAAGCTCACTCCAGCATTGGCAGTAAACACACCCAGGAATGTAAAGAGTGCTTTGTTTAGCAGTTGCTTGTTACTGAAGACATCACGAATGGATTGCTCAAGGCGATCTCCGTCTTCGTCTTCTGGGGTTTGTTGCTGTGGTGACTGCTCACCCCAAAGGATAGGCGAATTGGCGTTATTCGTTTGAAACTGAGATAGTAGGGATTCCATTTCATTCATGCTGACCTCCTGAAGGGGTGACACAGAAAAAGCCAGAGCGCTTCGAGGCTTCGGGGCAGAGGGGCTGGGGGGCAGAGGAGAGGTTACTGTCCATTCCCCCTTGCACCCCTGCTCCCCTGCACCCCTGCTCTCTTCGCTCCCTGGCGCAAGAATTAGCTAGAGCTTAAATGCCCATGAAGTTGCGGAACCACTGCCCTACACGGCTAATCCCAGCAGTGCGGGAGTAGTTGGGCTTTGGTATGCGGTCGGTTAGAGCTTCACTACCGTTTGTCCACAGTGCAGTAGTTACAGCAGTTTCATAGGCGCGATCTGCTGTGTCTTGGGCTTCTGGTAGTTTGTTGGATGCCTTGATTAAATCCGCCTCATATTTTGCTAGAGCCATGAGGTCGGCGGTGGCCCCTGATATTTGAATCAAGGATGAGCGTTGAGCGTGACGGGTAGCCTCGGCAGTCGTAGCATTGACGTGTTCAGACTGCATTTCGGTCATCTCGTTTTTAAAACGCTGTTCACCCTGCTTTGATGCGTTGATAGCCTTGAGCGTTTGCGTTCCGTGCTTCTGGGTCAGCTGCACCAACTCCGCGTAGGCTTGATTCACATCCCCGGTGGTTTCAATGATTTTGCGGTATGCTGACAATGCCTTGGGTAAATTGGCTTTGGCAGTATCCGACAATCGCGCCATGTCTGCAATTTTGGTGATTACCGTTTGGTCGCCTAAAACTGCTTTGTTGAAGTCTTCAGCCGACACGTCAAATAAACTGCCCATTGCGTTGAGCGTACCAGGGGCATTATTGGGGATATGGTTTTTCAGCTTGGCAGTTCCATAATTACGAGCCATGTTTCACCCCTAACGTTGGTATTTGAGTTGATTAATCAATGCTTCCGCCAGTCCCAGGTGTTCGCCAATCCGCACTCGTTTATGAATACCTTGGACAATTGGAGAGACTGTTGAAAGTGCTTCTACTGCTGCTGAACCACCTTGAACATTTATCTCTGCACTCAAGAGATTTTGGACGACAGAGTGCAATAGCAATAGTTTTTCTACCTTGCCTAGTTGCTCAAATGTGCTGCCATACTGTTGCTGAAGCTCATCCAAGTAGGAACCATCTCCTGGCATGGTGCTTGTGAAGTAGCCAATCGGTTTATTTGTCACGTTAAAATCCTTGTGTAGTGTATTCTTCATTAGGCGGAGATACATTCATGAGTGGGTGCGATCGCCATGTTTGTCAGGCAATGCGATCGCTCCTCTGTTATTCATCAACATCAGAGAAAGTTGCTCTAGCTATTGCACTGGCTAAGAAACCTCCACCACAAACAAAGATTCCGCCAATACTAAAATCCCTATGCTTTGCCCAATTAACACGACGAATCAAAGCATCTTGGGCATAGTTGTTAGCCATGAGATTTAAACCATGACAAATCATTGCTCCGCTTGCGAATAATCCGGCTGAGATAAACAGTGCAATTGCAATTGCCTGTAAGACATTATCAAGATAATTAATCAGGTTTTTCATTGATGAAAACCCTCTCTCGAAATGTCCACAGTTGAACCTGTAGCCTCCCATTGCAGAGTATTGAAAAATTGGCTTACGTCCCCAAGGGTGACATCACAATCAAATTGCAAGCGTTGATATTGTGGATACTGCCGAATTTGAGTTACTAATTGTTGGGCTTCTGCAATCAATTCTGGTAGCGGTTGAGTGTTCATAATTCACCTCAAAAAATTGATAATTGCAGTGATTCTTGACTGATAACACTCGCATTTGTTCTCATTCCTGCGACCTCGTAACAGCGAGTAGTTAAAGCCTTGTGATTGAGCAATAAATCAGCCTTCTTTCGTTGTCCAGCTAGAGGTCGAAAGTGATACTTTGGATGTTGGATTGTCCCTGTTTTATAGAGGTACTGACAGAGAGTTCTATCGATTTGATATACCTTGGAATTGGTTAGTAGAGTTGAATCGTAGACTCTGCTTAAATTATTCATTGCTACTTCTCAAAGACTTAACAAGAGCGTCACCGTAGTTAACCAACAGGATGGTAAATAACTGAGAGTAAGTGTTGATTCCTGTCTATTCAATGATTTCTTTGGCTTTAGGAATGTGCTTTTCGTCTAGAACTACACGCGTTTGACTCATAATTTAAGACTCCTCATCAATGCTTGACCTTTCGGCTTATCTATTGCTTGTGTTTGTTCAATTGGTGCAATTTCTGTCTGAATTTGTGGCTGTTGATTCACAGAATTTGTTAGAGGTGTTTGAAAACTGCTTACATTGACTGCCAAGTATTCCGAAATCAATAAATTTGTGGCAGAAGCTATATTTATCCCTCGCTCTAACCCGTATTGTGACAACCAATCATGATGGCGTTTATCTAGCCTCACTCTTGTTTCACTTGTCTCAATTTGTGACAAATTAGAGAGTTTTAAGTCCCATTTATGTTTGATTGCATCCAACAGCAGATTTACGGTATCACTCAGCTTTGAATAGTTGAGTGAAAGTCTTATTCCCTCAACTTTTGCAGCTACGAGTGCTGCTAAACGTACTTGCATTTCTTCACATAGCCAACAATGCTTGAATATTGGAAAGATGAGGGTCAACAGGAATATAAAATCCTGGTTTAGCACTCAATTTATGACGTACTAAATTGGCACATCCACCAATCAGCATGATGTTGGTGACATCTGCTAGATAATCGTTAGCTGCTGTGGTAATGCCGTCCATCAACCCGTTAAACCAGTTTTCTAATAAGCCAGGGAAGACTGAACTGAAATCATACTTGCGCCCGTAGGTGAAAGAACCGTCAGCTACAGCATCCATCATCTTGGCCACTTTGAATGCAACGTTATCGCGCTTGGCGTAACTCTGCATTAAGTCAGAGTTGATGATGTCGTTAGCCAGGGAGACACCGCCCACTTTGGGGATTGAACGACGGGTCAGCACTTCACCACCGGGAGTCATGACGACATAATTGGTTGTGCCGCCGCCGATGTCGATGCCGAGTGTGTCGCCTGCTATATCCAGCAAGCCTTTTCTGTAACCGTTGACCACTGCCACATCGGTTTCTAGGTAAAACTCAACATTTTTAATACGGTGTTTATAGGTTCTGCCATTAACTGTGACTTGATGATCTGCAATCAAAGTTTGACGGATTGTGTCTTCATCCCAATGATTACGCTCTGGTACTAAGAACCGGACAGTACCCTCAAAATCTTGACGCAAGCCTGCCAGGGTGAAAGGTTTAACAAATTCTGGTAGCTGTTTGCCTCGCTCGGCGGCGGTTTGCGGGTTTTTCTGCTTGGTGGCGCGATCGCCCAAAACTAGTACTTTGTCGTCTAGTTTGACGCTGGGTGAATCATCTGTGTCACAAGTTCTGGCGCTGGTATAGGTAACATCCTGAAACACTGAGCGCATCACGCGAGGCTTTTCGCCTTTGAGAGCAGTAATGCTGGTGAAGTTACCAATATCTGCAAAGTAAATGTTGATCACTTTTAACTCTCCGATTGAGCTAGTAGCAACCGCATTGCATATACAGAGATGCGGCTGTTGCTAACCTTTGAGGATAGCTATGTCGGTTGTGATGTTCGTTTTACTCCCGCACAACTTTATCTAACAGAGTCTTGCTCACGCTTTAAAGCCATGCTGAACTCAGAGGTACTTATAAAGCCTTATTTGTCATGGTTCAGGTGTGGGCTGTTCATTTTACGTCTATAAATATAGTAACTATAATGCAACCAAAATGGTATCATTTAAAATCAAATTAGTATCATTTTTCTAAATGTTCCATGCAATGATATATTAGCTAAAGTGATACCAAAAAGGTATCACTTTAGTTATGCTGGTGCTAGTCAATCTAATGTAGAGGTAGATAAATGACAGTTCTTTACATGGCGCGACAAAAAAGACCAACAACAAATAGGACAACGCGATACCTAGATGAAATTGTGGAAGCGTTAGATAGGTATGCAGAAGATCAGATGATTAGCTCTAATGCAGCAGTCAACAAACTTCTAAAAGAAAGATTAACCGAATTGGGGTACATCAAAGAAACTTAATACTATGACCGAATCACCAAGATTTTGCGGCAACAACGGACAACCACCCAGATGGCTTGACCAAATAGAAACAATCCTACTGCGAGTTGCCCAACAAGAGGAAACAAATACACAAGGGGTTTTAGGTTTTATTAGAAAAAAAGTTTTATCACTGCACTTTGTCTATTTTTTACCTGACTTTTTGCAGACAAAGAATAGCAGAAAGTCAGTTTCTTTTTATTAAAGCTCGAAATATGATGCTTAAGTGATACATCCAGTGGAAGAAACATGAATACAACCACTAAGATTCCCGCAACTACTACTACCAGTGTGCGCCTACCAGAAAAAGAATTACAAAAATGGACTAGGGCAGCTAATGCACTAAAGGTAAGTCGAAATCGACTTATTCTAGATGCGGTAGCTGCATACCTGGAGCAGACTTACCATGCTCTGTAAGCAAAAAAAAGGGTAGTCCCTCACCTGCTTTCGGATGTGCCACAAAGAAAACACCTAGTTACTAGGCTAGAACACACCAAGACGATTACCAGTCGTCACCCAGCGGTTAGTACTACCGCACCAGAATTTATTACTTTTCTAGTTCTAGCGTAACAGTGGCGTGCTTGAAAGCGAAAGGGATTACTCAATCTTTATCAAGACCAATCGCAAAATTAAGGAGCCACAAATGAATACGCTAGAAACGCAGAATGCGCCCGGACTCTCACATCATGGCGCACTGCAAAATAATTCGATTGCTCAAATTCTAACGCAATCTGCTCCAGTTAAGCAAGAGTTAGTACCACCCCCTACCACCTTCAACAGCAGCCCACTTGAGGAACGGCGGAACAAATTTGAGAGTTTTGAACAATTCCAAGCGTTTATTCGCCAGTCATTCATTGAAGGTTCAGGGATTGCAACAGAAGTATTTGATGCCTGTGTCGAATTCCACCAAGATATTGAATGTGTTCTTGGCGGTGATGTAGAAACCCCAATCCATAACGCTTTAGGCTGGGATTACAAGCGATTTGGGCATCAAGCCAACGAGCCGTTGTATGCCGCGTTTTTGATGAATGAAGATGGTTCAGTATGGCAGGTAATGGTCAGTTTATGGGACGAAGATAAGGAACGCCCATACAAGTATCTTGCGCCCAAAGGCGGCGGCAATCGAGCATTTTTGCCCCCTGTACCCCCCGAAGCGCGGCAGATGATAGGGGAACGCTACGGCCTAAAAGTGCCAAAAGTTGGTAGCTTTTGGCAATGGCTCAAAGAATCGTCCATAGAAAGAGGTATCACCGAGGGCGGCAAGAAAGCCCTGTGTGCCATCTCCAATGGATATGTGATGATGGGTCTTTATGGCTGCGAATGCGGCGCAACTGGGATTAATGCCTGCTTGATAGAAGATTTAATTCCTTTCGCCAGCCAGGAAACAGGATGGCTCATCGCCTTTGACCAGGACACAAAGCGCAGTGCCAAAAAAGCAGTAGCCAGAGGGACAAGGAAACTGCACAAAGCATTAGAGAAGCGAGATTGCTACGCGGCTAATGTAAACTGGGATGCAAAAGACGGTAAGGGGCTGGATGATTTGATTGTCAATCAGGGAGCAGGGGCTTTTGATGATGCCTATGAAACGGCGATCGTCTCCTTAGAAAAACAATTTTCAAAGCGCAGAACTTTTCGAGTGCCGCCTGCGGATAAGATAGGGCGTGAGATAGCCCAAGAGTACCGTGACCGACTGGCTTTTAACAATGAGATTGCCCTGTGGATGCGCTATGAGGCTGATTTTGCTGGGGTCTGGTCGCCGGAAACCAACGAATTTATCGAAGCGATCGTCTCACAGATACTTGCCAGCAAGGGGATTGAAGGCTACAACTCCCACACCTACATTACCAACATCGTCAAAGCCATGCGAAATCAACTGATAGTTCGCAAATGGCTTGAGGCTTCCCCCAGAGAAATGTTGCCCTTTATGAATGGTGTGGTGGAGTTGTCCACAGGCAAGCTTTTACCCCATTCCCCCAGTTATCGCCTGACTTGGCAACTGCCACGAGACTATGACCCCAATGCTAAAAACTGGTCAGAAATTGACGCGTTCCTCAACCACTTGTCTAACGGTAACGATGCCATCAAAGACCTGTTACTTTGCTACTGTAACGCCGTCATCAAGGGCAGACATGACCTGCAAAAATTTATTCACCTGATTGGCCCTGGTGGTACGGGCAAAGGCAGTTTTAGTCGGCTGTTGGTGAATTTAATTGGTGAACAGAATGTCCACACCACAACTCTTGAGGAATGGTGCAATAACAGATTTGAGGGAGCCAACGCTTACCGCAAGCGATTGGTACTGTTCCCAGATGAAGACAAGCAAACTGGGAAGCTGGGGAAATTCCTGTCATTAACCGGGGAAGACTTTATCAGGGCAGAGGAGAAAGGGAAAAAGGCGTTTCCATATCGCTACGACGGTATGGCATTGGTGCTTTCCAACCTGCCGATTTTTATGGGCGAATCAGCCAGCCGCGTCAAGCGCCGCGTGATTACCATCCCTTGTAATCAAGAAGTACCACCCTCAAAACGCCGCAACTTAGAGGTGGTATTTGCGCCGGAACTATCCGCATTTACCAACTATGTTCTGAGTATCCCCGATGAACACGTTACAAACGTATTACTGGGATTACAAGAGATTCCCGAATGTGCCTTAGAATTTTGGGAAAACCGCACCCGTGTTGATTCCATCGCTGCTTGGATTAATCAGCACATCATTTATGACCCAATGGCGAAAACACCAGTCGGCAGCGATCGCCATGAAGGAGAAGACGGTACTACCCCCGTGACATTATTCGGCTCGTATAACAGCTATTGCCGCAAGTCGGGCAATCATGCCAAACATCACAATAACTTCTCCCCTGATTTATTAGAGTTGTGCCGCAGTGTCCTGGGCTGGGAGGTAGAAAAAGAAGCGACCAAGACCGGGAAATTCATTCGCGGATTGCGCCTAAGAATTGTGGGCATGGATGACCATATCCCAACTCATGACTATACCCTGGCTCAAAGAATTAATGCAGGTGACGGCAGTGGTGACAGCAGTAGTGATGGCACAGGTGACGGCTCTCAATCCCTGATAAATAAGAACTTTGAGGCAGGTGACAGCACAATCCCTGATTTGATTGAAGAAAAAATCGATAATCAAAAATTGGATCTACTCGTTGGAGAAAATTTACCCTCACTGCCAAACACTCAATCAATTTTGCTAGAAAATCAGCCTCAAGAGCCGCTCAAAATCTCAACGCCATCACAAAGCAATCAGAGTAAAGGTTTCGCGCCGTCACAGTCGCCGTCACAGTCGGCATCACAACAGCCGTCACCAGTAGAGATACCTTCTTCAACAGATGATGAATCTTTGTCAGCCGGGGAATTGGGAAACACTCAAGGTAATGCTGATTCTAATGAAGCGGGTTGTGATGGTGATCATGCGAACACCGACGTTATTACTAATGTGGAACGGATTAGCGATTGTATTGCTTTGCAGTCTTGGGAGATGATTGAGGAGCTAGTACTTGAATGGACTCCTGAGTTTAAATCTGCTGTGTGGAATCTGTTGACCCTATCTGAGCGTA
>NZ_JCACKA010000002.1:0-8024 GCF_059505145.1 Mojavia sp.
CGCTTTCACGACAAGAATTATTCTCGCAAATCACTGCTGAAATTGACGCTCATCAGCAGCAAATAGACGTTCTTAAGCAACAGTTAGCAAATGTAACTGGAGGTAGCACAAATGGCTAAAGCACAGAAAAACTTTTCCGAATTGACTGCTGCTAATTTATTGCGCTCGTTACGTTGCCGTGGAGGTTGTGCGCCTTTGCATACTATCAAGTTTTCCAATGTGTCCATCCAATATTTGCTCGATAGAAACCTTGTGAAAGTACAAAACACTGGCTGCGGTTTTCTGTTGGAAATCATTGAGGAAATGCAATGAAAAGTCAAAAGTTAAGAATCAGAATTCCGAAGGATAAAAGCTGAGTTTGGCATAGCAGATTCATCAGTTAAATCCTTCGTTAATAATTATTCTGACTCTTGAATTCTAGCTTTGGGATTTTTAAAAAGGAGCAATAAAAATGTCCCATCCCAATTTGCACATATTAATTGATGCGGCACAGTTAATCCTTGAAGAGATAGCCAGACACCCAGACTTTGAAGCACTTGATTATCAGCCTGATTTAACTCTTGGGGATGCCCAAACTGCTCTATCTTACTTAAAGTGCGAACTAGAAACTAATCAAAAGCCTTCTGTTAGCTCGAAAAGTTCTCCTTAGAAAAAAGCGACTGCCTGAATGAGTGCTGATATCCAGGTAATCGCTAGCTTTCTACAGTTAAACAGCGCTAGAGAAATATCTCATTATTACACATTTCACATATTGCCGAGGTCAACATGAATACTGAAATCAAACTAGGTCTTTGCAATCCCCCAGAACCAATTTACTTATATATCAAAAACGGTGAAGTTAGCGGCGAATCATTTTTGTGGTACCACTACAACATTGAGCAAGATAGAACCATCCCTGTACAACAACCTGGTTTAACGGGTTATTTATCAGAACTGCGTTTGACAGCGAAAGAATACAAAGGGAAGGACAATATGAAGTTAGATATTGTTGTCGCTGCGGATGAGATTTATATCATCAGAACTGGCATAGAAACCAATTTTGCGAAAACATTTCTTTTGTCTGCATCACTTATACAAGACTTCTCTAAACCCCTGATTCTTGCTGTTACTTCTGGCGAAGAGAATACAGTATTTTGTCGGTTATATGATGCGGCTACTAAAGTAAGAATCAGGGCAGAATGGAACCCGAACGCTGACTGGGGAGCAATCATTCACGGCATTCAAACGTTATTAGGTGGGGCACGAACTCAGCCACCGTCTACTGTAGCTCCGCAAGATTTACGAGTCAGAAAAATACGCACTTTGCTTGATTACCCACTGGATTTAGTAAAAGAGTGGTTGCAGTTTCAAGATGCTATTAGCCCCAGCCAATTGCACATTAGTAAAGTTGATGAACTAGTGAAAACAATGTGCTTTGCTTGGGCTGCTGATAAAACTGAACACCCGAATCATGCCGAGTCTTCATATCAAAAGCAAGTTGTTGAAGCAGTTGCACAGGGTGCTGATGAGTTAGCAGCAATCAGCGCATGGATGGAGCAGATACAAGGGGCAAAATCTGAGGCTGCCTGAAGAAAAGAGGACAAGGGCAGGGAGCAGAAAGCAAAGGAGAGAATCTTTCCCCTTGCCCCCTGCACCCATGCTTTTCCCTCTCTACATCAAATATCGGAAAGTTGCAAATGGCTAGACAATTTACTGACTTAGAAAACTACACCTGTCATCAAATCGCTAGTATCCTTTCGCTGAATCTATCAACTATCCGCTTGTGGGTACATCGCGGTTGGCTTAAAGCGAATAAACGCTATCCCAAACATTACGAAATTAGAATCTGGCATCTCAAACAGTTCCTTGAAAATCCACCACAGCAAATCAAAAAACGCATTGCTGCTCTTGACACCGAAGCCATCAATTATCTTTTGAAGGGAAAAGCGTAATGGAAGCAATCACCGAGTTAGAAAAATGCTGGTATTTATCTCCGCCTTGGGGTCAAGAAATTCCACCTGTTGAAATCAATTTGTTGGAGAAAGTCTATCTCAAAACTGATAGAACATTCGGACATTGCTGTGGACTGCAATGGTATCAGCGGCGTTGGGACTACGTTATCGATGTTGAGAACGACATTGTACGCGCAACAAAACATGAAATTCTTGGCACTGGTCGAATAAAACCTACCACTGTGAAAAAACCAGCTTTTGTGTTGGGCGAGCGCGTACTGTTGCAATTTCCCAATCGCGGCACAAACCAAAGGCTGATTCTGGGGATTGAGCTAATCGAGAAGTCCTGGTTTTACAAAGTCGAATTGGCATCACCTACTTTTTCTCCACCATCCAGTATGACCAATCGCTTTTCATTGGTCAGAGAAGAAGACTTAATGCGGGTGAATGTCTAAGTTATTCAACTAAATGTTTGAACAAGAACAGGAGAATCAATCATGTTGACACATTTATGGCGAGACTCTGAAATTAATCAAATGGCTCAAGACGAGGAAGTAGGAAAGTATGCCATCCCTAAGGGTTATGTGAATGCTACTCAAATGGCTAAAGCTAATAAGAAATTATTGGCTGATTACATGAGGCTGAAGTCTACAACCGAGTATTTGCAAGCACTTGTCCACGATATGGGAATCCCCATATCGTCACTTGTCATCGAAATATCAGGGCGTGCTAGCTCTCAAGGGACTTGGGTTCATCCAGAAATCGCCATTGATATAGCTCGCTGGGTGTCTGTCGAGTTCCGCGTCTGGGCCAACAGAACCCTGACAAAAGTGATGATCGCTGAGGCAGAACAACAACCAATTCCTCAACCACCTGCCCCTGCCCTCCCTCCAGTTGAGCAGCGCTTGCAAACTCTGGTGGACGCGATGAAAACTTTAGCTGACCTCACAGGGGGGAGACTCAACCCATACATTGAGCAGCATTTTAAAGACTTTGCCGCAAATCTGTTGGCTGAACACAACAGAAAATTGCTAACCCCTTCAGAAGAAAAGTGGCTGGGCGTGGTCAACTTTGCGGAGAGCGAGCTTGGCAAGAAAGTTCCATTGAATGGTTCCCATTACCGGGGTCATTTGGGTACATGGGTGAGAACATTTTACCCACACTTGGGATCTCGCCAAGAAAACAGATTAGTCAATGGCACTCAGCAATCAGTCTACATCTACGCCTGCCACGATCCTGCCGTTGCTGCCGGACTGACTAAGGCAATTGAGGAGTTTTTCGCACACCCAAACCCAACTGCGGCACTCAAGCAGGCTGGGGCTTTCACTAGCAAAAAGCAAATGACGTTGGTGAAAAAGTAAGAGCGACCGCTAGAGAGAGAATGCGATCGCAACAGACAAATGGGTGTTGTATATGTGTTCGCTACCAAAATAACACACCTGTTTACAAAACTTAAAAGTCAGACGAGATACAGCACTGCTGCGACAGGTTCATACATTAACAGGGGAAAAATTATGGATGCAATCACTTTTGATGAAAATCACGCTAGTCCATTTGAGCAGATTAAACAAGTTGATGCCGATGGTCAGGAATATTGGTTAGCTCGTGAATTAATGCCCATCTTAGGTTATCAACAGTGGCGACGACTTGAAGATGCTATCACTAGAGCAATCGCAGCTTGTCAAAACATAGGGGTTGAGCGCAAAAAACACTTTTTGCCATTGTCGGCAAAAAGTTCAGGAGGTAGACCCAGAGACGATTTCAAGCTTAGTCGTTATGGTTGCTATCTCACAGCAATGAATGGGGACTCACGAAAACCAGAAATAGCTGCCGCACAAAACTATTTCGCACTGAAAACTCGTGAAGCAGAGTTAGCCCCGCAAACCTCAGAATTACTTGCACAACTCTGGGAAAAGCTCCAACAGCAAAGCACGGTAATCGAAGAACAAGGCAAGGCGCTCGCTCAGTTGCAATCCCAAATTCAAAACCTACTGCCACCATCAACCGACTTCATACCCCCTGGTTGGGATGCCGAGGTATGGCGATCGCTCCCCCCACAAGACAAACGCCATTTCCGTTATATCTTCCGCCGTCGTAACTTCCGACCATCAGGGCAAGGAAAAGATAAATCATTGGTTTTACCAGCTGCCACAACCCAACAGCAGAAGCAAAAGCAACAGACGGAAGTACAGCAGTTGATTGGTGAGGTGTCGCCCGAAGAGCAAAAGCGCTTGGAAGGAGCAAAACAAGAAGCATTGAAACAACTCTGGTCACAGGGAGAACAGTAATATGCAACAACTCAATCTGTTTGACGAACCCGCCCCAACCCTACCAGTCACATACTACCCCGACTTTTTGACTATCCAAGAGGCAAACGAACTATACCAGCACTGTAAACAACTGCAATGGCAGCAGAATCATATCAGGATGGTGGGCAAGATTATTCCTGTGCCTCGTCTTGAATGTATCTATAGCGATAAAGGATGTGATTATCTCTACTCCAATAGCGTGTTTCTCAAGCCCCTGCCCTGGACAGAGGCACTAGCTCAGTTGCGAGATAGCATTACTGCCACCACCGGGTACAACTTCCGCATCGTTATTGGGAATCAGTACCGCACAGGCCAAGACTCCATAGGGTGGCACGCAGATAATGAGCCATCAATGGGAATTAACCCAACGATCGCATCAGTGAGTCTTGGTGCAGCACGGAAATTTCAGATTAAGCCCATCGCTGGGAAACCCACAGACTTCTGGCTGGAGCATGGCAGCTTGCTTGTGATGCACCCAGGCTGTCAGTCCACACATCTGCATCAAGTACCGAAAACAAACAAGGTCGTTAGCACAAGGATTAATCTTACTTTCCGACCACACACCGGAGGACGCAGATAAGGGGGGAAAGAAATTTTCTTTACATCTTTGCCTCTAGCATCGCTTCGTTAATTCAATTCATTTTCATTCAATTAAAGGAGCCAAAATCATGGCAGAAACTAAAAGTTGTCTATTAGATGCGAACCCCAGTCTCACGCCTGCTCAAATCGAGATGGAGAAATTGGAAGCCTGGATTAAATATTTTGTCTTTTCCTGGAGTCCAGGCAAGTTACGAAGTGTTTTAGAAGCAGCGAGGTTCTTACGACGGGATGCTGGGGCATGGCAAGTTAATCCCTTCAAAGTCATTTCTGGTAAAGCCGTTGTAATTACTTGTGATAGTTGGAAGGATTGCAAGCTCCTTGTTGCAAAAACCAAACAACTTGCTTACAAAATCCGAAAACTAGACCCGGAAGTAGACCTGTTAATGCTGCTATCGCCTGATCAAACCATAGTTGAGATCACAATTGTAAAAACTCTTGAAACGCTTGCAATCAAAAACTTGATCAGGGGTTTACGCCCTTGCGGAGGCAATGCTTTTCGCTTAGGAGAAAAAGTTATTCGTTGAGGCAAGCTGTTCTTGAGCGGGGGAAGCAGGGGGAGAAGAGCCATTGAACAGTAATTTCTCCCCCCCAACCTAAAGAGCTTTTCAAGCGTGTCATTCGACCCAATAACCAACAGCACATTCTTCTTGGTGCTGAGATTTTAATAAGTAACTTCTAGAAAACTCAACAGCAGTATGCCTTTGATGCTGCTATTTCACCATGCGTAAAAATATTGGAGGGGATATGCCTGCAACCGAAGATAATAACAATAGCGATTTAGCACAAAACCATTACCATGAATGGGTGAAGGGTTCTGCTGTTGACCCTGCCCTGGTTGCACTAAATGTCCGTTCCCTAAGTGGATCGCAAGTATACGAATATCTGTTGTATGCCCTACCCCAAAGCGCCAGACGAAACGATGGACGGTTACGAGAAGGAAACTTAAGACGATACGCTCACATTAATAGTGCATGGTGGGCAAGTGGACTCGACCCTCATAACGATTGGCTGCCAATGGATTGGGGAAGGATGAAGCCCGACAACCCCCGTTTTGAATGGGACAAAGAAACCCAACAGCAGACTCAAAAATCAATCAAATATGAATCTCCGCCTGAAACCCCCAACCGTGTCACTTATCTGCGAGTGCCGCTACACATCTGGAAGCTCGTATCCCTTCGTTATGATGTGCCGATGCCAGAACTAATTACGATCACCGAATCAGGCGAAGCAATAGGCTTTTGGGCTTGGGTGATGGCAAACCCCGAAATCCCTGTATTCCTTACAGAAGGAGAAAAGAAAGCCGCTTGTCTTCTATCGTTGGGCTATGTGGCGATTGCACTTCCTGGGATTTGGAACGGTCGAGTGGGCAAAGAAGACTTCGAGCGACTGCATCCAGATTTAGTCCCGATGGCGCAAGACGGACGAAAATTTATCATCTTGTTTGATTACGAAACTAAACCCAAAACGCAATGGCAAGTTTTCCAAGCCACACGCCGCACTGCCAATGTCATCTTAGAAGTTGGCTGTCAATGTGAAGTTGCAATTTTGCCGGGGCCAGAGAAAGGCATTGACGACTGGGTTGTAGCTCTGGGCAACAAAGCAGAAAAAGCAGTCGCCACAATGATTGCTGATGCTCTTACCCTGCAAGAATATCGGCAGAGATTTTTCATCAATCGGTTAAGAGGACTCAACAAGTATAAGCCGAATGTAACGGTTAATACCCGCTACTTATCCCAAGTCATCCATACATTACCAAAATCTGGGGTGGTGTGTTTGGCTTCGGATATGGGTACGGGGAAAACTGAACTCTTAGCTATTCTCAGAAAAGAAAACCCCGATCTCAGTTTCTTGAACAATGGGCATCGGGTTAATCTGTTGAAGAACCTCAGCGATCGCCTGCAAACTGCGATGTACTCTGCTATATCCTGTGGCGACTGGTCAAAAGCCAAAGCCCTCAGCATCACCGTAGACTCTTTGTATAAGATGGCGAATGATTTACAGGCTTACGACATTCTATTTATAGACGAAGCCTGTCAATATGTGGCTCACTTGCTGAAGTCCAAAACCTGCAAAGAACACCGGGGGGCTATTCTGGAAGTGTTGGAGTATCTCGTCTATAACGCCAAATTAGTAGTTCTGGCAGATGCTCACCTTGATGATTTGACGATTGATTTCTTCATGAAAATGCGACCTGAAGGAGAAAAACCCTACATCATCAAAAATGAGTATCGCTCAGGTGGTCGTCAGGTTCATTGGTATGAGGGGCCTAATAGTAGCGCAATAGTCGCTGTGTTTCACGCTCAACTGATGTTAGGTCAGAAGTTGATGCTGGTGAGCGATTCTAAACGCTTTATCAAAAAGTTGGAACGTGCTTTGAATGGACTTGAGCCATTGCTTGATGATGATACACCAGAGTCAGAATCAGACCAACAGATAAAAGTCTGGGCTATTCATTCAGACAATAGCGGTAGTGAGGAGAATGTTATCTTCATCAGGGAGATTAACGTTGCAATTAAAGATATTGATGCACTGTTGACCACTCCCAGTCTCGGCACAGGTGTTGACATTTCCACGTATCATTTTGATGCCGTGTTTGGTGTGTTTCACGCTGTGTCCCAATCAGCCACAGAATGTGCTCAACAGTTATGGCGTTATCGTCATAATGTAGCACTGCACGTTTGGGTTGCACCTCGCCCACCATTTGGTTATGCCGAAACCAATGCCCGTCATATCAAGGAAAAGATTCTTCAGAAGAATGAAATGACGGCGTTTTTAATCCGCATCGATAAAGAAACGGGTAAGCGTGGCGCAGAGAAGGATTGGGCATTGGACACCAGTTGTCAGATTGAAGCACAAAGGAACTGGTCAATCAATAATCTTCGGGCTGATCTGCGATCGCTATTGGAAGAGATGGGCAATACCATTGTGCCAGCAGGTGATGGCGTTGATGAGGGAACTTCTAGGTGGATGAAAGCAGCGGGGGTTGCCATCGATGAGGAGCATTATCGCAAAGTTGCTAATGCCAAGGATATCGATAGAAGGACATACACCGCGAGGCAACACCAAGATTACCTCAAGCCAGAAGAAGCATTAGAGTGTGAGAAATTCCGCATTCAGGATACTTACGGCATGAGCGTAACCCCTGAACTGGTTGAGCAAGATGATGGGGGGCGGTTAATTAAAA
>NZ_JCACKA010000003.1:0-7942 GCF_059505145.1 Mojavia sp.
TACTATCTACGCTAACCTGTTTTTTATTCCCCACACCTTTTTTCGTTCACCCGTTACCTACTACCCCGACTTTCTGACCATCCAAGAGGCAGGCGTACTTTATCAGCACTGCAAACAACTCGAATGGCAGCAGAATCACATCAGAATGGTGGGCAAGATTATTCCCGTGCCTCGTCTTGAGTGTATCTATGGCGATAAAGGATGTGATTACCTCTACTCAAAGAGCGTCTTTTTAAAGCCCCTGCCCTGGACAGAACCACTAGCCCAACTCAGAGATAAGATTACTGCCGCCACCGGGTACAACTTCCGGATCGTCATTGGGAATCAGTACCGCAGCAGTCAGGATTCCATCGGGTGGCACTCTGACAATGAGCCATCGATGGGGATTAACCCAGCCATTGCATCAGTGAGTCTTGGTGCTGCACGAAAATTTCAGATTAAGCCCATCGCTGGAAAACCGACGGACTTCTGGCTGGAGCATGGCAGTTTGCTCGTGATGCACCCTGGCTGTCAGTCTACACATCTGCATCAAGTACCGAAAACAAACAAAGTAGTTAGTACGCGAATTAATCTAACTTTTCGACCACACACCGGAGGGGAGAAGAGGACAAGGGGAACGGAGCAGGGTGCAAGGGAGAGAATCTTTCCCCCTGCTCCCTGCTCCCTGCTCCCTGCCCCAAGTCTGCCCCCATGCGTATATGTGGAGAAGCAGATAGCCCTATAGCTGGCTTGTGAGATAGCCAGCACAAGCATTCCCAAAAGTTTCAATCGGCGGCATGGGTGTAATGCCGCTATTTCACCATGCGTTTATTTAAGGAGGAGATATGACCAAAACAGAGACTAATTTACAACAAGAGCATCTACAAGAATGGATTGATAGCGGTGTTGACGAGGAGATTATTGCCCTAAATGTGCGTTCACTCTCCGGCACAACACCTTATGATTATTTGCTTTACAGTGACAAAATCTCTCGTCGCAATGATGGACGGTTACGTGAGGGTGATTTAAAAAAATACCGACATATTGAACATGGGGGTTGGTGGTGCAGTGGCGTTGACCCCTTAAACGATTACATTGCAATGATGTGGGGTTGCTTCAAACCCAACAAGCCCCGGCGAGACCCCCAGAAAATCCACAAGCACATCAAGTACGAACACCCATACCGAGAACAAACACGCGCCTTATTCCTGCGAGTCTCGAAAAAAACCTGGGTAAAAGTCTCCAATCGTTGCGGCATTCCCATAACCGATGGGGATTTAATGCACCCTTGGGGGTTCTGGCACTGGGTGTGGAAACATAATGTGCCAGTGGTTATCGTCGAAGGAGCCAAGAAAGCCGCTTGTCTTTTGACTGCTGGCTATGCTGCGATCGCAATATCGGGAGTTAACGCAGGCTACCGTACACCAACTGATGAGTACGGTACTGCCATTGGTAAACCATTTCTCATTCCCGATTTGAAGCATTTCGCCACAAAGGGTAGACAGGTCAACATCTGCTTCGACCATGATACCAAGCCTGAAACAGTCCAGCGAGTGAGAACTGCCATTAGTCGCATGGGTCGGTTGTTGATTGCCGAAGGTTGTCAGCTGCGAGTTATAGATTTACCAGGGCCAGAAAAAGGTGTAGATGATTTTGTAGTGGCGAAAGGTGGGGGTGCATTTCACGCACTATATAATACAGCCGAAACCTTGGAATTGTGGGAAATCAAGCTGTTTACTCTGTTGACTTACCCACCCGCGATCGCTCTCAACCAAAGATTTTTGGGTCAACTGATTGCACCCGTTGGCGAAAAGCTGATAATCCTCAAAGCTCCCAAGGGAACGGGTAAAACCGAATGGTTATCTGCTGAGGTTGCCAAAGCACATGACCAAGGGCGTAGGGTACTCATCATCACCCACCGCATTCAGTTGGGTGAGGCATTGTGCGATCGCTTTGGAGTGAATTATGTCACCGAAATGTATCATTCCGAAACGAGAGATTTGTTGGGCTATGGGGTGTGCATTGATTCGTTGCATCACGAGAGCCAAGCAAAATTCAACCCCAACGACTGGTCAAACGATGTCATTATTATTGATGAATGCGACCAAGTATTCTGGCATCTGCTCAACTCTGCTACAGATGTAGCCAAGCGGCGGGTATCCATACTCAAAAACCTCAAGCAACTGGTACAGAATGTCCTGGGTAGCGAACACGGGAAAATTTACCTTTCTTCCGCCGATGTTTCAGATACTGATGTCAAATACATTCTTTCACTTGCGGGAGAATATCGGGTTAATCCTTTTGTTATAGTCAACAACTATCAGCCCCTTTCTGGTAGATGTTACAACTACTCTGGCAGCAACCCTAAGAATTTGATTGCGGCACTTGATCGGGCGATAACTCTTGGGGGACATCATTTATTATGTTGTTCTGCTCAAAAAGCTAAATCAAAATGGGGTACACAGGCTCTGGAACAACGATTTCAGTTGAAATTCCCACACCTACGGATTCTGCGTATTGACAGCGATTCTGTTGGCGACCCCACACATCCAGCTTGCGGGTGTATCTCTCATCTCAACGAAATTCTCACACAGTACGACCTAGTGATAGCCTCACCCAGCTTGGAAACAGGCGTTTCTATCGATATCAAAGGCCATTTCGATGCAGTTTGGGGGATATTTCAAGGTGTGCAACCTGTCAATTCAGTACGCCAGATGTTAGCCAGATTACGTGAAACTGTTGACCGTCATATTTGGGTCAGTCGGTATGGTATGGGGACTGTGGGCAATGGTTCAACTTCTATTGGTGGATTATTGCGGAGTCAACACGTTGCGACACAGGCTAACATCGCCCTGCTGTCCGCAGCTGATAATCAGGATTACAGCTACATTGAGCAGGATTTTCAACCCGAATCTTTACAAGCTTGGGGTAAACGAGCTTGTGTGATTAACGTCGAAATGAAGCGCTATCAGGAATTTGTGCTGAAAGGATTGGTGGCTGATGGGTATTCTGTAATTGATGCTCCTGACCTTGATGAGGGTGGGGAAATTGTCAAAGAGGTAAAGGCTGCATCAAAGGAATTATATGCAGATGAATGTCAGGCAATCGCCAATTCTGAAGATATATCTGATGCCCAGCTCAAGAAACTGCAAAATCAACGCTCGAAAATCCCAACCGAAAGACATCAGCAGCGCAAGGCTGAATTGTCCCGTCGCTATGAAGTTGAAGTGACACCTGATTTGGTGGAGAAAGATGATGATGGCTGGTATCCTCAACTACGACTGCACTACTATCTGACGCTGGAGCGGGAATTCTTGACTCAGCGTGATGGCAAACGGGCTAAGGGAATGGCTGAGGCTGGAGAAAATGCCATTTGGAAGCCTGATTTCAACAAGGGGCAGATGATCAGTGCAGTCTTATTGTTGGAGGAGATGAATTTGTTGCAGTTTCTCACGAGTGGGGTGCAGTTGCGGGGGTCTGATGAGAGGATGCAGGAGTTTAAGGCGAGGGCTGTGGAGAATCGGTATGTCATCAAGAATTACTTGAACGTGACTATTTCGGATAAGCTGACACCTGTGGCGATCGCACAAAAACTATTGGACAAGATTGATTTGCGGTTGTCGTATGTGGGTAGATTGGGGCCAAGGGGGAAAAGGGAGAGTGTTTATAAGTTTGTTTCACCCGATGATAAGCGTGATGTGATTTTCGGGCAATGGTTAAATCGGGATGAATCGGTGTCAGCCACCAATAATATAAAGTTACAAACACCCTTTGGTGACACATCATCAATGCCGCAAAATTCAGATTCCGTGTCAGTCTCCAATAATATAGATATACAAACTCAAGTTACTGACGCACCGGACATTTCCCAAACATTAAATCAGGCTGCTCTTGGCTGGAAGGGGTTAAGGTTAAAATTGCGGCAGGGGCTACACAATGCAGATTACTTCTACACTGAGCTAGTTGCAAAGATTGGTGATGCTGTTGGTGTTGCTGATGGTGAGCCAGTATGGAATGGATATTTGAGTCAGTGGCAAGTGTGGGTGAGCTTTGGGGACGGTTGTAGGTCTGTGGTGTGCGATTGGGTAGTGGCGGTGTAGGTCAGCAAATCCCAGCAAATCCCGTGTCAGTTATTTATGGTACAGCGGGGCATTTTTCGAGTCTTGTGCCTAAGCAACACAAAAGTTAAGGTACGAAAGCCAACACGCCTATAAGAGAACCGGAACCTCCACGTAATCTCAGAACTGCGATCGCGAGTTTAGTCTCTTGGTTGGTAATTGGTCTAAATTGGTAAGATTTTCTAGCACAATACCAGACTGTGCTAACACCAGACGGTTCGTAGCACCCACTCGGATCGTGTCCAGGGTCTACACCATGAGCATCTATTCCCACACCTGCAATTTCCGTTGATTGAGTAAAAACTGTGTAGCATCGCATTTTAATCCTGGGGTATTGCATAACACCTTGAGCATCCTGATTAAAGAATGCGTTTCTATTCCCCTTGGGAAAACCTGCTCAAGCGGCGGCATAGGGTTGAGTGTTCTGGCAGTTCTAACTCAACTCCCATGACAGTAAACAGTGATTCCAAAAATACTTCCGTTTGCCGCCCTGCTAAGTGAAATACCGATTGTACAATTCGCATCGTAGCGGGGAATACTAATTTCATGAGACAAAAGCAAATTCCCACCATGAGGTCAGTATAAATGACGGCTGCAAGCTCTACTCCCGTTATCCCCGGATATCAAATTAGCTCTCAATTGTATGCAGGCTCCAGAACTAAAGTATATAGAGCTATTCGAGAGCAAGAAAAACTCGCAGTCGTGATTAAACTTTTGACATCTAAATATCCCAGCTTCAACGAATTACTGCAATTTCGTAACCAATATACCATTAGCAAAAATCTCAACATTCCCGGTATCATTCGTCCTTTATCATTAGAAACTTATGGTAATACTTATATTTTGGTGATGGAAGATGAAGGAGAAATTTCTTTACAAGAATATATTAAAACAACTAGCCTTTCCCTTAGGGAATTTTTGGTAATTACTATTCAATTAACTAATATTCTTCATGATTTACACCGAAACTGCGTTATCCATAAAGACATCAAACCTACAAACATTCTGATTCATCCCCAAACAAAACAAGTTAAACTGATTGATTTTAGTATTGCCTCTCTGTTGCCTAAAGAAACTCAAGAAATTAAAAATCCAAATATTTTAGAAGGAACTCTCGCTTATATTTCCCCCGAACAAACAGGGAGAATGAACCGAGGGATAGACTACCGCAGCGATTTTTATTCTCTAGGTGTAACATTCTATGAATTATTAACGGGAGAATTACCATTTATATCTAATGACCCGATGGAGTTGGTGCATTGCCACATTGCGAAAATGCCTATGCCATTAGGGGACAGAAAAGAAATCCCCCAAGTGCTTGCAGATATTGTGATGAAATTGATGGCGAAAAATGCCGAAGATAGATATCAAAGTGCATTGGGATTGAGAGTTGACTTAGAGAATTGTTTATATCAACTAAAACAAACAGGCAGGATTGAGAGTTTTGAAATTGCCCAGACAGATGTGTGCGATCGCTTTCTCATTAGAGAAAAACTTTATGGGCGAGAAATAGAAGTTACAACCTTGCTGCAAGCTTTTGAGCGCGTTGCCAATGGCAGTACAGAAATGATGTTAGTAGCCGGATTTTCCGGAGTGGGAAAAACGGCGGTAGTCAATGAAGTCCACAAGCCAATTACCCGTCAGCAAGGCTATTTCATCAAAGGCAAATTTGACCAGTTTAATCGCAACATTCCCCTATCCGCTTTTGTGCAAGCCTTTCGTGACTTGATGGGGCAACTGCTGAGTGAGAGCGATACCCAACTTAAAGCATGGCAAACCAAAATTCTTGCGGCTGTGGGCGAAAACGCACAGGTGATTGTGGAGGTGATTCCGGAACTAGAACGAATTATTGGCAAACAACCGCCAATACCAGAGCTCTCCGGTAGTGCAGCCCAAAATCGCTTTAACTTACTATTTCAAAAATTTATCCAAGTTCTTACTACAAAAGAACATCCCTTGGTGATGTTCCTAGATGACTTGCAATGGGCAGATTCAGCTTCCCTGAACTTGCTGCAATTATTGATGAGCGATGCCAGTTCGGGATATTTACTAATTCTGGGAGCCTATCGAGACAATGAGGTGTTTCCGGCTCATCCCTTGACGCTGACACTGGAACAGATTCAGAAAGCACAAGCGATTTTCAATACCATTACCTTGTTACCTTTAGGAGAAATAACAGTAAATCAGTTAGTAACAGACACTCTCAGTTGTTCTGTTGAATTAGCCCAACCCCTCACACGGTTGGTATATCAGAAAACTAAAGGAAATCCCTTTTTTACAACGCAATTTCTTAGAGCATTGCACGAAGATGGTTGGATTCAGTTTCAATCAGAACTGGGTTATTGGCAATGTGACATGGCGGCGGTGCGACAGTTGGCATTGACCGATGATGTGGTAGAGTTTATGGCATTGCAGTTGCAGAAACTGCCTGTAGAGACACAGGCGGTTTTGAAATTGGCGGCTTGTATTGGTAACTGTTTTGATTTGGCTACTTTGGCGATCGTTTGTGAGCGTTCTGAATCTGATGTGGCGGATGCTCTTTGGAAAGGTTTACAGGAAGGATTTGTTTTACCTCAAAATGAGATTTACAAATTTTATCTCGGACAAGCACCTGAGGATCGCAACTTAGATCTCGACATTAAAAAGACAGTCCTGACATACAAATTTATTCACGATCGCGTTCAACAAGCTGCCTATTCTTTGATTGCTAACGATCAACAACAAGCAACTCATTTGACAATTGGTCGATTACTGTTGCAATACACGCCCCAAGCGGAACTAGATAGCAATAATATTTTTGATATTGTTAACCATTGGAATCAGGCAATTGATTTAATTGTTACCCCCTTAGATCGGCAACAATTAGTTAGCCTGAATTTAATGGCAGGACATAAAGCAAAAACCTCAGCAGCTTACGAAGCTGCCCTCAAATATTTCACCATTGGAATAGATCTACTCGCTCCTGATTGTTGGCAAACTCAATATAATTTAGCATTGGAGCTTTACACTGCGGGAGCAGAAGTTTCCCTACTCAATGGTAATTATCAACAAATGGAGGCACTGATTACCACAGTGCTGAACCAAACCAAAGAATTACTCGATCGAGTCAAGGTTTATAAAGTTCAAATTCAGGCGCGAATCGTTCAAAATCAACAGCAAGATTGTTTAGATATCGGTTTATCTGTACTGCAATTATTGGGTGTTCGGTTAGAGTCGAACCTGCCAACCCAGGTTAAAGCGATTGAAGAACTTCTTCATCTGCCAAAGATGAAAGATCCTCATAAATTAGCTGCTGCTGATATCCTCATTGATGTAATTACACCAGCATGGACTCTCAATCCCGAACTATTTCAGCAGACGGTTTTTACCTTAGTAAATCTTTCGATCAACTTTGGCAATTGCCCTGCTTCTGCTTTTGGCTATGCTTGGTATGGAACTCTTTTATGTGAAACTCTAGGAGATACCGATTCTGGTTATCAGTTTGGACAGTTAGCGCTCTTCCTCCTAGATAAATTTAATGCCAAAGAATTACGAGCCAGTGTAAATGTTCTGTTTGCAACTCATATTGGTCATTGGAAAAATCATACTCGCACCACGTTACCGTTCCATTTAGAAGGAGTACAACATGGTTTGGAAACTGGCAATCTGGAGTATGCAGGTTACGGAGCAGCAGAATACTGCCAATATTTGTTTTTAGTAGGCGAACCTCTTGATGTTGTAGAAGAAAAATGTCGTCGGTATTTAGAATTAATTCAAAAACTGCAATTAAAATTCCACCTGTTATATCTTGCGGGAGCATCCACTTTTGGCAGAAACACTCAAATAGCAAGTAAACCGTTAAGATA
>NZ_JCACKA010000004.1:0-7937 GCF_059505145.1 Mojavia sp.
CAGGATGAATGGCGCTGCCCACCGCTAGCTCATGATACTCGGCTGCGGTGAGATTATTGGGGTATTTGCAAATGTTAGGTAGCAACACTTGATCCCCAACGCCCAATTGTTTAGGGCATTGGTTACTAGACACGGTAGATTCCTCCAAGAACTTGGTTTTCAAGTTTCAGAGGGGGTTTTTAATCTAGAACTCAGGAGTCAAGATTCAGTATTCAGAAGAATTACAGCCCGAATTGCCATTAGGGACAGAGGTGAGAAGTCTATCACCTGATAGCTCAGGGATGAAATGTCTCACAGCAAAAAATCAACCCATTATCAATTCTGACTTCTGGATTCTGACTTCTGATTCTCCTTGATTACACTGCTTTACAAAAATTTACTTAAAGGAAATATAAATTTTTTGCCAAAATGCCAAAAACGGTCAGCAGAACTTGTCTTTACCTACCCATTTATCGTTATAATTGGCAAAGTAAAACAGCGTGGTATCTTATTGACAAGTTAGTGGATTCAAGTCGCCAAACTTTAAGCACCACTTTCCTCGTCATTCCGAGATCAACCCCGCTCTTAAGTTATTCAGTTGTCTGAACTTCGGGCAAAGCGGTACTTCTTAGTACGTTTTGCCTAAATTTTTATGTATTGTTTGTTTTCCTCCTGCTTTGCGTAATATTGACAAGCTTGATCTTACAAAACTTCGCGTCTTTTCGCATCTCATCAGATTTTGATTGTTGAGTTGTGTGACCTCCGGTTTTATTAATTTTGGTGAATCTGCCCTATTGGGTAGAGCTTTTCTCAAGCCGTCCTTAGCCAGACACTTGCCTCTGCTTTGGATTGGCGGTGGAAAACTTGTTGGTTAGGTTCGTGCAAGACGATCCGCGTTTAGGTGTCTGTTCAAATGTACCAGTAATTGCTGCTACCCACTGAAGATAACTAGTAGCAGCCTTGGTCAATTTCTTCCAGATTTTAAGTTTGTTTGTAGTGGTAATGATCTCCATAATCTCCTCTTCATGATGCTACTGAGATTTTTTCCAACTTATCAAATTTTTTGATTATCCCTAAAGGGTCATTAGAAATATATTTTTTAATGACTGGTTGCAAAGAAAAACGTATTTCCTTAGAATTAGGATCTTTAATACTTTCAATTAATGAGTGATTTTCTAATGATTCTAATGCTTCCACAATTTCTGAAACTGATACATTTTTGTTATGGACATGAGTAAAATCTTTTAGTAATTGAGCAAAATTTATAGAGTTTGAGTTAATAGATATATTTCCAGCCAAATAGAGCATAATCTCGCGTTGAATTTGGCTCAAAGATTGACTAAATAGTTCATCCAGAACTGATTGAAGTTCAGGGCTGATAAATGTTGTCTTATTATCAAAAAATGCTTCAGTACTACCAGCAAAAAAATGATGGATTCTTTCAATGACACCTTGTAATTCAGCAGGATGACCATAATAAGTGTTAATTAACTCCTGGCATCTTTGTTTGCCAGTCAAACCTTGATTAAGTAAAAACTGCATTGCTGCATCAGTATCTAGACCTTTGATTTTAAGATATTTAAGAGGTCGTTTAGCTTTTAGAAGGCTACCAAATTCATTGGGAAAAATGCGACTGGTTAAAAGAAAACAGCTTTGATGCTGTTCTTCTATCAAGCGACGAAAAAATAATCTATATTCTAGACGTTGTTCAAAATTGCTTGTTTGAAATATTGTGTCGATTTCATCTAGTACAATCAAACAGCGACGAGATTGTATTTCTTTAAGCAGGGTGGTAATTTGAGCTTGCGTATACTCAACCTGAAGTGAAGGTGATGCTGTTGGCTGGATTAGCTGTATTAGCTCAGTTACTAAATCTTGGACTACTGGAGCGTGAGCAACTGATTTCCAAATCAAACACTCAAATTCAGAATCAGAACTGGTACTAATCTGTTTTAAGAGTTTTGCTGCTAAAGCAGTTTTACCAATTCCTGCTATTCCTATTAAAGATAAACATTTATATTGAGTGATTAACTCTTTTATTTGATTTAGTTCTTGTATTCGCCCACAAAAATTAGATATATCAGGCGGCTCACCATTAATTTTAATAAATTGAACGGATGAGGATTTTTCGTTACTTAGCCCCTCTGTCTGAGTATGGTACTTTCTTGCAAACAGTGATTCTAAAAAATTTCGCAGCTTTTTTTTACTAACTTTTTCACCAGTTCCAACAGTTGCAGATATTAAATTCCATAATTGAGGGGCTACGTGTCGTTGTAGATAATTGACGGTATAAGGAGAGTCTTTGGCTATTTCTTCGTAATCATCATCATCCCATGCGCCCTTCATCAAAGTGATCTCAGGCTCAGATAGATGCCTACCTATCTTGGTAAACACTAGGTCATCTATCACATTTAAGGCTGTATCGAAGTTTAGCTGCTCACAAGAGCTTTGTTCCCCAAAATTATTGTTTTGCGTCATACTTAGATAGTTGTCTAAACGATGACTAACTACTCGTAGCTAAACTACATAAACAGATTTATCCCTCCATATATTGGAGTCTATACGGCAGTTGTATTTATTGAAGGTATTCAAGAGAATATAATGTATAAGCTTAATGGTACTATAATTTTTAATTTAGAGTTAACCATTAACAGTTCTGTATCATACAAATTTTTAATGAATGAGATTCACCGAAGTAGGACAAAGTTACCTTAAACTATAAATCAACTGACTGCTAAGGCACTTGCTTTGAAATAAATGTCCCGTCGTACCGTAAATATTTTGGGCTGCATCGAAGATATTGTGGCGCTTTTGCGGTCGGACATCGACGGCGCGACATTTTTTATGGATCTCTCTAATTTTTCTTGACTTACTACGAAAGTGAACCCAATTTAGTTTAGAACTAAATTGGGTAAGAAACTCAGCTTGGCATAGTAGTTGCTCAAAAAAGTATCATACTTCTTGTTTTTGAGGCAATAAAGTAGCAATATAAGCTATTTATGCATACATAAAATAAATGGCTTAAAGTTTCACTTGCGCTGTAATCAAATGACCATCATTAAACATAAATTTTTATTATATGTCATGTTACTGTATAAACCCTCTTTGTGAACAACGGCAGAATCCTGATGATGCCGATACATGCCTCTGTTGCGGTACTTCGTTAGTGATCAATGAGCGTATCCGTCTAATCAAACCATTGAGAGAACTGAACGACAACCCATTCACATACAATGAAATATTTGAGGTAGAGGATGAGGGGACAAAGTGGAGTCCTGAGCGTAAACGGCGAGTCATGAAAGTAATGAAATGGGGTTCGGCTAAATTCGTTGAGCGAATGGAGCGAGAAGTTCTGGCTTTGCAATTAATACACCACCCAAATATTCCTCAGACAAATGGTGTTGATGACTTCTTCACTTTTGTTCCTCACAAAAGCCCCTTCACATTACGATGCTTAGTAATGGATAAAATTGAAGGAGAAAATTTAGAGGATTGGATAAAAACCCACCCACCAATTTCACAAAATTTAGCATTAGATTGGTTAGAGCAATTAGTGGCAATACTAGATGTAGTACACCATACTGAATTTTTTCATAGAGATATAAAACCAGCAAATATAATTCTTCAACCGGACGGGCAATTATTCTTGATAGATTTTGGGACTGTGCGCCGAATAACTGACACATATTTAGCGAAAGTTAGCGCCAGCGGAGGAACAGATATGAGTATAGGAAATTACGAAATCACAACGGTAGTTTCTCATTATTACAGCCCATTAGAACAAATACATGGTAAAGCCGTCCCTCAGTCAGATTTTTATGCTTTAGGTCGAACTATTGTGCGTCTGGTTACTGGGGTTAAATTAATGGATTTGACGACAAATCGAGAGACAGAAAGACTAATTTGGAGAGAGAAAGCACCACAAATTGATAAGCCTTTTGCTGATTTTATAGATGAGTTGATGGCTCCTAATCCAGCACATCGCCCTCAGACTACTGGCATGATTTTGTGGCGGCTTAAACAACTGCCTCAGCAAAGTAAATTTTATAAATTAACGAGGTCTAAAAAATTTATATTCAGTGTAGCGATCGCTACTGTTAGTTTGATTGGTTTAGTAATTTATAAACTAGTATTACCAGCATATGCTAATAATTTAGTATTTGAAGGTCAAAACCTAGAAGCTGCGAATAAATCAGAACAAGCACAAAGTCTATTTGACCAAGCAGTAAAAATTCGTCCTGAACTAAATACTCAGATTTCCCAATTCTATTTTGACAAAGCGGCACGGGTTAAAGATGACTTAAAATTAGAGAAAAAATATTATAGTTTATCAATTAAATACAATCCACTAGATGTAGATTCGTACAATAATTTGGCAGTTGCTTGTCAACAGATAAGAGATATAGATTGTGTAAAAAGAACTTACCAAGAACTTTTTAAGCTAGAACCTAACCTGTGGGAAGGGCATTATAATTTAGGTAATTTTTATGAAGAACAAGAAGAATATGATTTAGCAGAAGAGCAATATAGGTTGGCGATTAAATATGGTAAAGACAAGGCGATGAATGCCGTTAATAATTTGTCCAGATTGAAGAACTTGCAAGGAAAATATGCTCAAGCCCAACAACTGGCAGTGGAAGGATTAAGCAAAGCCTCATCTTCTTTTCCTCATTGGAGAGCAGCACTATACAAAAACTTAGGATGGGCGCAATTGATGCAGAAAAATTATAAAGAAGCAGATAAAAATTTGCAAAAAGCATTTGAACTAGATTCACAAAGAGTAGATGTGTACTGTTTGTTAGCGAAAACAAAAGAAGCACTGGGCGATTTAGATTATGCGAGTAGTTATGGGGAGATGTGTATACTTGCAAGAACAGACGGAGTGTATTTGCCAGAAATTCAAAAGTGGAGAGAAGAATTATTAGGGCGAATTTTCAAGAGAAAATAAGTACTAGTAAGTAGTTCGATAAATCATTTGTATAAATAAGTGTTTGAATCTGATGTCAAAGAAAAAAAGTAAACTCCAAGTTGGAGCAATTATATCGATATTGATTTTAACAAACCTAAGTATAAACCGTGGGTGGGGACAGCAAGTAGTGAGACTAAGCTCCCAAGAAGGCTTCTCTTGTGAGCCTGTTGCTAAAGTTATTAGTGGTGACATTTACTATCAACCCCTGAGCAAATTGTGCAAAGAGGATAAAGTCAGCGCGGCCAATGGAGGCAGAGTCAAAATTTTTTGTTATCTGAGAGGAAAAATATTAGAAATTCCTAGCGACATTGTGGGTAAGCATTGTTTGCCACTCTCAAATACTGAACGTAGGGGGTGTACTCTTTTAGATGGAAGAAACTGCATCAACCCTAAAGGCCCAGACGAAGAAAACAAGCCGAATAAGATTACCCCGTATGGGGTGGTAATCAAAAACCCCCGCCCGACATTATCCTGGTCTAGCACAAAGACAGCTACTTCTTACAATGTGCGCCTCAAGGGAAATGGGGGAGTAAACTGGGAGGTGGAAGTTAAAGGAGAAAGTCTGCCCTATCCTCAATACCAACCAGCAATGAAACCAGGAAATGTCTACCGTGTAGACATAGTGGCTATGCGGGGGGATGAAGTGCTAGATGGTAGCTCTTCAATCCTATTGCTACTGCCCACCGACAAGGCGCAAGAATTAGAAAAGACAATTAACATTCTCAAGAGCCTTAAACAGCTGGAAGATGAATTAGCGATTGACATGGATGCGGTATATGAGGCACGAAATTTAGTACATGAATCGATAACTATGCTAAATGCCAGAGCTAAAGCAGGTTCAAAAAACCCGACTGTTCATAGATTATTAGGCGATCGCTACTTGATAGCGAATTTACCCCAACAAGCAAATAAAGCATACTTAACAGCAAAGCAATTAGCTCAAAAAGTAAATAATAATCTGGAGTTAACTAAGGCGGAATCAGGCATGAAAATTGCGTTACAGCATATCACCCACCCACAAGAATAAAGCCGCTCCAGTAATATGGGTGGAAATATTTGTCGCTTTTCAACAGACTCAGTTGTGCAAATTGTAGCGCCTCTGCTTTAGTGAGTCCGCGTTTTAGTCCATCATAAAATTCGCTCATCAGTTGAGTGGTAGATTCAGCATCAACTAGCCACAGACTGGCTAAGATACCACGCGCTCCGGCTTGTGCAGCTATGCCAGCGATACCTAAAAAGGAGCGCCTATCACCCTTGGCAGTTTGGCAAGCGCTCAAAACAAGCAAATCAAGGTCATTTTTATTTTGTACTAAAAATTTTAAATCTTTAACGTTAAGAGGATTATCCCAAGCTAAAACAAAGGTTTGTTCAAGATCCGAACTAAACTGAGCATGAGTACTTAGGTGAATAGTTGAGAAAAAATTGTTTTCAATATTCTGTTTAAATTTATCACGGGTAAATTCAGCATCAATTAATGTAAGTGCAGAAGGGTTATTTCGTTTAATATTTTCAATTTCTATTTTGATTTGAGGCAAAGGACGTAAATTTTTAGGAACAATTGGATTATTGAAACTGGGAGCAACTTGAGAAACACCGCTAACTAAAGCTTGGGTTGGTTTGATTAGAGACTGTCGTAATTGTTTAGCACTAGAACCTACAGAAGTAATGTACTGTTCCAATAAATATTGATGCCCATCGTATAACATATTCATGGGTAAATTTTGAAAATAGCTGTCCAAGACAAAGCCCAAGTTACCTGATGGGGGCAAGTATTGTTTAATAGGTTCAAACAAAAATTGATAAACAGTTTGTGAATATGCTAGAAAATTCAGACTTTTTGTATCAACAAACTCTTGCCTTTGGATAATGTCAAATAAGTTATTAAGAGGCTCAGAAATGAGGTTTATATCCACTGGATGACGATAGATATCTTGTGGTGTTTTAACAAGAACCTCCACTCGGTCTGCTAATTTAATTAAATAAATGACAATAGGTAAATTTTTTAATTTATCTTCAAATTTCGAGTTCAGAGAATTCTCAGCAAATTTACCACATCGTAAGAAATTCTCTACTTCAGCAAAATTTAGTTGCTCTTGAATTTCGGCTGCTTGTTTTGCGTAAGCTTTATTAAGCTTGTCCTGATTGAGTAATAAGTCTATATATTCATGGTATAAGGGTTCTACCTTTTCTTGAAAAGCAAACTGAATGTCTGAATTCACTAGCAAAACATCACTACGGATTTTATCAAGATTTTTAATAGCAACTGCATAAAATTGATTAGCTTGTTCGATTTTTCCAGAGAGTCGAGAAAGCCGTCCTAATTCCCACTGCCACTGGTAAGCTATATCCCAAGCCTCTACTGCTTGGGCAAACAACATAGCATTATAAAAATAATGTTCTGCTTTCAATGATTCTTTAAATGCAGTGTAGATATGACCTAAAGTACCATTAGCATAAGAAATTGCTCTTGCGTTATTCAAAGTTTGGGCATTAGCTAATGCTTCCTGAGATAATGATAGGGCTATAGATGGTAAATTGTCAGATGCTAATTCTCTTAAATCATTAATTTGAGAAATTTTTATAAGATTTTGGGAGAAATTAAGTTTGTAATAAATAGATTCAATCTTTGGCAGCGTTTTTAGTTCATCAACTTTATTTAAAATATCATTTGTTATTAAAGAAACTGATTTATTTGATGGTAAATTTTTAGTTTGATAAAATTGGATTGATAATGATTTACTATCCAATAGTAAATTTAGCCAATTCAATTTAGCTTGTAGAGAAATGGCATTTTGTCCATTACTTAATTTTTGATACAATTCTTGAGCAGAATTAAACTTAGACCTAGCTAAAACGAATGCTTTTTTTTGAGCAATAGGCTCATCAGTAAGCTGATATTTACTTTTAGCTTGGTTGTAAAGGGTAACTTCTGTATTAGCGGGACTTAAACAAAACAAAAAAGTAAAAAAGGCTATAATGCTTAAATAGC
>NZ_JCACKA010000005.1:0-7909 GCF_059505145.1 Mojavia sp.
AAGCCCAAAACCTTTAGCTGGCTTGGTTTACAGGCGATTGTCGCCCCTTGAACTCCTCTAGTTCCCACTTGGTGAACCATAAATTTTCCCTAGCGGTTAAATCCATGTATCGGCTGTAATAGCTGTAATTTGGCGTGTCAATGCTGACGCTCCAGCAACGTTCATGAGAGTTAGGCTTCCGAGTAGAGCCGTTCCATTCAATAATGATTTCTGGATTAGCTTCACTCCAAAACTGGTGTGAACAAAGTTTTACTACTCGCTTCATTTGAATTTCACCTCATCAATGCTTACTGAAATTATGCGCTCGCGTTTCATAGACAAGGGCGCAATCCGCTTCTTTCACCTCTATCATCAGTTCACTCATGGGTACTGCCTCGCTTCAATGCTTTAACTGTTGAGCGTTCTTCTTTGGTCAACTGTTTCCAAACCGCAGCTTTAAACTTCTCTGTCCAGACTGATACCAGTTCCTCAATCAAGCCCCAGGATTGATCCGCAATACACTCCCTAATCAGTTCCACATTAGCAGGAACGTCGGTGTTCACATCATCACATTTAACCACTCGAACAGAACCATCTTCCTTAGAATGAGCATCACCTTGATTCGGTTCTAATTCCCCATCTGACAAAGATTCATCTGTTGTTGTCGAAGGTATCTCTACTGGTGACGGCTCTTGTGATGCCGAGTGTGACTGCCCTTGTGACGGCGCAAAACCCTTACTGTGATTCCCTTGTGATGGCACTGAGATTATGGGCAACTCTTGAGGCTGATTTTCTGGCAATACTTTTTGATTGTCTGGGCGTTCTAAGTCAATTTCTCCTTTAAGTTGATCCAAATTTTGATGATTGATTTTTTCAATCAAATCAGGGATTGTGCTGTCACCAGGATCAAAGTCCTTATTTATCAGGGATTGTGAACCGTCACCTGTGCCATCACTACTGCCGCCACCTGTGCCGTCACCTGCAATGATTCTTTGAGCCAGGGTATAGTCATGAGTTGGAATATTGTCATCCATACCGACAATTCTTAGGCGCAATCCGCGAATGAATTTTCCGGTCTTGGTCGCTTCCTTCTCTACCTCCCAGCCCAGGACACTGCGGCACAACTCTAATAAATCAGGTGAGAAGTTATTGTGATGTTTGGCATGATTGCCCGACTTGCGGCAATAGCTGTTATACGAGCCGAATAATGTCACCGGAGTAGAACCGTCTTCTCCTTCATGGCGATCGCTGCCTACTGGTGTTTTCGCCATTGGGTCATAAATGATGTGCTGGTTAATCCAAGCAGCGATAGAATCCACGCGGGTGCGGTTTTCCCAAAATTCCAAGGCACATTCGGGAATCTCTTGTAATCCCAGTAATACGTTAGTAACGTGTTCATCGGGAATACTTAGAACATAGTTGGTAAACGCAGATAATTCCGGCGCAAACACTGCTTCTAGGTTTCGCCGTTTTGAAGGTGGCACTTCTTTATTACAAGGGACAGTAATCACCCGGCGCTTGACGCGGCTGGCTGATTCGCCCATGAAAATCGGCAGGTTGGACAGCACCAATGCCATGCCATCGTAGCGATATGGAAACGCCTTTTTCCCTTTCTCCTCAGCTCTTAGCAGGTCTTCCCCAGTTAACGACAGGAATTTCCCCAGCTTCCCAGTTTGCTTGTCTTCATCAGGGAACAGTACCAATCGCTTGCGGTAGGCGTTAGCTGCCTCAAATCTGTTATTACACCATTCCTCAAGAGTTGTGGTGTGGACATTCTGTTCACCAATTAAATTCACCACTAGTCGGCTAAAACTGCCCTTACCCGTACCGCCAGGGCCAATCAGGTGAAGAAATTTTTGCAGGTCATGTCTGCCCTTGATGACGGCGTTACAGTAGCACAGTAACAAGTCTTTGATGGCATCGTTACCGTTAGATAGGTGATTGAGGAACGCGTCAATTTCTGACCAGTTTTTAGCATTAGGATCGTATTCTCGTGGCAGTTGCCAAGTCAGGCGATAACTGGGGGAGTGGGGTAAAAGCTTGCCTGTGGATATCTCCACCACACCATTAATAAAGGGCAACATTTCTCTGGGGGAAGCCTCAAGCCATTTGCGAACTATCAGTTGATTTCGCATGGCTTTGACGATGTTGGTAATGTAGGTGTGGGAGTTGTAGCCTTCAATCCCCTTGCTGGCAAGTATCTGTGAGACGATCGCTTCGATAAATTCGTTGGTTTCCGGCGACCAGACCCCAGCAAAATCAGCCTCATAGCGCATCCACAGGGCAATCTCATTGTTAAAAGCCAGTCGGTCACGGTACTCTTGGGCTATCTCACGCCCTATCTTATCCGCAGGCGGCACTCGAAAAGTTCTGCGCTTTGAAAATTGTTTTTCTAAGGAGACGATCGCCGTTTCATAGGCATCATCAAAAGCCCCTGCTCCCTGATTGACAATCAAATCATCCAGCCCCTTACCGTCTTTTGCATCCCAGTTTACATTAGCCGCGTAGCAATCTCGCTTCTCTAATGCTTTGTGCAGTTTCCTTGTCCCTCTGGCTACTGCTTTTTTGGCACTGCGCTTTGTGTCCTGGTCAAAGGCGATGAGCCATCCTGTTTCCTGGCTGGCGAAAGGAATTAAATCTTCTATCAAGCAGGCATTAATCCCAGTTGCGCCGCATTCGCAGCCATAAAGACCCATCATCACATATCCATTGGAGATGGCACACAGGGCTTTCTTGCCGCCCTCGGTGATACCTCTTTCTATGGACGATTCTTTGAGCCATTGCCAAAAGCTACCAACTTTTGGCACTTTTAGGCCGTAGCGTTCCCCTATCATCTGCCGCGCTTCGGGGGGTACAGGGGGCAAAAATGCTCGATTGCCGCCGCCTTTGGGCGCAAGATACTTGTATGGGCGTTCCTTATCTTCGTCCCATAAACTGACCATTACCTGCCATACTGAACCATCTTCATTCATCAAAAACGCGGCATACAACGGCTCGTTGGCTTGATGCCCAAATCGCTTGTAATCCCAGCCTAAAGCGTTATGGATTGGGGTTTCTACATCACCGCCAAGAACACATTCAATATCTTGGTGGAATTCGACACAGGCATCAAATACTTCTGTTGCAATCCCTGAACCTTCAATGAATGACTGGCGAATAAACGCTTGGAATTGTTCAAAACTCTCAAATTTGTTCCGCCGTTCCTCAAGTGGGCTGCTGTTGAAGGTGGTATGGTGTGGTACTAACTCTTGATTTGATGAGGTGTACTGCGCTAAAATTGACGCAGAAATCAAATCTTCTCGCTGTGCGCCATGATGTGACAGTCCGGGCGCATTTGGCGTTTCTAGTTTATTCATTTGTGGCTCCTGAATTTAGTGATTACTTTCGGTAAAGATTGAGTAATCCCTTTCACTTTCAGGCACACCACTGTTAGGCTAGAGTTATAAAAATTTATAAACAGATTGCGGTAGGACTGACCGCTTTGGTGACGACTGGTAATCGTCTTGGTATGCTTGGCTCTAGCACTAAGAGAGTGGCTGCCCCAAAGTTAGGTTGGGACTACCCTTTTTTTTGTGCCTTTTTAGGGCTGTATTTATGAAAACATGAATTTATAGCCTGTGCGCGGATAAAGGTAAGATTCTCTGCGCCTTGCTATGAAAGATGAATAGTTAACTTCAATGGTGCTAATCATTTTTTAGCTTGCCTGCTTTAATTAATTCTTGTTCTATATACTCAGTAATCCTTTTACTCATGTCTGTACCTATTTCTGTGCAATACGCTTTAAACAGCCGTCTGTAATCTTCTGGCATGATTATGCGAACTTGCACCATTTTCTTCTCTTGATCACTCATAAAAACCTATGCACAGTATAGCCACTACAGCCACCAAAAAAAAGCAGTAGTGGCTATATAGGATTTTATTGCTGTGTAGCCACTATTGGATAAATAATGGCTATATTGTCTTTATAGCCACTATAGCCATTTTATGTTAGATTTATAGATGTGAGCGTAAAACGGACGATAAAGCTTATAAAAAGCCATACTAAGGAGCAGAAAATAAGCAATTCCTTGCTGAAGCGTGAGTAAGACTCAGGCTCCTCCAAATGATAGGGATAAGAAAAACAAACAACCGCCATAAATACCCAAAACAGTTAGCAACAGCCACATCTATATATATGCAGTGTGGCTGCTACTAGCTTTTAAGGAGAAAGCAAGTGTACAACATTTACTTTGCAGATATTGGCAACTTCACCAGCATTACAGCCCTCAAAGGTGAAAAGCCCCGTGTGATGCGCTCAGTCTTTCAAGATGTGACCTACACCAGCGCCAGGGATTACGATACCGAAGATTCACCCAGCGTCAAACTAGACAATAAAGTATTAGTTTTGGGAGAACGTGCCACCAAGCAGAAGAACCCACAAACCGCCGCCGAGCGAGGCAAACAGTTACCAGAATTTGTTAAACCTTTCACCCTGGCAGGACTAAGGCAAGATTTTGAGGGGACTGTCCGGTTCTTAGTACCAGAGCGTAATCATTGGGAAGAAGATGCTATCCGTCAAACTTTGATTGCAGATCATCAAATCACAGTTAACGGTAGAAGCTATAAACACCGCATCAAAAATGTTGAGTTTTACCTAGAAACTGATGTGGCTGTAGCCAACGGTTACAAAAAAGGCTTTCTCAACTCCGGCGATACACTCGGCATCGACATCGGTGGTGGCACTACTAACTATGTTGTGATGACTCCCGGTGGTGAAATTCTCACCCGTCGTTCAATCCCGAAGGTGGGCGGTGTCTCCCTGGCTAACGACATCATCAACTCTGACTTAATGCAGAGTTACGCCAAGCGCGATAACGTTGCATTCAAAGTGGCCAAGATGATGGATGCTGTAGCTGACGGTTCTTTCACCTACGGGCGCAAGTATGATTTCAGTTCAGTCTTCCCTGGCTTATTAGAAAACTGGTTTAACGGGTTGATGGACGGCATTACCACAGCAGCTAACGATTATCTAGCAGATGTCACCAACATCATGCTGATTGGTGGATGTGCCAATTTAGTACGTCATAAATTGAGTGCTAAACCAGGATTTTATATTCCTGTTGACCCTCATCTTTCCAATATTCAAGCATTGTTGGCTATGTGAAGAAATGCAAGTACGTTTAGCAGCACTCGTAGCTGCAAAAGTTGAGGGAATAAGACTTTCACTCAACTATTCAAAGCTGAGTGATACCGTAAATCTGCTGTTGGATGCAATCAAACATCAATGGGACTTAAAACTCTCTGATTTGTCACAGATTGAGACAACCGAAACAAGAGTGAGACTAGATAAACGCCATTTAGATTGGTTGTCACAATACGGGTTAGAGCGAGGGATTCCTATAGCCTGTGTCACAAATTTATTAATTTCGGAATACTTGGCAGGCAATGTAAGCAGTTTTCAAACACCTCTAACAAATCCTGTTCTTCAACAGCCTGAAATTCCGCAAGAAGTCACAACAACTGAACAAACACAACTGATAGAAAAACCGAAAGGGTCAGCATTAATTAGGAGTCTCAAATTATGAGTCAAACGCGTGTAGTCCTGGACGAAAAGCACATTCCTAAAGCCAAAGAAATCATTGAACAGACAGGAATCAACACTTACTCTCAACTATTTACCATCCTGTTGGTTAACTACGGTGACGCGCTTGTTAAGTCTTTGAGAGGTAGCAATGAGTAACTTAAATAGGGTCTACGATTCAACCCTACTAACCAATTCCAAAGTCTATCAAATAGATAGAACACTATATCAGTACCTCTATAAAACGGGTACAATCCAGCATCCACGCGTACCACTTTCGACCTCTGGCAGGACAACGAAAGAAGGCTGACTTATTGCTCAATCACAAGTCTTTAACTACTCGCTGTTATGAAGTATCAGGGATGAGTACCAATGCTTCGGTTATCAGCCAAGAATCACTGCAATTGTCAATATTTTGAGGTGAATTATGAACACTCAACCACTCCCAGAATTGATTGCACAAGCCCAACAATTAGTAACTCAAATTCGGCAGCATCCACAATATCAAGGCTTACATTTTGATTGTGATGTAACGCTTGGGGATGTCACCCAGTTTTTCAATACTCTGCAATGGTCGGCAGCAGCTTCTACTGTGGACGTAGAGAGAGAAGGATTTTTTCAGTGATGGGGAGAGCGATCGCTTGACTGGACACCGAGCGATGCCTAACGGCAAAGCTACCGCTAACGCACCCACCGATGAATGTATCTCCGCCTAATGAAGAATACACTACACAAGGATTTTACCAAGAATGAATAAACCCATTGGCTACTTCACAAGCACCATGCCAGGAGATGGTTCCTACTTGGATGAGCTTCAGCAACAGTATGGCAGCACATTTGAGCAACTAGGCAAGGTAGAAAAACTATTGCTATTGCACTCTGTCGTCCAAAATCTCTTGAGTGCAGAGATAAATGTTCAAGGTGGTTCAGCAGCAGTAGAGGCACTTTCAACAGTCTCTCCAATTGTCCAAGGTATTCATAAACGAGTGCAGATTGGCGACCACCTGGGACTGGCAGAGGCATTGATTAATCAACTCAAATACCAACGCTAGGGGTGAAACATGACTCGTAATTATGGAACCGCCAAACTGAAAAACCATATCCCTGGTAATGCTCCTGGTACGCTCAACGCAATGGGCAAGCTGTTTGATGTGTCGGCAGAAGACTTTAACAAAGCCGTTTTAGGCGACCAAGCAGTAATCACGAGAATTGCAGATATGGCGCGATTGTCTGACACTGCCAAAGCGAACTTACCCAAGGCATTGTCGGCATACCGCAAAATCATTGAAACCACCGGGGATGTTAACTCTGCTTACGCGGAGTTGGTGCAACTGACCCAGAAGCACGGAACGCAAACGCTCAAAGCCATCAACTCATCGAAACAGGGCGAACAGCGTTTCAAAAACGAAATGACCGAAATGCAGTCTGAACACGTTAACGCTACGACTGCCGAAGCCACCCGCCACGCTCAACGGTCAAGCCTGATTCAGATATCAGGCGCGACGGCTGACTTAATGGCTCTAGCAAAATACGAGGCGGATTTAATTAAGGCATCCAACAAACTACCAGAAGCCCAAGACACAGCAGATCGCGCTTATGAAACTGCTGTAACTAGGGCATTGTGGACAAACGGTAGTGAAGCTCTAACAGACAGAATACCAAAGCCCAACTATTCCCGCACTGCTGGGATTAGCCGTGTAGGGCAGTGGTTCAGGAATTTTATGGGTATCTAACCATAGCCAATAAAAAGCCAGAGTCAGAGGAACTCTGGCTTCTCTATGCTCAGTTGTGTTGTGTGGCGTAGAAGTAACAATGAATGAACTTGAAACTCTACTATCTCAATTTCACTCCAACAGTAATCAGTCTCCCTCAGCCCTTTGGGGTGAACAGCAACAAACCAAAACTAATCCAGAGAATGAAGACAGCGAACGGTTAGAGCAGTCTATCCGCGATGTCTTCAGCAACAAACAACTGCTAAACAAAGCATTGGCCACATTCTTGGGAGTGTTCACCGCCAATGCTGGAGTGAGTTTACTAACTAGTCTTGGGATTGGGGCGATCGCTTCTGGGACACTCGGCAGCATTGTACTGGGGTTATTTTTCGCTGATACCCTGACCAAAATTCACTATGACGGCAGAATCCACATTGGTAAAGACTTCATGGTAGCAACTGCCTCCACAGTGAGTGTAGGGGCTTCGCTGTGGATTGCCTTTGACGAATATAGGGCAGTGTCCAAGGCATCTAGTGTAGGTAAGACGCGGTTCTATCAAGAGGTGAAAAACTATGAAGTTAAGCCAACTCCAAAGAATGAAACACGGGTGAACGAAAAAAGGTGTGGGAGAGTAGTTAGCGAGCATCTTACGCTAACA
>NZ_JCACKA010000006.1:0-7688 GCF_059505145.1 Mojavia sp.
TAAGCCCAAAACCTTTAGCTGGCTTGGTTTACAGGCGATTGTCGCCCCTTGAAGTGATAACCTGTACGAAAAGCAGATTCACCAACTGTGTAAGCAGTCCCATTAAAAACTACTCGTCCTGGGACATCCTCCATCTCAACAGAAGAAATATAGCTGGGGACGCGAACGACATCAAAACCATCGACTAAAAGTTTCAGGCTGCCGTAACCGTTATCAAAGCCCGCCGGAAAAATTTTTTGCAAGGTGTGAATGTTAGACATAGGGGTCAAGTAGGGTATAGAGCGCATAGCAGGGAGATATCTCCTAAGTAACTCTCATATATACCCTATATAGGGGTTAAAATTTCATAATTTTTCCAATTTATTTATAGGGTATATATGGGGGCTATGTATACCCTATTAGCAATTTTAGTTTTCAACTTAGTTCGCCTATTTTTCCGATTGATACAGATAAGGGAATATTTGGCTTGATATAGTGAGCTTATCCCTGGCAATAATAAAAACTTTGCTATAGAACTGAATTGAATATGCTTATGTTTTTTGTTTGACCCAAAACATTTTGGGTCAGTGTGAAGAATATTAGAAAAAAATTCTAATTCAGTAAATAATCAGACCAGAGCAGGGTAAAATTTTTCTTCAATTACAACTAACAAGTCACGGGAACAGAACTTTGGCAACCAAATTTGTAACGCTGACTTCCTTTAAAGGAGGTGTAGGCAAAACTACCTCAGCAATTTGTCTGTCTTGCCTGTTCGCTCAAGAAGGCCATAAGGTTTTATTGATCGACTATGACCCTAACCGTTCAGCATCAGTTTGGAGCTCTAGGGATCAGCTTCCCTTTAGAGTCGCTACGGAGAACACGGCCAATCGGTTAATGGCGAAAGAAAAATTCGATTTTATTGTCATTGATACCCCAGCGCGACCAACTTCTGAAGAGATCAAAGAGTTGGTTGATGGATGCGATCTACTTCTTGCTATTACAACCCCGTCTGCTCTTTCAATTAGTGCTTTGAATATGATGGTTCAAAGTTTTCCAGCAAAAACGAAATTTTATGTTTTACTGACTGTTGTACCTCCATCATCAGAGCCTGATGGCGAAATAGCTTTTCATACGTTGAAGGAGCAAGGATTACCTGTTTTAGAACAAGGAATCCAGCGATTAAAAGTTTATGAACACGCATCTGCTGAGGGAAAACCAGTTTATGAAATCAAAAGAGGAGGCAAAAAAGCATGGGAAGATTGGAAAGCACTAGCAAAACTACAACCAATCAAAGAATTGCTAACTTAAAGCAAATTCTAAACTTTACGCCGGAATTAGAAGAGAACCAAATAAATCAAGATGAATCAAACCAAAATTCCTCTGTGGTATGGGTAAAACGCAGTCAAATTCATTTGACTTTTAGTTTTGTGCCATTTGCGCCAGATGGACAACCTGTGCGCTACTACTACGATCCAGAAGAGTTAAGAACTTGGGCGTTAAATGACTTAAAACCAAATGGGATTCATTCTCCATTATGGGTTCGTCCGCTTAAAAATGGTAAACCTGATGAATACGAGCTTGTTGCAGGTAAACGTCGCTATCATGGCTCTGAGTTCGCAGAAATTGATCCATTACCTGTCCGAATATTTCACTGGAATGACCTTGAGGCCTTTAAAGCCTCGCTTGCAGAAAACAAAAACCGTCGAGACTTTAGCGCATTAGAAGATTTAGATGCAATTCTTAAACTCCTTGCCATAAGTATTGAAGGAACTATTGAAGAAGCTGTAAGTTTGCTATATCAAATGGATAATCTCAAACGTCGCTCAGGTATGGAAAACGTTTTAGCTCATCCCCAGTACGAGATTATTCAAAGTGTATTTGACTTTTTCAATGGAATCACGTGGGAATCTTTTGTTAAAAGCAGATTACCATTGTTGAAAAAACCTAATGAAATTTTAGAGTCTGTACGTCAAGGAAAGATTGAATATACTAAAGCGCTAGAAATTGCAAAAATTAAAGAACCTAAGATTAGACAAAAACTTTTAGAAGAAGCAATCGTTAACAATCTTTCCCTGGCAGAAATCAAGAAGCGTATTCAATCTCAGAAGCCAAGTTCACAGAATTCAATTCAAGGTCGTTTAGATATAACTTATAAACAATTCAAAAAATCATTAAAGAACATAGAAAAGAATCCAGAACAACTTCAGCAAGCTGAAAACCTATTATTTCAAATAGAAGAGTTTCTAAAAAAGCATTGACCCAAAACGTTTTGGGTCAATATTGGAAGCTTATCTAACAACAATACCCTTAATGATGAATCAGTGTGATTATCCTGATTTTCCTTCGCAACCAGCTGTGTTAGGGCAACATAAGGCCTTCTCCTAACTAGACGCTATGCTCGCTCCTGCTTGCTTCATCGTAAAAGTACGGCATAGCTACCTTGCGGAAGCAGCTACTATGCGAGTTCTACTTTGGACTACGCCCAACGGCAGACGCTTAGAGCGGCGTAGAAACGTCACCTAAAACGCGTGGCTTTTTTTTGCAATTGCTGCATTAACGACCCCTGGCTAAGGAAAGTTTCCGCTAGGGGTCGTTTACCAATTATTGAAAATAATTTAGTAGATTCACAGAAAGTGATATTTAATATAAAAATCTGTTTGTTATTTATTCTCTAACTCCCCAAATCTTGGACTCCACCAACCTTTAGCTGTGCTAAAGTAAGCTACATCCTTGTGTTTTTTATCCTGGCGAGATTGTGAATCAGAACACCGGAGCATCGTCTTTCGTTGCCCATCTTTTGTATAACTGTACTCCTCTAAAGGCTTTTTGCAGACCGGGCAGGGATGTGAACTGACTTTAGTTGGAGGTTTTTGTTCTGCCCCACTTTGTTTATTTTGAGGTGCTGACCAGAACTTGGTGAGATCGCTCCAAAACAGCACGACATGATCACAGCCACTACTACACTTAAGAAAATATTTCTTCTTGACTTTAGTACTAGGAATTTTGGATATCAAACTACTGCACACAGGGCATTTAGTTCTGGAAGTTTCAAATTTGCGCTCAACAGAAGCTTTATTATTAGATACTGCTCCTGCAACTAAAGTCTTGGCGAAGGAAAGCGCCGGGACAAAGTAATCCTGATTCCAAGCGCTTAGATATTGCTGCCAAGAGTGTTTACCTTCCGCTATCGCATCCAGGGCATCCTCCATTTTCGCGGTAAACTCTGCCTGGAGTAAATCAGGTAATGCCTTCTGCAAAAAAGCATCAACCTCCAACCCCAAAGCGGATGGTTGTAGACTGTCTTTGGTTAACTGTAGATAATCGCGCTTTTTGAGGGTAGCAACTGTGGGAGCATAAGTACTGAGGCGACCAATCCCTTTGCGCTCCATCAGCTGTACTAGTTTGGGTTCGCTGTAACGTGGCGGTGGTTAGGTTTGTTTTTTCTCATACGCTGCATTATCCAAAGTTAGCGATTGCCCTTGTTGTAGAGCAGGTAAAACAGAATCTTTGCTGAGATTATTCCAATACCGCGCATAACCGTAAAACTCGATTATTTGTCCTCTGGCAAGCCATGACAGATTACCCGAACAAGTGATTACTTGCGTTTTCCGCAGTTGTGCAGACTTACATTGAGATGCGATTGCACGTTTCCAAACCATGACGTACAGGTTAAATTCATCATTTGGGATTTCTTGACGTAACTGTGCGCTCGGTCGAAAAACATCTGTAGGGCGGATAGCTTCATGAGCCTCCTGCGCCGTTTTGCTGCTGCGGTGTTTGGCTAACTGCTGTGGTACATTAGCTGGATCGTTTTGCTCTAACCACCGACGCGCAGTTGCACAAAATTCAGAACTTAACATTACTGAGTCTGTACGCATATAGGTGATTAAGCCAGCCTCATATAACTTTTGAGCCAGAAGCATAGTTTTATCAGGAGAAAATCTCAGCTTAGAACCTGCGGCTTGCTGAAGCGTTGAAGTAGTAAATGGTGGTGGTGGCTGGCGATAAACTGTTTTTCCCTCCACTTGGACAACCTGATGCGGATACTGCCGCACCCCTTGGACTAACCTTGTTGCTTCTGTTTCGGACAAAACACGCTTACTCTCTGTTACTTTTTCTAAAGATGCAGCAGCATCATCATTAGTTTGGGCTTCTGATTGTTGAGTTTCAAGCCTTGAGTCGGTTGTGCCGTTATAAAAAGCTCGAAAACCTTCAGCATAATCAACCCAAACATTCCAATAGTCTTGAGGGACAAAAGTTTGAATTTCTCTTTCTCGCTGGCAGATGAGGTGCAATGTAGCACTTTGGACTCTACCAACGCTTTTAGCTCCGTTGTTTAATGCCCAGACCAGAGGGCTACCTTTGTAACCCACAAGCTTGTCTAGGCAATCTCGGCACAGCCCTGCACCGACTAAATTGAAATCGAGTTTTCTGGAATTAGCGAGTGCGCTTTTGACTGCCGATGCTGTAATTTCGGTGTAGACAACCCGTTTGGGGTCTTTCAATCCCAAAACCTGCGCCAAATGCCAAGCAATAGTTTCACCTTCACGGTCTGGGTCAGTTGCCAGAACTACCTCGTCTACCCCTTTAACCGCTGCTTTAAGTTGCCCAATAGTTTGTTTGGCGCGCTCGTCCCGTGGAACATAATCGCATCGTACACTACCGCCCTCGATGCTAAATCCGAGTGAATCATCACCCTTATCACTCAGTTCCCGTATATGACCACAACTAGCCTTTACAATCCAATCTGCACCGAGGATTTGACTAAGTTTTTTAACTTTACCAGGAGATTCGACGACAAGAAGGCGTTTGGGCATGGCAGATGTGCTTTGTATACCTTATATTAGGTTGTTCGTGACAGCAGGTAATTCTATTTTAGTATTTATGTACTATAATAATTGCTCTTTAATACTTATACTTCTTTAAATATTTTGCCGTAACTACAGCACAAGGCATTTTTGCACAAAGCAATGTCTACTTCTCCAACTCCTGCTCAAGCACAAGTAAACGCCACGCCGCACTACGAAACCATCACTGGCGTAGTCGAACGCCTGACCTTCCACTCAGAGGAATCGGGGTATACAGTCGCACGTCTAATACGCCCCCGCACTACCGACCTCACCACAATCGTCGGTAGTTTCGCCAATATCCAGCCAGGACAAACATTACAATTGACAGGTTTTTGGCGTGACCATCCACAATACGGGCCACAATTTCAAGTCACGAATTACAAAGAAACCAAACCAGCAACCCTGACCGGAATTGAGAAATATTTGGGTAGTGGGCTAATTAAAGGAGTTGGCCCGGTCACAGCCAAACGCATAGTTGCACACTTTGGTTTAGAAACGCTCGACATAATTGAAAACCAGATTGACAGACTCATTGAAGTTCAGGGCATTGCAAAAAAGCGGATCAAGCTAATTAAGAATGCCTGGTCAACTCAGAAAGCCATTAAAGAAGTGATGGTATTTCTGCAAAGCCACGGAGTGTCAACAACTTATGCAGTCAAAATTTACAAGCAGTACCAAGACAAGGCGATCGCTACAGTCACCGAGAATCCATATCAGCTTGCAACTGACATCTACGGAATAGGCTTTCTCACAGCCGACAAGATTGCGCGAAACTTGGGGGTAGCTCCCAACAGCGAATTTAGATACTGTGCTGGAATCATCCACGCACTGAGTGAAGCTGCCGAAGATGGACACTGCTACCTGCCACAAAAAGAACTAATTGAGAAAGTCATCAAATTGCTGACAACTGATACTCACCAACCGGCAGAGGAGGCAATCGCTCAGATCATTAAAGATATGGCATTAAGGGAGGACTTGGTTAGAGAAAGTATTCGGGACAGCTTTGGAGAGAAAATACTGCTGTGCTACAAACCAACGTTCTTTCATACGGAACAAAATCTAGCACAATTAATCACTCGACGGTTACACCAGCCGATTGTGCAAGATATGCCCCGTGTTCGTGCTTGGTTGGAGCGTTTTACCACGAGTCGCAATATTGAGTTATCGCAACAACAGCAGCAAGCGGTGGAAATGGCAGCTTATTCACCAGTTATGGTTCTGACTGGTGGGCCTGGAGTTGGCAAAACTTTCACCACGCACACCATAGTCAGCTTGTGGAAAGCAATGGGCAAAACAATCGCTCTAGCTGCACCAACAGGCAGGGCAGCACAAAGGCTAAGTGAGATGACCGGACTTGAGGCAAAGACCATACATCGCTTGTTGGAATTTGACCCCAAGAAAATGGGCTTTAAGCGCGATCATGAAAATCCCCTACCCGACAGTGCAATTATTGCTGATGAAGCTAGTATGCTCGACCTATTCCTGGCATACTCTCTGGTTAAAGCTGTAGCACAGGGAGCGCAACTATTATTAGTAGGTGATATTGATCAGCTTCCCTCAGTGGGGCCAGGAAAAGTCTTGGCTGACTTGATAAATTCGCTTCAAGTACCAGTGGTGCGGCTAACGCAAGTATTCCGCCAAGCCCAGCAAAGCGCAATTATCACTGCCGCACACCAAATCAACCAAGGGGAGTACCCTCCGATGGAACCAATTAGTGATAATCCTGTGTCAGATTGCCTGTGGCATGGTGGAGGTTATCAGCCAGAGCATGGAGTACAAGCAATTTGTGAGTTGGTGAGCGAGTTTCTCCCTCGGCTGGGTTTCAATCCGGCATCAGATGTGCAGGTACTTTGTCCGATGTTGCGGGGGTTGGTAGGAACTCGTAACCTGAATATGGTGTTGCAGGGGCTGCTCAATCCACCTGCACCGGACAAAGTGGAGATTAATCGGGGCGGGATGACATTGCGAGTTGGAGATCGCGTCATTCAACAAACTAATGATTACAACCGCGAAGTATTTAACGGAGACTTGGGAAGCATCCTGAGTATCGATACCGAAGAACAAGAGGTTACAGTTGACTATGCTGGGCGACCTGTAGTTTATGATTATGCTGACTTAAATGAAATTACTCTGGCGTTCGCTGTCTCAGTACATAAAAGCCAAGGCTCAGAGTATCCCGTGGTGATATTTCCATTGTATATGCAACATTTTATGATGTTGTCGCGTAACTTGTTTTATACAGGGTTAACCCGTGCTAGAAAATTGGCGATCGTGATTGGTTCTAAGAAAGCAATATCATTGGCTGTGCGGACTACAAACGATCAGCAGCGTTACACAAGGTTGTGGCAGAGACTGTTGCAGCCAAGTTAATGAAAATTATCGCTGAATTTCAGTTAAAAGATAATTTAAGACAATGACCCATAAATATGAATCACGCGCCGAATTTGAAGAAAGATTAGATGAAATGATTAAAACAGGTCTATTGAAAGCTCAATACAAATCTCTACTGTTAGAAATAGATGAACTTGGAACAAAAGCTTGTGCTGCCAGACTTATTTCTGGGCTGGGATGGGGTGTAGATGCTAATAACTTCATTCTGGATGAATACGAAATAACCGATAAAGACGGTAATCCTATATATTTAAGTTTAGCGGAAACGAGAGATTACCTGAAGAAATTGATTGCAGATTCAGAACAAGTCAACGAATAGTTTTAGCCAAATGGTTACAGGTGTTCTCAAAATTGGGAGCCAAATTTGCTCCAAAAAATGAGATACCTAGCTGTACGGGCTACAGAGCAGCAGTGTTACACAAGGTTGTGGCAGAGGTTGTTGCAGCCGATGTGAGGATTACAAAGTTA
>NZ_JCACKA010000007.1:0-7584 GCF_059505145.1 Mojavia sp.
TTTATAAAGCTAGTTTGGGCTACATTTGGGCTTAATTTTTGTTTAAGTCCCGTTACTTCAAATTGACAAATAATTGTTTAATGGACACCATCTGCTGATGCAAAATGGAGCGATCGCATCGCTGTGCAACAACCCACCATTGAATGCTACTCTGGCTATACTTAGTGGATTTTCAGCAGAAAAATTTTAAGAAGCTACATCTAATTCCTCAGTTTCTAGCTGTTGCTTTGCAGTTACAGCATCGAGTTCCTCAATAAAAGCATCAATTGCTTTGGCTGCGGATTGCTTGCCTACTTTGAATTTAGAAAGAATGCTTGAACGTATTGCTTCATAGTCTGGTATGACTTGCTGTTCGACACAAACAGCCTCTTGTGTAGGTAGGGCAACTTTACCCAAGCGCTCATCTATTAAACCCTTGATCTGGGCTATTGCATCTATTAGTTCCTGTCTTAGTATCTGTTTTATATCTTCATCCTCAGGTGATGTAGATGGAGTTAAAGCAATAACTTGTTCTTTAACTATCTGTTGAATCTCATCACCACCAGATAATGTCAGCCCAGCTTTCGATTGACCGAGAATTCCCTTGAGCAATCTTGTCGCTGTTTGATTTAATGATTCATTTTCGGAAATCTGCATTGCCCAGAGTGCTTTGATTTCAGCATCACTTAACTGGATTGAAATGCATAAAATAGTGTGATAAATTCAATTCATCTTGCTAAACGCATAAAATTAATACCAAGATAATCTTGATTAAATACGAATAAAATTACACTATTTAGCAAATTAAAAGTTTGAGACTATTAATACAAATAAATTTCTTAGCTTCATGAATAAAATGGTCAGTAGAGACAGATTGATATCTGAAGTTAAACAATGCCTTTTGTTAGCTATCCCTTTAGCAGCAGCACAGCTTGCTCAATCAGCAACTGGCTTTGTGGATACGGTAATGATGGGCTGGTTGGGAAGCCAGAATATTGCATCTGGAGGTTTGGGCGCTGCAATCTTTACTTTTTTACTTTTAATTACTACGGGTATTATTTCTGCTATTAGTCCATTAGTTGCTCAAGCTAAAGGAGCCGGAAAGTCTGAGCAAGTAGGCAAGATTGTTCGGCAAGGATTAGGAATATCTCTGCTGTTAGGGATACCGATTGTAATCGTACTTTTTAATGGAGGCGCTTTACTAATGCTATTGGGTCAGAATGCGACTACAGCAGCATTAGCACAAACTTATTTAAGAGCGATCGCGCTGGGTTTTATACCTAGTTTGGGCTTTGCTGTACTCAAAAGTTTTCTTTCTGCTGTGTTTCAACCGCAGTTAGTTATGATTACTGTCGTGTTAGGTACTGTGCTTAACATCGTAGCTAACTATGTTTTGATGTTTGGCAAACTGGGGCTACCCGCCTTAGGACTTGCTGGGATTGGTTGGGCAAGCACACTCTCACTTTGGAGTATGTTTATTGCTTTAACAATCTATATATATACTCAGCAGCGATTTACAAGTTACCGCATATTTGATATTTCATTCGCCGACACCTTCACCCAAGAGAATCAACGCATTTTTTGGGAGATTTTTCAGGTTGGATTGCCTATTGGTGGGTTAATTGCAGTCGAAGCAGGACTGTTCACAATTGTCACGTTTTTATTAGGACAATTAGGAACGACTTCCCTAGCTGCCCATCAAATTGCCTTACAGACGGCTTCTATGTCCTTTCAGATTGCGCTTGGTATTTCTCTTGCAACAACTGTACGTGTTGGACAATTAGCCGGAGAGCAAGATTTAGCTGGTGTGAGCCTGGCTGGATATGTGGGCATTAGTTTAGGCGCTTTGTCTATGGCTATTGCAGCGATTATCTTTTGGTTAATACCAAAGTCGGTTGTTTCTCTTTACCTTGACATCAAAAATCCCAGTAATGAAGATGTAGTGAACTTAGCAGTTAAATTGCTTGTAGTAGCTGCGATTTTCCAAATTGTTGATGGAGTGCAAGTCACCGCAGCTGGAGCATTACGAGGATTAAAAGATACGCGAATCCCGATGTTAATTGGTATTTTTGCTTATTGGTGTATCGGTTTATCTACTGGTTATGCTTTGGGCATCTGGTTGGAGTACGGAGCGATTGGTTTTTGGTGGGGACTAGCAATTGGTTTAGCCAGCGCAGCTATAGTCCTAACTTGGAGGTTTAGGCAATTGCTTTGAAATAAATGTCCCACCTTACCATAAATATTTTAGGCTGCATAGAAGATATACTGGCGCAAACGAGCAAAGGCGGTTGTGATTAAGATGATGCAGTCAGCCCAGCATTGCTCTGGTTCAACTATTGGTTTATCATGACTTTGGCCTCAAAAACTAAACGACAGATGTTTTCAGTGTTTGTACATCGTTTGAGCTACTACTCAAGATGATGACTGATTCTCCAACCGGTCGCAACCGCCTCAAAGCCGGCCTTACCAAGAATTGGTCAATTGCACATAAGACTGGTACTGGTTTAGATGTTCTGCAAACAGGTACTGCCACTAATGATGTTGGAATTATTAGTTCCTCCAACGGGAAACGGATTGCGATCGCTGTATTTATTGCTGGTTCAAAAGCTCCTTTAGAAGTACGCGAAAAGTTGATGGCTAACATTGCTTCAGCAGTCGTTAAAGCAATTCAATAAATTAGAGCAAGCTTAGCGCTCACACCAAAATATTTTCATGAAAACTCCGAATAAAAGCTTATTTAGTGGGTAGTATTGAAGAACTATTTACAATGTTCTTGGAGAAGAGATACAGCTAGTTCAAAACTTTTAGGTTGAGTTTGTACTGCATAAGCTTCTCTTTCTAAATCTTGACGATGAACATTGGTATAGCGTAGAAAAAGCGGTCGAGCATAATTACTAGGCTCAATGTCTAAACCTAAAAGTTTTATTTTTCCTTTTCCTGCACATACCTGTGCAGCATGAACAGCTTCATGAATTAGGGTCTGAGTCCCGATATGTAACTCAAACACTACTGGATTAATCCAGATTTTTCTATCAGATTCTCTTAATAAGCCATAAGCTCCTCGCTTTGGTGGTAGCTCAATTATTACCTGAAACCCAGCCTTTTCTAATTGATTTTTTAAATTGATAAATTTTAGTTCAGGGTTAGGTATTTGAGAAAGCAGAAATAAAGAATTTAATATTAAAAACTTATTCATTGACTTTTCTAGTAACCCATTCTTTGTTTAAGATTTGAACATTTATTGATTTTATAGATATCGAAAATTAAATTTCAGATTGATTGACACTGGTAGAACTTGATAGATTTGTTTTATATGTCTTGAGATAGACCAATTTTCTCCTACAGGTCGATGAAAAATTATTTACAAAATGTGGCAATAGTTAGTATGACATTTGTTCTGAAACAATTTATTCTAATCAAACTATGGAAAGCAACGTGCAAGAATTAGACTACATTAATCCTAGTTCGCTAGATGAACTGTCAAAAATTGAATATTCTAAACCAAATAATTTATCCAAATTATCAAGCAATAATAGTTTAGATAGTCAGGTATCGAAAATTAGCCGACAAATTACTTATTTTTGGGAGCATCTACCAGGGTATATACTTAAATCCTACGATGAGTATAAGCTGTTAATTATTAGCTTCACTTTACTGATTGTGGTATTGATTACCCTCAAGATATTACTGGCAGTTACAGGTGCAATCAATGAAATTCCATTGGTTTCTCCATTTTTTGAATTAATTGGAATTGGTTATGTAATCTGGTTTGCTCTCCGCTATTTTCTTAAATCTGAGACTCGCCAAGAGCTAGCTGGAAAACTTGACTCATTTAAAAAACGCATTGCAGGCGATAATATTATATGATCCTACAACGTTAAAATAGGGTAAATAGCATCTTTTTCTATTGGTTACTTTAGGCTAAGGATTCTGATTGAAAATACTTTGTACAAAGCAATCGTCATTAGTAATATCTAAACTAAAGTTTAATCGAAGATTAACGTTACGTATTTGCTTCTTGCTTTAAAAAACTGGTGAGATGATGGCAACTGTCAAGTACAAACAAACAGGTAAATATCTCCCTCCTAAGATATTTATTTTAGGAATATGCTTTGTTCCTGGAGTAACTGAGATTACTAATGAACAATTAATTGAAATCCGGCAATTTATCCAGACTGAACGCTTGCTTAAGCATTATTTAAAGCAGAAAATTTTGATTATTCAAGATTGAATCTCTGACCAATTATTGCTGATTTTGATGAGAATTTCCAACTCAAACAGACACAGATTTGAGACAAAGCACTCGTACCCTAACTGCTGGGGATTGGTGCAATCTGGTGTGAATTATTGGTGCCATTTGGACAACAGGGCAGTCACACAAGAGGCGGGTAATACCAGTGTTCGCTATTTGTAATATCTGCGATTCAGCAGTTACGTGTCACCCCTACCGTTACCATTAGCTGTCTGATAACAGCAATTACTGCACGGCCGCAGTGATTAGATTGGGCACAAATTAAGTTACTGCATCTGTAGCCTTTAAGGTGCTACTTTTTCTTTAAACTGCTTGCCAGCAGAAAACGCAGGCACTTTAGTCGCTGGAATTGTGATTGTCTCCTTGGTTTTTGGATTACGCCCTGAACGCTCAGAGCGTTCGCGTCGCTCGAATGACCCAAACCCAATCAGCGTTACCTTATCTCCATTAGCTACAGCTTCGGTAACTACTTCTAAAAAAGCTGATATCACCTCCAATGCTTCCTTTTTTGTGATGTTGGTCTTTGCTGCTACAGCATCCACTAGTTCGCCTTTGTTCATAAATCACCCTAAAGTATTGCAAGTAAAGGAAATCTAGCATCACTACCTGCTGCCAAGAAAGGGGGAAAAGGAATAAAAATCTAGCAACATAAGAAAATTAACAATGCACGAGCGCCAAGGGAGCATCTGTCAACTTCTGTAAGTTCTATGCGTTTTAGTTACATTTCTAGCCAGTTGCCTTCACCCGACCTTGCGTGCTGCATCAATAATGTAGCGTCTTGACTACAGCACTTTCACAACTGGCCCACACCGGAACAACACCAGCTCATCTTTTGACCGTCCCCGCCGTACCACTTCTTGGTTGCCCCGGTGTTTTGATACCTCCATTGAAACTCCAACTCCAACCCTTTGGATGCCAAATTGCCAAAATTGTTTAGTGGGTTAGATGCTTTTAAAATATAAAAAACCAGGGATGAAAATCCTACAATTGCTTTATGACTCAAGAATTGCCCCAATTCATCAACCATATTGTTTCAAGTCTGCGGTCAATTGAAGGAATTACGGCGCTCGCACTCGGTGGTTCACAGGCAAGGGGCAACCACACTGATCAGTCAGATGTTGATTTAGGGATTTATTACAATCGTGAAAAACCGCCCGATTTAATTGCTCTCAATCGCCTGGCCTCCCAGCTTGATGATCAGGGTCGCGCAAATTAAATTGTCTCCCCCATCTCCCCCTGCTTGCCTCAACAAATGGGAAAAACCTGTCCCCGCTGCCTGGGATAATAAGAAGAGGGGGCGGTAATAGGAGAGCCTAGTTGAAGATTGATAGACATGGCAGAGCTAAGATACTCTCGCCAGAGGAAATTCAACTTCTCTTCTCGCAGGGGGTAGACTCACTACGAGACAAAGCACTGTTTGCCGTCATGCTTTACACGGCTTGTCGGGTTTCGGAAGCAGTGACGTTGCTTAAGCGCGATGTATATGACTCTAGAGGAAAAGTTCGAGCCAAAATCACCTTTCGCAAAGGCAACACGAAAGGGAAACTAGCTACCCGCGCCATACCCGTAATTCAAGAATTGCGAATCAGGCTGCAAGCATACCAACCGCGAGATGATTCACCGTGGCTATTTCCGGGAAATCCTGACCACTCCAGGGCTAGTAGCCACCTGCACCGGGATTCGGCACTGTGGATAGTGCGAGTTGCTTGCCAACGAACCGAAATTGAAGGCGTAAGCTCTCACAGCTTTCGCCGCACAGCACTTACATCAATGAGTAATGCCGGAATTCCCTTAAGAGTGATTCAGGAAATTTCTGGACATCGCACCTTGGACGAGCTGTACAAGTACCTGGAGGTTAAAGAAGAACAAGTATTGGGAGCAGTATCATCGTTATCATTGCTTGCTCCGGTTGAAGAAAACGACTTCGAGAAACCTGTGAAAGTCGAAGTGACCAAAAAATCAGTCAAACAAAGACATTAACCCCATTTTACTCAAAAAACGAATTTGCTCCCCAACTCGAACGCAATTGGCGTAAAATTGCTGTAAGCAAAAGTAACAATTGCTTATGGTATGCGGTTAGTTGTGACGATGGTTTAGCCGCCTGCCATCGGCAACACATCTTCATCTAGCAAGGAGTAAAAGTTCGACACTACCGCTTCAACAAGTCGCAGTTCACTCGCCGCAATCTCTTCCAACTCCAGCACCACTTCCCAGCGCAAATCAGTTGTCCATCGCTTAAGGATGGCTTTAATCGCGTCCACTCCCTGGGCTATACCAGAGCGAAGGGTTTCCACGCAATGAAGTAGTGTAGTGCGATCGTACTCATAGGCTTCGGGGCAGGGGGGAGGGGGAGCAGGGGAGAAAGAGCCTTGCCCCGAAGCCCCGAAGCCCCGAAGCCCCCCTGCTTCTAAAGAAGGCGTAGTATCCGCCCCCTCAACTAAGGGATTTCCTATACCATTTATGGGGGGGGTGGATACGGAAGAGGAAATTGGCGCTGTTCCTGATGCTGATTGCGTTTCGGCACGTTTGTTTTGTCGATGAGCGATAACTTGTAATGCAAAGTCCAATTCCGACTTCGACAGCGAGAACAATTTTACTTGTTGACCACGTTTGCCCTGCTTGCGACAGCATAACTTTAGCCCCAACTGTTCAACAAGGGTGGCGAGTAACCAAATCGGTTGACAATCAGGCGGGACAGTAAACCCCAAAATTGCTTTGATGTGAGCAGCGCATTCTTTGGCTGTTGCTGTCATAAGTAATAGATGTTCGTCGGTGGCAGTAATTTCTTCTCCTGTGACTAATCGTTTGAGAATGTCGTGCAGTCCTAAGTTGAAATGGGCTAACCACTTGGCAGAATAATTCCCCCAGTCCATACAAAAGGGTAGCTTGTTACGTTCAGCTAGATCTTTGGCACTGACAAATTCTGGTGGTGCGGGGTATTGTTGGTTAGTACGAAGATCCACAATCATCTCAAGAGATGGAGATAAGATGGCCTCTAAGGATGCGATCGCCCCAATGAGTCTACCTGAGTTATCTTTCTGGACTAGAGATTCGGTAACTTCCATGCCGTAGGAATCCCAAATCCGGAACTTCTCACACTCGTTCATCTGGTCGGTAGAAAGATAATCTTTACTTTGCCGTGCGCGGTATTCACTCTTTGAGATGGTATTCGCCTTAGCGACAGCATGATGATGAGCAGCATCTAGGGCATCGGCCGCATATTTCAACGATTCCCAAGCCGCGACATCAATATGATCTCCGGTTGGTACGATAGTATTGCCCATGTCGGACAACAGCAATCTCAGGTCAGCACGTAAGTTATTAATTGATTGATGACGAGAAGCTTGAATTTG
>NZ_JCACKA010000008.1:0-7455 GCF_059505145.1 Mojavia sp.
ATCTTAACGGTTTACTTGCTATTTGAGTGTTTCTGCCAAAAGTGGATGCTCCCATCGAATACTTCAAGCATTGGACAAAGTGGAAGCTCAAGAACCACCGTACTGCTTGGATTTACCAACCACTGAAACGGATTTATGCTGACCTAATGGGTGAGCATAGTCTTCATGTAATCAGGAGTGCGATCACACTACTTGACGAGATGGGTATTATCTCCAAGCAGAAGAACCCAGGCAATGGTCAGGATCGGACATGGCAGTATAAATTAAACTTTGAGACACTGAATAGGCTACTTGAACTTGGCAAGTGCAAAACTGAACATTCGGCGTTCACTATAGAACAACACCACAGAAACCATACTCAAGCTTCAAAGCCACAGCAACACTCTGCTGTTGAGCTTGAAAAAAGTGAGGAAGTGGAAGCCGAAAATTTGGACTGCGGCCAGGAAGGGGCTTGTCAAACCGCAGAGTTAGAGTTACCCCCAATTACTCACTTCGTTGAAGACATAGAACTGGTTGACTCGACTACCGAGACAGATGCTTGTGAAGATCGTTCTTCCGCCGCCCCGGTTGTGTCAAATTTTCAAAGCATAGACTTAATTGATGATGATGATGATGATTATTCCGCCTCAGAGTCTATGGCAAAATCGATTCAGCCCAGCAACCAGGAAGTTCAGGAAGTGCTGCAACAGTTGAGGGAAATACCTTGTACCCCGCAGTTTCGGCTTAATGCAGAGATTGGGCGCACAGTTAAGCGGTGCTGGCAGAATGTACCAGGGGCGATCGCCTACTTGAAGGAAGCGTTACGGACTTGGAAAGGCATTAAATCACCGGAAGCTGTATTTGTGGCAGCTTGTAAGGAAGGACGGAAGCCGGAGTCTGCACAAGTTCAATCTGCCGTGAAAAATTGGTTTGATTGGGCGAGGAAAAACAGGATTGTGATTGCGATGTCGGGGGGAACTGTGTATACGCCGGATGGTGAGGCGGTGGCAGTTGCGGAGATGATGCGGCGGTATCCGGTGGGGGAGTTTTAAATTTTTGGCAGAATGTTGGGAATATATTGCGATGTGGAAGTTAAACAGCTGATTACTCAATACCCCCAATAATGATTGCATTCTTTAGCTTTTGTCGCCTAGTAGTTTTAAGCAAAGGCATAAAAGTATACACCACAAAATTGAGCTTTGTTACAAGTATTTATTTAATATTAATATGACTATTCGCTACATACTTTAGAGGCTTTTGGATGGGTAACAAAATAATCTTGGAGCCAGCGACAACTATTTAAAAGCAATTCCTCTAATTCTTGAATATATTGCCTTTGTACTGTCCCATCTAACTCTATTGTAGTAAAACTTTTTCCGTCAGAACTTAAACCAACCCCCAAAACAGGATTTTTATAATTATATTCAGCTATTTGCTGTCCTAAAGCTGTCCAAAGCATGACTTTGCCATCAACTCCAGCAGTAACAATAAGATTTGCATCTTTGCTGAAATCTAAACCTAAGATATTTTCTTGATGACCTTGCAATTGAGTAATATAATCTCCTGAAATGCTCCAAAGTATTGTACTTCTTCCTCCTGTGGTAGCAATAAGCTTATTGTTAGGACTAAAACGAATATTTTTTATTATAGTTTGGTAACTATTCCAGCTTTTTTCTAGCTCAAAAGTAGATTTTGAAGAGTTCCATTCCCAAAGATATATTCTTCCATTTTCTTTTGCCTCAACAAGATATTTCCCATCAGGGCTAAAATTAAGACTTGTGATTCGATTGCGAGGCTTTTTATCTAAATTCTGGTTATCTAACTTACTATTAACTTTCAGTTCAACTTCTTTTTCCTTATTTGTAAGATCCCAAAGCTTTATAACTCCTTTATCTAAAGCGACAGCAACAAATCTTCCATTGGGACTAATGCTTAATGTATTCAAAAAATTTGGCACTTCAAAATCCGTTTTAAGAGGATAAAATTTATCTCTAATAATAGTATGATGAACATTATTTTTACCTTGTCTAATAAATTTAAAGTTAACAGCTTTGCCTTTTGCTCCCTTAACTGCATTTTCTAAAACACTTACACTAATATTTGAAGTAGAATGCCCATCAATTTCATAAATAGTATCACATTTTTGAATACCTTTTTTCTTGGCTGGAGAGTTATTATGTACTTTACTAACAACTTGAGAATCACTATATATATCTGGCACAAAATTTATACCAATACCAATAAAATCTCGCAAATGTTTAGATTTAAAATCAGAGTTTGTAATCCATTTATTTGATTTACTATCCCATTTATCTGTAAAACTGTTCCATTGTTCTAAGCGATTTCCTAAACGATCCCAAATAGTAATGTTACCACCAAAATCTATTACTGCAATACGTTCACCATCTCTATTAAAACCTATACTCATAGGTTGATTGTTGAAACCTTTTAAATGAACTATTTTGTCTCCTAAAATATTTGAAAGTATCACAGTATGCTCTGTTTTATTATCATAGGTCTTATAATAAGCAATAGTGTTTTTATCCTGACTGAAACTCGCAACATTAAAGCATTGATTTGATGGGATGTCTAACTTAAATGATTGCTTTATTGAAGAGTTTCCTTTATTCCAATTCCAAACCTTAATAGTATTATTAAGTTGATCAATACTGGCAATACGTTTACTATCGCTGCTAAACACTAAACTTGTAATATTGCTTTGATGAGTTTTTAGTTCAACAAGCTGCTTTCTTGAAGAATAATCCCAAACTTTAACTGTACCTTCCCATCCTGTTGTAGCAAGAAACCTCCCATTAGGGCTGAAGCTTAAAATTTTGACACCAAAATGATTAGTTTCCCATTTATCAACTAGCTGTCCTAGCAAATTCCATATTTTAACTTTGCCATCTCTTCCTCCAGTTATAATATGTTGCCCATCTAGACTAAAATTGACGCTCAAAGCTCTTTCAGTGATTATCCGAGGTTTATGTCTTCCTAAAAAATCCCAAATTTTTACTTGATTATTATATTCAACTGTAGCAATATGTTGTCCATTTAAGCTGAAACTAGTATTGATAATACTTGATAAACTAAATGGCTTTAATCTAGTAACTGTTTTTTTTGATAAATCCCAAATTCTTATAACACCATTTTCTCCAGTGATAGCAATAAACTCTCCATCTGGACTAAAATTAATATTCCAAATCATCTTTTCATTTTTTTCAATATTATATGTTGATGTATTTAGTAACTTTCCTGACAAATCAAAATAATCTAGTTTTGCTTCCCTGTTTTTTATACTTAAAATTAAAAGTTTTTTTCCGTCTGGGCTAAAACTTGCATTATTAATCTCTAGGTATTGATATGTAGGCAATGTAATTAGTAGCTTTTTTGGTTGCTCCCAAATTTTAATACTACCATTTTCTTCTGCTGTAACCGTGTAAATTTTTCCAGAACTGAAAGTAATATTTAAAATTCTAATTTTATCATTGTTTAAAGCAAATTGATTTTGCTCATGAATATTACTTAAAATCTTTTGTAAGGCTAATAAAGGTTTAACTGTTGGGTATTTATGAGTAAAACTACTTTTTTCAACGAGCTTCCTTAGATTTTGCCCATCATTTATAGCTGAGATCAAAGCTTCTATTTCGTTAAATTCAAATTGTCTTAGTGTATTAATTCCTGATTGTTCTAAATTAGTAGCTTCATTGGCTACTTTTATTCTTTGTAGTAAAGTAAATACCAATCCAAATATAATAAATATTCCTCCAAGAAGAATGTAAATTGAACGTTTAGCTTTTTTATTTGCTTTAGATAATATTTGATTTGCTTGTTCTGCAATTTCCCTTTTTTGCCTTTCAAGGTTAGTTTCATATTCTCGGCTAGCATTAATAAATTTGGTATCTTGATCGCTTAAAGCTTTATTTCTTGCCCAAGCTTCTACCTCCTTTAGGGCTTGACCTGTTAATAGACGAGACTCGTCTTTACGTCCAGATTTTTCCCAAGCATTTATTGCTTCTATATGAAATAGCGAGCGTAGATTTGTCAGTTCATTTAAAATCCAGTTTTGATTAAAAATAAATTTATAAATCTGATTATATATAACTAAATTTTCATCTTGCTTTACTACTAAGCCTGATAATCGTATTTCTATTTGTTCAGGACTATCATCACATTTAATTTTACCCTGAGTTAAAATTTGTTGGTAAAGTTCTAATAAGCGTCCAGTTCTTTTTTCATCTCGTAAAATTCTGTCTTGAATTGTTCGTAGATGCTCAGGCTCATCTTGAGATTCCCAATTTTCAATAATCCGTAACCTAACAACTTGCTCCACTGAACGAGAATTTAGTTGCTCCGATTCTTCCACCATAAACTGACACAGCTTTTGAGTCAGAAATGGTTGCCCCCCAGTCCACTGCAAAATCTCTTGCATTATGGTTTGGGGACTACTAAATTTACCATACAATCCCTTTTCTAATGGTTCAACTTCATGCAACTGAAAACCCTTGAGAGAGATAGCCTGACCAATATTAAACGGGGTGCGCTGTTTATCCTCAATCAAATTACTAGGCGATGCTACCCCTAGCAAACAAAATGTGAGACGGTTATATTCTGGATTATCAACTCGCTTGTTATAACAGGCTCGAATCAGTGCAAAAAAGTCATCTGTGGGAAAGTTCAGGCTGAGTACGCTATCAATTTCATCAATAAAAATAACAATATTCTCTTGAACCTCAACAAGTAATACTTCTTCCAGAAACTTACGAAATCTTGTTACCAATGTGTTTAATTGATTAGTTTCCCACCAATCGCCAAAGTCTACATCTAACCCAAAACTATCAATGAGCGTGTCAATTAAATCTGCATACCATTGCTCAGGAGGTACATTCTGAATCCCACCCGCAGACAAGTCAACTGCTGCACACTGCACACCTTCCTCTCTCAATCGCTGCATGGTTCGCACACGCAAACTGGATTTACCACTCTGCCTAGAATTTAGTACGTAACAAAATTTTCCTGCCTTCAGCCCTTCATACAACTGGGCATCAGCTTCTCTGGTAACGTAGGTGCTGGCATTTTCAGGTAGACTTCCAGAAAAGATGTACTGGTCAACCATGACTCACCTACCCCAAACGATTTGAGAAATACTGACGATACAAATCACAACTAGGAATGCAATCATTACTAACAAGTTTGACCAAGCCCAAGCTGTGCAGTTTAAATGCCACTTCAGTATCAAGCCTGATAGGTGCATCTGTCATTACTACTCTTTTATACTCTGTCTCAAGCTGGGGATTATGTTGTAAATGCCACAGTTGTTGTCGCAGGTGGTCACTAAAAATCCCTTCTTCTGTTGGGGCAAGTCTCAACAGTTCTTCTAACGTTGTCTGCTGGCTTTTGAGGTGAGCGATCGCAGACTGTACCAAGTAAGGATGCCCCCCAACCATCCCCATCAATCCATTTAAGCCCTGTTCTCCAAGCATATCTAAACCCTGTTGTTTGGCAAGGTCTAATACTTGTTGCTTGTTAAATTCGGGTAACTCAATGGCCAACCCAACATTAAACGGGGAGTGATTTGTGTCTAGAGACGGGTAGGATTCAGTGGAGTGAACCACGACTAGGCGCAGTTTCTTCCAGATGTTACCAATCTTGTCACCTTGTTTGGCTGCTTCATACCATCCCCGCAGCAGTAAGCAGAACTGAGGGAAAATCTCTGGATAATCAAACAGTCTCTCAAAGTTGTCGATCGCTAAAACTAAGGGCGCATCTGTAACCGATAGTAGATATTTTTGGAAATAGCGGGTACAGTTTTTATTCAATCCAAACACTTCTTGCCAGTGTTTGTCTAGTTGGGGTTCTAGCTCTAGGCTGTCAGCAACATCAACGCACAGCCATTGTAAGAATGTTTTTAAGTTAGCCAGATTTTCAGCATCAGCTAGTTTTAAATCGAGCTTTGCTGTTTGATAATCATGCACTCTGGCATAATCTAATATTTTCTCTAGCAAAAGAGTTTTGCCCATTCTCTGAGGGGCTTTGATGCGGATTAACGCCCCTGGCTGCACAATTGCGTTGTAGCATTTGTCTTCAATTGGCGGACGTGCGATATATATGTTTGCGTCTGTTTCTAATAAATGGTTATCTACCGTAGGCGATCGCTGCTGTTGGTTCAGTGATGGAGTTGGATTGCTTGCTACTGGTGTATGCCCAAAATATATGTTGTAGACATCGCCGCCTATACGCTCTGCCTTTACAGACTCAGCATTAATCAGTCCTCCGCCAAACTGAGAATTAGGCAAGTCATTATTGGTGACTGTCTTTGGCTCTTGGGAGTCTGGCATGGGTTTGTTTGGGCAGGCTTAAGCGTTGTATTGTAAATAATATCACCTTTGTTTTTTAGGCTAACAGATGCAAATTCTTTCTTAATCTCGCCTGAACTCCATTTGGGCGAAGTGGTTTTGTAGGAGTTTGTGAATGAAGCGATAGCGGCCGCCGACACGCTGGAGCAACATACGCTCAGTGCAGTAGTCAAGGAAACGCGCGTAGTTCCAGGGGATGTAGCCGTTGAAGTAAAGGACGAGGCGTAGGGTAAAGTGTTTAATAACGGGTGTTCCACTTCTAGCTATCCCTCCGAATAATCCCCAAAGTAATCCATACTTTAACATAAGAATTAAATCTTGAGGGGCAATATTATTTTTTGGAATTGTTAGTTTAATCCAATTTAGTCGAATCCAGAAGACTAATATTATGGAAGGTAAAAATAACAAGGCTGATAATTTGACTGTATTTTTAGCAGATTGCCAAATACCTTGATTAGGGATAGTTTTATTTTCTATCTCTAATCCATGAAATCCAAAAATCAGCCCAGAAATCAGCCATACACTCAGCCCTACACTCAGTTCAAAAATCAGCCCTACACTTAGTCCATAAATCAGCCCTACACTTAGTCCCAAAATCAGCCCAGAAATCAGCGCATTTTTGAAATTATGATAAGAAAATTTTAGGGTTTCAATTGCTTTAATTTTATCTCCAAGCAACCCAGAAATCAAACCAGAAATCAGCCCTAGACTCAGCGCAGGAATCGGCCCATTAATCAGCACATTAATCATCTCAGGATTCAGCCCAGGATTTAGCATATTAATCAGCCCATAAATTAGTCCTAGACTCAGCCCATAAATCATCCATTTTATAATGGTTATGTTAAAAAAAATATTAGACTTAATTAAACCTATATTTTCAAGTTTATACTCTATTCTCTCACCAAATAAAGCATTAATCAGCCCATAAAGTAACCCAAAAATCAGCCCATAAAGTAACCCAAAAACCAGCCCAGGGTTCAGAGCTAGACTCAGCCCAAAAATCAGCATTTGTATAACTCCCCAGACAATCAAATTATAAATAATTTTAGGGATTTCATTTTTCATTTGGGAGCATCCAGTTTTGGAAGATTTACCATTTCTGAGAAAATGTAGAAGGAAA
>NZ_JCACKA010000009.1:0-7296 GCF_059505145.1 Mojavia sp.
CTGATATTTTTCTGTTGGATCAACTCAAAGACTTAATTTACCCACCAGAGGAGGATGCGATTAATTCCCCCAACAAAGATGTAATTGAACCATCTGGACAAGATGTAATTGACTCACCCGAAAAAGATGAGCAACTTGTCGCTCCTGCTAGTAAATCTTTATTTTTGCTAGAATTGCCACCCCAATCAATTCAGTTCTTTCGCTCTTTTGAGTCAGAAATGGGCTTCTTTAAAATGGTAGGCAAGAAGTTGGATATGAGAGTCACAATGGCCACTGTGATTAATCGCACGAAGGACTCGGTTAACCAATTTATTCATTTGCGCGATTTTTGTGGGGATAAGGTAGATTACGTTGTTGTCAAGAATTTGTTCTTTGGAGAGAAAGATAGATTTGAAAGGTATGACAATACTCCATTAGTTAAAGAACTCAAAAATGTTAACAAACCAATCCCAGAAATTTATATGCCAGATTTGATTGCACACGCTTATGATTATCTCGATGAGAATAATTTACCTTTTTCTAAGGGTATAGAACAGAGCAAAAAACTGTCTGTTCAAGGTCGAGTTGAGAAATGGATGGAGAACTTTAAAAAATCTATTGAGCCAGCTAAACACTCGCTGGGACTAGCTGATGTCAACTTACAGTCCGAATCCTAAACGCCTCATTATGACTGTGGGCGATTCTCGCGTTGGCAAGTCTACAGTAATGCGCTTGTTAATTGACTTGTTTTGCTCTCTGGGACACCGATTGAGAGCTTACGATCACGACAACCGTAAAAGGCTCGAACCATATAAATGTCTAGTTCCAGTTGAGAGCATCAATTTTAATGAAGGTACTGATTGGGTCATTGAAGAACTCCGCAATGGCTATGATGCTCTAGCTATTGATATGCCAGGACAACACATAGAAGGTATTTGCAACTACATCGACAAAGTAAATTTGTTTAAAATCTTGGGCAAGGTTGACTGGCGGCTCACTTTTGTACAACCCATTTCACACCGATTAGATTGTGTTGAGTATTTGTCCCAACTTCTGGCTTTTGCCGGAAATCAGGCTGATTATGTGGTCGTTAAAAACCAACACTTTGACCTCATGTTTAAACTTTATCAAACTTCAGGCTATCCCAAGCTCATAGATGTGGGTGGATGTGATATTGCTTTGGATGGATTAAATAAGTACAGCTATGAGGCTATCGAAAGCATTGGCTTACCTTACTCACAAGTCAGGGATAACATCAATATTTTTTCTGTCTACAGAGCATACACTTACAGGTGGCTTAACAGTTTTTATCAATCCATTCAATCCAATTCTTTAGCCTCCGAATACTTGGGGCTGGTACAAATACGCCAACAGCAGGAGCATCATCATGACGATTTCTAAGTACACGGAAGCCGAAATTGAACGAATTCGAGAGCTTTCAGAAGAAATCGGGTTTGACCCCAACGATCCAATGTTTCAAATTATGAGCATCCTAGGGAATTTTGAGGAGATGATGATTCAATTTCCTACCCAGATGGAAGCACTCATGGAAGCTGGGGCTTTAATGATCGACAAAAAGCTCACTGATGCCACTAAAGCTGCACAAGTGATGCAACACGCTATTATTACTGATGCTGTACAAACTAGCCTTAAAGAAGAACTTCCAAAACTCAAGCCGACGATTTCTTTGCCTGTAGAAGCACCAAAAATTGGCAAAATCAAGCTGGGGATTTGGTCAATTGGTGGCATTCTTGGCGGCATGATTGCTGTTGGAGCAATACTTGGTTCTCTAACTACTTGGAATGTCATCTCCAACTACGTCGGCGTTAGCAATACTGACGTTACTGCTAATGATCTCAAGCTTTTAGGTTGGGCTAAATCTTCCGAAGGTAGGCAAGCTCGACAACTGTTTACTGATAATCAAGCCGATATTGAATTTTGTCGCAAAGATCATCGATTATTGGGGCGTTGTGTAGTTAAAATCAGAAAATCAAACTAGCTAGTACCGCAAGGCGGAAGTCAAAAGTCAAAAGTCAAAAGTCAAAAGTCAAAAGGGATATAGCGTAAGAGTTTTGTTGATTTGGAATGGGTGGTTTATTTCTGCCGACCTGTACTAGGTATATGAAAATGCGCGGTTCCAAAACTGTGCTAGATAAAGCCGAAGATTTTGTAGAATTCGCCATCTTTATCTGCTTAATCGTTAGAGCTTACGCATCACTTCAAACTGATTTTTTGGAGTCCGCTTTTTACGTACTTTTAGCTGCAATTATCTTGCCCTTTACAAAAATCAATAAACCAGCAAAACGTTTATTGCTGGTTTCTGGTTTTGTGTTGGGTTTAAAGATAGGATACTTCAATTAATCAATTTCTGGGGCATTGTTTTTGAGATCCCGTTTCGGCTGATTGGGCTTTTGTGGCAGTTGTATTCGCTGTGATTGCTGCTGTAACTGCTGATTATCAGCGACTAGATATTGAGTCTCTTGTTCTGAAAGATTGTCTTGTAAAATCTGAAAGTCACTATTCCCTAATTTTTCGGCTTTAAAAGCTGCATTGGGCTGGTTTGGTTGTAGTTGCTTACGGTCTATGCTGAGAATTTGCTTAGTATTCTCAACTTTAAGTAAAGCTCTATAACCCTCATTTTCAAATGCACTAATTTGATTACCCAGGCTTCTACCCTTAGTGAATATTTTATCTATAACTGCCCTAATAAATGACTTCCTATTTTGGTCTTGATGTTGTGCCTGTTCGTTAAGATTATTGATTAACTCAACTGGCTTTCTAGAAAAATTATTATTTTGTTCAGGATTCAGCAATACAGTTTTTTGAAGTTCTTTAAATTGCTGAAGTTGAGTAATTATTTTTTGATTTGTTTGAGATTGTTGTGACTGCGATTGTTCTAAACCAAATGAGGTTAAATACTGCTTTATATATTGCGCTTTTAGCTGTTGTCTATATTCTTCAATGTTCCCTTTAGATAATAGCTGTCCTAATTCTTGGAGTGCTTTGGGTTGGCGATTGGGGTCTGTTTCTTGATGAGAATCTATTGATAAATCTTTTTGTTGGGTAGTAGGTTGATTTAGTATCCGATCCAATCTCGCTATCATCATATTATCTGAGATGCCACTTGGATTTATTGCTCTAATTTTATCTAATGTTGAGGATTTATTTGCTTCCATAGGTTTTACCTGTAGGGCATCAATGATATTAATTATAGTTCAATTTCACTATCTTTAAACTTACGTTTTTGACGATTTTTAGGTCTAGGTTGTGATGGAAAATATTCTAGCTGTACTCTTTTAGCTATTAATTTGAGATTTTCTAGATCCTGCTGTCCAATATTCATTATCAGGGCTTCATTTGTTGTTAAGTTAATTTTTACAGCTTCTCTGTCTAACCCATCATTTTCTTTTTTAAACAGCTTAACAAAGGATTCTCCAGTAGACTGATTTATTTGGGTTTTAATTCGGTAATTCCCTATTTGTAGATGTTGAGAATGTGCAGTTTTCAAGGAATAAATCAATAATTGAGATACTTCGGTTATTTCTAGCCTTTTAATCACTGCTTGAGTGCCTAGCGGGGCTAAAGAACCTAGTTGTTTTTTTAGCGTTATCGCATCTTCATAAAATGATGGTAGCTTTTCTACTGATTTGAAATTATCATTCACCTTTAGGAATTCCTGACGCTCTACCATGAGCATTTTTTCCGGTTTTTTGGTAATTACTGTAGTACCTCTTTTATCAATCTCAAACTGCATCAATGGATTCGAGAAATAACTATTTTTCTCACCATCAGCACGGTGAATGCTATAGGTATCACGAAATTTTCTCACACTAAAAGCTTCACTCTTGTAAACCGTGCTGCCATCGTCTAATTCCACTGCGTAATTATCTAGAAGTTGCTTGGCTGTTAAAGCAATATCTTTATTTTCTTTTTCTATTAAAAATTTTCTCGGAATTGTTAGCGCATAATTTGGTACTTTCTGCTGGCTAGCCCAGTATTGAGAAGCAACAGTTACGGGCTGATGAACTTCCGTAGGGGACTGGGGGGCACAGGAGAAGTGCGATTCGTTTTCTTTCTGCTCATCTACTGGGTGACTGGGTTGCTCAGATCCCCCTTGCTCCCCTACACAGGCACTCCCCTGTTCTTTTGCTTCGGCTGGAGTTTGAGGAATAGCTTGTACAATTTCTTCTTCTTTTAAGTTAGCCGGGTTTGATGTCACAGTTCCATCATGAAGCTTTTCATACAGATTCAAAACTTGTCCATTTTTCAGTTTGATTAAGAATCTCAAATCAGGCGGCGGATTGTTTTTATACCATTCCTTTAAAGATTGAGCTTGGTCTATTAATGCCTGAAATTGTTCGCTGCCATTGTTGACAATAAAATCATCCGCACCTTTATCCGGCCCTGGTAAGGTAATCACGCTAATATTAGCCCCGGCTCGTTGCAGTAATAATCCCGTTTTTAATAAAGCTTTATGAACATTGACAATAGTTTTTGGCTTTGTATCGTGGTCAAAACATAATTTGATGTCTCTACCAGGGGTGGCAAACATCGCAAATTCTTCACGTAACTGTATTGGAATCGGATTAGATTGCTCATCTTTCGTCCGATAGCCAGCATTTATCCCTGGTAATCCTATCGCTGCATGACCCTGTGACAACAAACTTGCCGCTTTTTTAGCTCCCTCTGTCACAATAATCGGTACATCGTGTTTCCATACACAGTACCAAAATCCACTTCGGCGATCGCACTCGCTTGGTGTAACGCCTGCCCTTTGATAAATTAAATTAGCAATATCATCTGGCACATCCAGCAAGAAAATACTCAATGGTGTTTTTGGTGGATGCTCGTATTTAATAAATTCCTTTTGTTTATTCGAGTGTTCAGCAGGACTGTGAGACTGTTGATCGTTTTGAAGGAACTTAAAATAACTTTGAGAGTTGTTCTTTTGCTCAGGTTTTTCTCTTTTTTGATTTGGCTTCAAGCACCCCCAAAGCTTTTGAACTGGCAGTTCTCCTGATTTGAGATCGGGGAATGAGCGCGGATCTACACCCGCGCTACACCACCAACCCCCTTGCTCAATATGAGAATATGTCTTTATATTCTTCAGCCGTCCATCGTTACGTCGCTCAAGACGGGAGCTATACATCAAGTATTCCCAAGCTTGGTTCACACCTTCAACCGAATCGTAATGCAAGCTTTTGAAGTTCCGGGCGGCAATCTCCCTATTAACAGCACTTTGTACTACTATTTCATGCCAGTGTTCAGGATCTATATGTTCTGGGGGAGAAATGGGGATCGCTTCACTCTCCTGGAATGTCTGTGCTTGAGGTGTTGAGCTTGAGCGAGTTTGTTCTTCTGCTTGGAATGTTGAGCTTGAGGAAGTTTGTTCTGCTTGCACTGTTGATGAGGGGGCTGATTCTTCTGGTTCTGAATCAGCCTCCTCATGCCATTGGGTGTCAGTCAATGGGTCAATTTCTGACCACACATAAGCTCCTGACTCATCCTCTTTTAGTACGAATGTATTATATCCGATCTCGATTTTCGCTTGCTTGTCCCACTCGTATTGCAGCCGCTCCATTGCTGCTTCTATCAATGGAACAACTGCTTTTTTCCATATTTGACGAGTTTGTTGTAAATCCTGCCTTGTGAACAAGATGTAATCACTTGTTAAATTAACACTCCGCTCATCAAACATAGGAATTGTTTAAAGTTAATCGTCAGAATTCAGCACACAGGAGGAGACGTTTACCTACTTACACATCTGAGTGTAGGCTCTGTACAGCATTTTATATTGTCTTCTACTTGCTTTTAAGCACTTTAAGTCTATAATTTTTGTTCCAGATATTACCCGATTTAAAATAATTTCTATTTGGGCATAATCCGACCCATAACTAATAAATGCTATATATTGTAAATCGTTCCAACCTATATATTTCAAATATTTAGCCAACAATTGTTGACAATATTCATCTGCAAATAAATTTTGTATATCTTTAAATATCAGCTTGACATATATGCCAAACTTCTTAAGCCTTGGTCTGATCTGAGACCGCTTATTAAAAGCATTGACAATGTACGGGGTAGCCTCTCTAATATTTACTAAATTTGCCATTAATCTTTGCTGCTTTGTATCTAATTTATTAATAATTTGAAAATCTGTAAGAGAAGATTCTACAATTATCACTTCCATCCTCATACCTACAGCAAGGATCTCATCCCATCAACAGGTAATGCTTCAACTCCTGCTTCTACTGGTTCTTGTGGGATTGGCAAGCGGCGATCTACTTCTGTTATTCTTATATCTAAGTCTTGCTGTGTCGGATATTTTTGAGTGCTATGTAGTGCCATATTCGTTACTAATTTTTGCCATTTTTGTTGATTGTATTTTTCAATATTCTCTAAAAAAGAGGGAATCTTAATCGTTTTTAACAAAGGCACTGAGCCTTCCTCTTTATTGGCATAAGCCGGATTGATAAATACACATTTACCTGATGGTAATTTCAAAAATTGTGCCGCTTCAAACAGCTTTTTAGTTTTTTCTTGTTCGCTGGTTGTTGTACTCGGTTTACCGCCACCAGTTGACCTACTCTTATGCTTGTACTTAATTTCTTCATCTCCCAAAAAACTGGAGAATAATTGTGCTGATTCATTTTCCCCTGGATTGAATACAAACTTAGTGCTACAAGCACCCAGGATAGTTTTCGCTACTTCTTTTCCGTAGTTCTTTTCCAACTGCCCCATATTTTGCCAGCCTAGAATACCGCAGAACCCTTCACTTCGTGACTCGTTGAGCCATCTATATAAATCAGGCAGATAAATTGACGGCAATTCGTCTAAGACAACGATTAATGGGCCTGACTCCACTCGTTTAGAAGCAATATTCCGCGCAATTGTCATGTGTAAAATGCTCGTCATTAAGGGCGCAACTGCATCTCTACGCTCACGATCTAGCCCAAAAATAATCATTTGCTTTCGCTTAATTTCTAACGGCAGGGTAGTTTTACCCACAAAACACCCTAGCGTGTTTTTCGCCATAAAACGAGTGAACATTAAGCCCGCTGTGGCTGTAATCCCAGCCACCGTCTTTTCAGAAGCCGCAGAACTGAACAACTGACCGAACGCTATTCTAATCCAGGGATTTAATGAAGCACCCATCAGTCGGTTAATCATTTGTTCCGAAGATAGTATTGCCGCTGCCGTCATAATATCTGCATACTCCCCAAACTCTTTAGTCAGCATGAGTATGGCTTGGGTTAATTGATCCCCTGACGGGCCAAAGAACCCATCTTCACTCGCGTTAGTTAAAATTCGGAA
>NZ_JCACKA010000010.1:0-100462 GCF_059505145.1 Mojavia sp.
CCTCAAAGACTGATTAACGAGTATCAAAGACTCGTTCATCTCCCTCAAAGCTTCATTAACGAGTATCAAAGACTCGTTCATCCACCTCAAAGACTCATTTAGGACTTACGCACTGAAGTCTCAAACCCTGATCCCCCCTAACCCCCCTTAAAAAAGGGGGAACGTCTAAAGCCACGCCACTGAGGGAGTCGCTTAACCCGCAAGGGCGCAGGGCTGCCCCTTTTTAAAGGGGTTGGGGGATCTGAGTGCGTAAGTTCTGTCATTAATCTTGCATTAGTCCCAACAACCGCCTCAGAATTCATTCAGAGGCTAATAGCTAAAGTCTTCTTTAGAAGATCGATACCATTTCACGAAAATTTTGATACAGTCATTCACTCCCTCTGCATCCCCAATGCCCCATGCCCAATCCCTAATACCCAATGCCCAATGCCCAGCCCCTTCCTCCTCAGAAATGGCTAAAATCAAAATGTTTACCTATTTACCATTAGGCTGTGGCTACTGTATCTTGTCCCCGCTGCCATCAACTAGTTGATAATAAGGCTATTACTTGTCCTTATTGCCGCACAACTCTTAAAGCTTACGGTCATCCTGGTATTCCCTTGCACCGTGCCACCGGGGATGGATATCTGTGTGATAGTTGCACTTATCATGCTGACGACACTTGCAACTTTCCCCAACGTCCTCATGCCAAAGACTGTACGCTTTATCAAAATCTGGAAGAGAGCAAATTAGAGTTGCAACAGCAGGCTTATACTAAAAGCTTTGGTGTAACTGTAAAAACCTGGATAAAGCGCAATCAAGGGTTACTTTTGTTACTGGGTTTATTATTAATCTGTTTGCTGATTGCACTGTCAACATCATAGGAGGGCATTGGGGATTGGGGATTGGGCATTGGGCATTGGGCATTGGGGATTGGGGATTGGGGATTGGGGATTGGGGATTGGGCATTGAGGGACAAGGGGAGAAATTATTACTCAGAACTCACCACTCACCACTCAGCACTCAATACTCAGCACTCTTTCAAGTGGGGTTTAAACTGCATTCGCTGCCTGAATAACTAAGGGTGCTGGTTCTTCCTCAAACACGGTTAAGTCGAACCAAAAAGTAGTGCCCACCCCAACTTCGCTCACTAAGTGGACTTTAGCGCGATGCCTTTCCATGATATTTCTCACAATTGATAGGCCTAAACCTGTGCCTTCTAGGGTGTGAACGCGATTTTCTACGCGGAAGAATCGGTCAAAAATTGCTTGTTGGTCTTCTGAGGCAATACCAATGCCAGTATCAGAAATTTCTACGCGCACCGGAGGCGACTGATAATGAGAGTTATGCTTGCGGTCGAGTTGATAGGCGCGGATTGCTACTTTACCACCAGCTTTAGTAAATTTGAGAGCATTACCAACCAAATTAGCTAATACTTGTAGCAATAAATCATAGTTACCCAATACTAGCGGTAATTGGGGGGCAACTTCTTGAATTAGTTCAATGCCTTTATCCTTGGCATTAAGTTGGTAAGTACGTAGGGTTTGCTCGATCGCTTGCGCTAAATCTAGCCCATCAAAGTTGTAGTTGCGGCCAGATTCTAGTTTGGATAAATCCAAAACATCATTAACTAAGCGTGTCAGGCGATCGGTTTCATGATTAACAGTTTGTAAAAAATCCTGGCGTTGTTCTACACTCAAGTCTTCGCCGTAATCGTGCAAAGTTTCAATAAAAGATTTGATGTTAAATAAGGGCGTTCGCAGTTCGTGAGAAACGTTGCTGATAAATTGGCTTTTGGCTTCGTTAAGTTCGACCTCGCGGGTAATATCTTGCACAGTGATGGCAATACCTTTGATGCTTTCTCGTTGTTGATTGAGAACTGTAGTTAAGAGAATGCGGATAGTGCGTTTAGTAGGTTGGTTCAAAGCAATCCGAAATTCGGCACTTTCGCATTCACCTGCGGCCATTTCGTATAAAGTACGGGTGACTTCCATTTGCACGGCTGGCGGCAAGTGATACAAAACATTGCTACCGACAACATTCTCATTTTCCCAAGCAAAAATTCGCTGTGCTGTGGGGTTGACTAAAATTACCTGCATATTGTTGTCAATCAGCACAGCACCATCGGCGATCGTCGAAACCAATGTTTCTAGTTTGGCTTTTTCTGCTGTTAGTTCCTCAATATTTTGCTCTTCATAGGTTTCCAGGCGCTCTGCCATGTCATTAAAGCTTAAAATTAACTCTCCTAGTTCGCCTCCTAGTGGCAAGTCAATTCGCTGTTTGAAATTCCCGGCAGCAATTTGTTTCACCCCCACCAGTAGTTCTTTAATCGGCTTGGTGATGGTTAAAGCGTTAATGACTCCCGCCAAAATTACCATTACCCAAATTGTGATAAAAACTGCAATGGTGACATCGCGGGTGAAATTGGTGGATATAACAGCAGTTTGGTTAGGGTTAATGCCAATTGCCAAGACACCCAAATATTTTTTATTGACGATTAGGGGCACAAACACATCTGTGACAGCTCCATCTGGAGTCATGTGTTGCCGCACCATTGGCTTGTCGCCATCACCAGGGTAATCTTCCGGCAGTTGTATCCGCCGTTCAATTGTTAGGGAGTTTTTAACCTCTGTTTCCCAGAAAGGAATTCCAAAAAAGATTTTGCCAGTTTCGTCAGCATAGAGCATATAACGCACACTAGAGGTGCTGCTGTAGAAGCGTTGGGAAAATTGGGCAACTTCAGTGAGATTGTGGTCGGCAATTAGCGGGGTAACATTGGCAGCCAACAGCAGCCCAAGGTCACGACCAAAGCGGGTGTCATTCATCCGGGCATCCTGCTGAATCGTATTCACGGCCCAGAAGGTTAAACCGCTCATCACTAAAGAAACTACCAACGTGGCAACAGCCAACAGCTTGGTCTGGAGGGTGAAATCTGACCACCAATTTGCGATCGTTTCTCGAATTGTTTTCAAAAGAGCCAGCATCTTAAATAAAAGTTGTTAGTAGTTTTATTAATAAACCCCAACAACTAAAAAATTAACAGTTAATTTGACAATCATGTTGGAGAGGGGCAGCGGGGAAGGGGACAGGGGGCAGGGGGACAAGGGGACGAGGGGACACGGGGACACGGGGACAAGGGGACAAGGAGAATAATTAATGACTGTTGCCTATTCCTTATTCCCTATTCCCTATTGCCTGTTACTCAGCACTCACGACTCAGCCCTCAGCACTCTATGACCTATATCTCTACGGTAATACATCTGCTCGAAGTGGATAGATTTGATGCCAGCGTAGGCTTGGGCGATCGCTTGCTCAAAATTTTCTCCTATTCCTGTGACATTTAACACTCGACCACCATCAGTTACTACTTTTTGCTGCTCATTTAACTTTGTGCCTGCATGAAATACAGTTACTCCCGCAGTTGTTGCTTGCTCAGTTCCGCTAATTACTTTGCCTTTCTCATATACTCCAGGATAACCCCCAGCAGCGGCGACGACGGTGGCGGCTGCTCCCTGTTTCCAAACAATCGGCGGCATTTCCCCTAAGCGTTGCTCTACACAGGCTAGGATCAACTCTTCTAGAGGTGTTTCTAATAATGGCAGAATCACCTGTGTTTCGGGATCGCCAAACCGACAGTTAAATTCCAAAACTTTAAAATTGCCGTCTGGTGTAATCATCAATCCGGCGTAAAGTACACCTCGATAATCGATGCCCTTGGATCTTAAGGTGGCGATCGCTCTTTCTAAGACTTCTTGTTGAATTCTTACCATCAACTCTGGTGTGGCAATGGGTGCTGGGGCATAAGCTCCCATCCCGCCAGTATTCTCCCCTGTATCACCTTCACCAATCCGCTTATGATCCTGAGCTGGTAGCAAAGGACGAATTGTTAAGCCATCAGTTAAGGCTAAAACCGAAACTTCTTGCCCAATCAAACATTCTTCAATCACCACAAATTCGCCAGCACTGCCAAACTGCCCTTGGAACATCACATCAATGGCACTGTGTGCCTGTTCTACTGTTTCAGCAACAGTGACACCTTTACCAGCCGCCAAGCCATCTGCTTTGACAACAATTGGTGCGCCTTGGGCTTTTACATAAGATTTGGCTGCTGCTGCTTCGGTAAAAACTGCTGACTTAGCTGTGGGAATCCCCGCTTCTTGCATCAGGGCTTTAGCCCAAGCCTTACTCGCCTCAATTTGCGCCCCAGATCGCACAGGGCCAAATACCATCAGTCCTTGTGACTGGAGATAATCTGTAATACCCTTTGCCAGGGGTACTTCTGGCCCAACTACCACCAGAGAGATGCCGTTTTCCAAGGCAAATTGGCTGATTCCTTTAAAGTCATCTACTGCTAAAGGCAAGTTTTGGCAACGTTCCATAATTGCCGTACCGCCATTTCCAGGTACGCAAATCACTTGTTCAATTTGCTTGGATTGCAGTAATTTCCACGCCAGAGCGTGTTCGCGCCCCCCATTCCCTACAACTAAAACTTTCACTATTTCCTCTTACGTTCCTTGCGAAACGAGAACGCCCTGTGGTTACTCGCGGATCAATTTTTTCACCAATTCTTGTGCTTATGCAAGTCTTTTTATTAAATATGCGATCGCTATTCCCAAGTATTCACCTACTATGCTTTAGGAATGCTTGCACAAACAAGGCACTCCTAATGAAAAAGTTTCACCGCCAAGTATGAAAATGGGCATAGGGCATGGGGCATTGAAATATCTACATTGATGGTCGAAGTTTTATTTTCAAGCTACAGAGCAGAAGGAAAGAGGATTAGCGAGTTTAGAAAATCAAGAAAAACAGAGGAAGACCCATCAAAATCTCTGCCCTAAATTTCAGCAAGAGCGTTGCTTTATCTCTGCGTGAGCCTAAACGATAAGCCTTCTTCTAAACGGCAGGGGCGGCAGATATAATCATCAACACTAACAGCGCCAAAATCAGCATGGAAATTTTGACGATAACGTAAGTACTAGGATCAGGAGCTACAATATTGGGCAACATTTTCTACCTCCACTTGTAGGAATCTGAGAAACATCTGAGGCTTTCAATAAGCGATAAAACCAGAGGTTGCTTTATTCTGCCTTTTTTTGCTTGTATATTTATTGTCTCTCAATCATAGATACATGAGGTAATAAGTAAAGTTTAAGTAATATTTTTTATCTTGCTGAAACTATCAAAGTTACCTCAGCAGCAATCACTTGCTTTTAGAATGACTCAACCTAGTTGATGTCTATTAAGTTTTCAAAAAATAAGTTTCAAAAAATTAACCATCTGTGGGTGAGCCTATAATTCACCCACGGTTATTTATCCAAAATTGATAACTTCGGTCTTCAAATTTTTACAACACTTGCTTCAAGAAATTTACTAATGCTTCAAGGTTTGGTGTGTCAAGTAAATCTAATACTTCTGCTGCTTGTTCAGAAGGTATATAGTCATCGGGCACGCCGATGATTGAAGTTCCTAAATTTTGGGCTAGCTGATACCAAAAAGCCAATTTTGAATCAGCATCCATTGCGGCATACTCTTGGGTAGAAATAGTCTTTTCACCTACTTCATCTTGACTTAGCAACTGTCGCAACGCTAATAGCTGTTCTGCTTGGGGTAATTTCTGAATTTCTCCAACCAAATTGGCATTACCTTCATTTGGGGTATCATTGAGAGTAATTGCAGGAACTTCGTCAGAAACTTCAGTATAAAGTAATGCCAACACTGTCAGGCGATCGTCTACATTTAAATTTTGGAATTTTGATACAGCTTGTTCTAAAAAATTGGTATTTGTAGTAGTCATAAAAACCCTCGATAAATTAGTTAAATTCTTGTGGTAATAGCTGTAGTTTGGTATTTGTTATGGAAAAAAGTAAATTAATCTCCAAAGTAAAAAAATTGAGTTGTTCTGCTTGTGTCTCTATTCAGGTTATATAGTTAAGTCTGAGATAGGGCACTACAAAAAGATAGAATATTTACGCAAAATCGATAGATAGAAACCAGTCAAAAGGCAGAGAAATCATCGGCACGACAAAGCATGGCAATACTTATTGCCCTATCCGCAGTCCTTAGTTCCTATTTACTAACTAAACGTGAGTTCGATGAACCTCTCCCACACCGCGCTGCCTCACCACGCGGCTGTCTCCCTGTTGTAGTAACTGGCGTGACACGGAGAAATGGAGTTTGAGAGGTTTTTTGTGTAAGTCTTATCTCGAACAAGTCTGCGTAGATTAGGATTTACGCACAAAGATTCCTTGGGAAAATTGGGTGTAAAGTTTACTAATAACGCTGCCACTCATACATTAATCGTCCATGACGATCGCGCACAAGTGCCCATTCTCCATGACGATATGGTTAACGATAGCGTCTCGTCTATAATAATGTCGTCGAGTCCGCTGGCGTTGATAATAATATTGTCGAGTCCGTTGCCGTTTTGGTATTACCTCCGGTAAAGTGCGGGGCAGAAGCCTGTTATAGCTAAAGTGGAATGTTAATCGCAAACTCTGCTCCTTCTCCCACTGTTGAACTCACATTAATAGTTCCACCGTGTTTTTCCACAACAATTTGACGAGCGATCGCTAACCCCAACCCTGTACCTTTGCCAACAGTTTTAGTAGTAAACAGATGGTCAAAAATACGTTGCTTAACTTCTTCAGTCATACCCATTCCGTTATCTTTGATACTTATTACTACTTGCTTTGTGTCCTCACTCATTGAGGTTTTGACTGTAATGCGATTGGGTCTGGCTTGAATTTCTTCTATGCTGCGTCCTATGTTTGACTCTTCCAAGGCATCAATAGCATTGGCAAGCAGGTTCATAAATACCTGATTGAGTTGCCCAGGAAAACACTGAACTTGTGGTATGTTTCCGTAGTCTTTAACTACTTCAATTGCCGAACAATTTTCATTGGCTTTGAGGCGGTGTTTGAGGATAAGGATGGTGCTGTCAATGCCATCATGGATGTTAAAGGCTACTTTATCTTCCGTATCTGCCCTAGAGAAGGTACGCAAACTGTTTGATATACTGCGAATGCGTTGCACTCCTTGTTTCATGGAAGAAAGCAATTTAGGTAAATCTGAACGTATATAATCTAGGTCGATAGTTTCGATTTCATCTTCAATTTCTGTGCCTGGGTTGGGGAATTTTTCTTGATATAAATCAACCACACCAAACACATCTTTTACATAGTTTAAAGCTGGTTCGATATTACCAGCAATAAATCCAATGGGGTTGTTAATTTCGTGTGCCACACCTGCAATTAAGTTCCCCAAGGCTGACATTTTTTCGCTTTGTACTAGTTGCAGTTGTGCTTGTTTGAGGTCTTCTAATGATTTTTCTAGTTGTTGAGTATAATTTTGTGCTTTTTGGTAGAGACGAGCATTTTCTAAAGATATTGCTGCTTGGGAAACTAACAGATTAAGTAGTTCCACCCTATCAGTTGTAAACGCTCCTACTGTTAGGTGATTTTCTAAATACAGGATGCCAATCAGTTTACCTTGGTTGAGGATGGGGCTGCACAGAATACTTTTTGGCTGTTTTTGGAGAATATAAGGGTCAGTAGCAAATTTGATATCAACGCTGGCATCAGTAATTACAGCAGGTGACAGAGTTCGCTTAACTGTATTAATTAAGGTTTGGGGAATTTCTTGGCTGGCATTTACCGGAACGGATGGAAGGATAGAAACTAGGTTGCCTGGGGGTTCAAGTTGGGTGTTCGCCCCAGGCGTGCTAAAAGCAATTGCCTCAACCACTAAACTATCATCTTTGACCAGTAAGAATACACACTTAGAAGCCCCAGCATTTTCAATCACAATTTGCAGCAAGGTAGAAAGCAACTTCTCTAGTTCAATTTCACGAGAAAGTGTCTGGGAGGCTGTGAGAATGGTGGCTAAATCCAGCACAGTTGAAATACTACTGCTGTGTGAGGTTGCGGATGTACTATTGAAGGAAAGGATCGTTTCACCGGTTTTGAATTGGGTTTGTTGCTGTTGCAGGATGGGGGCAAGCAGTCGGGGATAGCATTGTTCTAAGTCGTTTACTTTGGCTTTGGCTCCCCAACGGCTATAGGCGTAGTAGGCGTTGAGCAGATAGTCTTGAGCAATCTTTTCTTTACCCCATGCTAGGTAGAATTTGGCGGCAAGTTCGTTGGCAAGGGCTTCTTCGTTGAGGTATTCATTTTCTTGGGCAAGGGCGATCGCGCGATCGTAATGCTCGATTGCTTCTGCTTTGTTGCCCAATACCCGATGTCGTTCTGCCTCGACTAAATACCACTTATCCAGGTAATTCATTGGAGCATTGTGCGCCCAGTGGTGCAATTTCGCCTGATTCTCAGCAACACGCTGAAGTAGAGTTTCTTGCTCAACACAACTGTCACAATAGCTAGCAAGAGCAGCCAGCGAGTCATAGAAATAAAGTACAGGTTCGCCAACAGTGCCAGCGCCTGCCATGAAATATTGTTTTGTCTGGGCTGCGTTTTCCAAAGCTTGAGCAACATCTCCCAGTAAGAAGCACAGGGTAAATTTATGCAGGTAAAAGAAATACAGCCCAAATTGGTCATTAGAGCCTAACAGCCGGGACAGTAATTCCTCCTCTTGCATGGCTTCGCCTGAGAGAACACAGGGATGGGCTGTGTTGCCAACTAAATTTAATATGGTTTGCCAGTAAATGTGGCAATAGTTCAACGAAGTGATTTCCTTGAGGCTGAACAGCGCACAAGCGTAAGCCCGGACTTTTGGCTCTAAGGTGATTAGTGGTTGACTGCTCCAATAGGAATTGAGGCAAAATCCGTGAGCATTATATCCTGCAAACCCCAGGTTTCCCACTTCTAGAGCAGCATGATAGCCTTCTTTGAAAACAGACAGCGTTTCTCGAATATGGGATTTACCATGAATAATGAACAATCCGAGTGCTGAAAACGTATTCGGTTTATCGTCTCTGACGTCAAATTTTGAGACAATGTTTAGGGCTAGCTGCCCAAACTGATAAGCCCTATGGATATCTTGTAAAATCATCACCAAGACAATCCCGTAACAAGCATAGCTAAAGGCTGAAAGGGGAGTATTTCCCGACACAATTGACAATTTGACTTGTAAGCCAACAATCAACGGGAATAATGGAGAGCCTGATACAAAAGACGCTACGATGACACTGGATGAGATTTGCATAATTGCCAGTTGCTCTGCATCTGTCATCACAGGCAGGTGAATTAAATCTTCGATATTTCTAGCAGCAATTAATTGGGAAATTTCTTGAATAGTGTATTGAATATCATCTGGAGTTGGATTTTCTGGAAAGATTACGCCAAATAGTTTGAGAATGTGTCGCGCTGTTGAGATTGCCTCTGGCAAGTTGTTATGCGATACCTGCGCTTCAATTTTAGTTTTATAAACTTTGACTCGATCGAGGCGTGTTTTAGCGCAGTGAATGACAGTCTCAATCGCCTGTTCCATCTGCTCAAACTCACCGCTCAGATATGCAACTTCTGCGGCTGTCTCATGCAGTGCCAATGCCAAGTCATACTGAGTCTGCCAACAGTCTGCCTTGAGCAAGCCAATACCCACGTTGGTAAACTCAAGCGCTGCGGCGTAAGCAGTCGATGTCCTCGCTTTCCGTCCCGCGTTGAGATTGAACTCGGCTAAATCAGCTCGCTCCTGAGGTTGGGTGAGCAACTGTCTGCCTAAATTCAAATGCCCGATAATATCGAATAATTTCTCTTCCTGTTCTGTGTCAGAAGTTGCGTGCAGCAGTAGTTGTCCGATTTTGAGGTGAGTGGCTTGCTTGTGGTCATCACAAATCAGGGAATAGGCGGCTTGTTGGACGCGATCGTGCAAAAACCGATACTTAGCTCGCTGATTCTCTACCGTTGGTAGTTGAGTTTCTTGATGAGTATCTCCCTGGTAAAACTTATAAACTTCGCTTACAGGCAGAATTAATCCTTCCTGTAAGGCTCTCCACAAATCGGCGGCGGTTTCTGTTTGGGATTTCTCGCGGACAATTGCCAGCGTTGCTAAATCAAAAGAGTTGCCAATACAGGCAGCTAGCTTCAGTACTTCCTGAGTGTTTTGAGGCAGTTTTTGCAACTGCAACCCCATGAACTCCACTACATCATCAGTCAGTGCCAGTGCTTTTACCTTAGCAAGATCGCACTGCCAATGACGCACCTCAAAATCAAACGCAATCAGTCCATCTTCGTGTAGCGATTTGAGAAATTGTGTGGCAAAGAAGGGATTACCTTTCGTTTTTTGATACGCTAACTCGGTTAACGGACGCGCAAAAGAAGTCGAGCAACTGAGTGTATCCGCAACTAAGTGGTTGAGATTCGCTTGCTGTAGGGGAGCCAGGGTAATTGTATTGACGATCGCGCCTGTTTTTTCGATCTCAGCCAGCGTTAGCATCAAGGGATGTGCCGGGTTCACCTCATTGTCTCGATACGCTCCAATTACCAGTAGATGTCCTGCATCCGTCATTAGCAGTTGCAGCAACTTGAGTGATGCTGAGTCCGCCCATTGCAGATCGTCCAAAAACAGCACTAGCGGATGCTCCACTCTGGTAAACACCTGGGCAAACTTCTGGAACACCAAATTGAAGCGATTCTGAGCCGCACTACCAGAAAGTTCCGGTACAGTCGGCACATGTCCGATGATGCGCTCTAGTTCTGGAATCACCTCAATCAGAACTTGAGCGTTTTCCCCGACGGCATCGAGAATCTTCGTCCTCCACTGCTCCAGTTGAATATCACTTTCACTGAGCAGTTGTCCGATTAAATCCCGGAATGCCTGTACAAAAGCGGCTAATGGAATGTTGCGCCCAAACTGGTCATACTTGCCTTTGATAAAGTAGCCATGCTGACGCACAATCGGCTTATGTACCTCTTTGACGACAGCCGTTTTGCCAATGCCCGAAAATCCGGCAACCAGCAGCATTTCCGTCTTACCATTGCTGACGCGCTCGAATGCTTGCAGCAAGGTTTTGACTTCAGCTTCCCGTCCATAGAGCTTTTCGGGGATGAGAAAGCGATCGCAAATGTCCCGTTGTCCCAGAGCAAACGACTCAATCTGACCCGTTTCCTGCCACTGCAACAAGCAAATTTCCAAGTCATGCCTTAATCCCAATGCACTCTGATAGCGGTCTTCGGCATTCTTCGCCATCAGCTTTGCCACTATCTCTGATAGCACTTGAGGCACCGCAGGATTCACTTGATATACAGGCACTGCCTGCTTTGCTAGATGACAGTGGATGAGTTCCATCGCATCGCTGGACTGGAACGGTAACTGCCCAGTCAGCAGTTCGTAGAAGGTGACACCAAGAGAGTAGAAATCGCTGCGATAGTCGATGCCTCGATTCATCCGTCCGGTTTGTTCGGGCGACAGGTAAGCGAGCGTTCCTTCCAGCACATTCGGGTTCTGAATCGCTTGCGTCTCTTTTGGCAGCAACGACGCAATGCTAAAATCAATCAACTTCACTTGCTGGCTGGTGGGATCGATCAAAATATTGGCAGGTTTGAGATCCTTATGAATGACGCTTCCGCGATGGAGTTCGTCGAGGATTGTCGCTATTTGTATCGCGATCGCTAGAAAGTCGGTAAGTGGAATTTGAGATTTTAGAGTTTGAAGTTTAGCTTGGGATTCCCCCTCATCTGGTATATCTTCCGTGCTTTGCTGCTCCCTGGCGTAAGCAGTCAAAGAAATACCACCAAAGTCTTCCATGACTAGGGCATAGCCATTGTGGTACCTTTTCAGGCTATAGGGTCGGACAATGCCAGGGATGTCCAGGTTTTTGGCGATCGTGTACTGATTGCGGAACTGAACAATTTCACTAAAGCTAGGGTATTCGTTCTGCATGACCTTTATAACTACAGGTATTTGGTCGCTTGCACGAATGCCTTTGTATACCAAGGTTCTTGTACTTGCGTAAATTTGCTCGCTAATGATATAATCGGAAACTTTCAGCATGGCATTAACCTTCTTTAGCCTACCCATGTTTTATAACTTGCGTTCATGAGTTAGCATTCCCACGACTTGTGGTGGTTGTACCGTAGGGGTTATTAGTTTTTATTTTTCTTATTATTCATTTTCTATTTGGTTCTTCCTTCAAGTAATTGCTTATACTGTCACACCCTCTAACTCTTCATCCGTTAATTCATACAATTGGCGTAATTTATCTAACTTCTCTTGATCGGTTTGCCAGAAACCCCGCCCGTGCGCTTCCAACATTCTGCCTACAATATTGCGAAAAGCTTCTGGATTCGCCTTGCGTAATTTCTCCGCCATTTCTGTATCTAAGGCATAAGTATCTGCTGCTTGGTCGTATACCCAATCATCAGTAAAATCAGCAGTACCACCCCAACCAATTAACGCTGTCATCCGTTGGGATATTTCAAACGCACCACCAGAACCTTGATTAGCCATTGCTTGGGCCCATTTGGGATTTACCAACTTTGTGCGGTATTCCATCCGCAGTAAATCATCTAAGTTGCGGGGTGTGGTGTCTTTCGAGAAACTTTCTACAAAACTGGTTGTTACCTTTTTACCGCGTTGCTTTTCTGCGGCCTTCTTCAAACCACCAGTATTAGCGTAATATTCCTGAATATCGGTTAAACCATATTCTACCGAATCGATTTCTTGAACAATGCGATCGCTTGTTTTCAACAAAGTATTTAACACTTCTGGTCTAGCTTGGCCTTTATCTTGTCTCCCATAACTAAACACATTGCGGCTTTGCCAGGTATTACCTAACTCCTCGCCAGATTCCCAGTTACCATCAACAACTTGGTCATTCACCAAAGAACCAAAATCTCCCGCAGGATTAGAAAACAATCTCGCTGATACATTCTCCACACCTTGCGCCTTTAAAGCTAAAGCGTGTTTTCTAATAAAATTTTGGTCTTCCGGTTCCTTAGCATCAGCAGCCCGTTGAAACAAATCATCCAACAATTCGATGATATTCACAAAACTATCTCGGAAAATTCCCGATAGATTTCCTAACACATCAATTCGGGGATGTCCCAGCGAGGCCAAAGGTTTTAATTCATAACGCACAATTCTTCCTGTTCCTTCCTTCACAGGTTCAGCACCGACTAACTCCAACAAAATACCCAACGATTCACCCTTAGTTTTAATCGCATCCAATCCCCATAACATCACCGCCACAGTTTCCGGGTATTTCCCATGTTCTTGTAAATGCTGGGCAATAATTTTTTGAGCGATTTCTCGTCCTCGTTCATAAGCCGCAGGAGAAGGCATTCTGTAGGGATCTAAAGCATGAATATTCCTACCAGTAGGTAACACACCAGGCCCATCCCGTAACAAATCACCACCAGGCGCAGGCGGAATATATTCCCCATTCAAACCCCTTAATAGATTTGTTAACTCATCCGTAGATTGCATCAACAAATCTCTTATTTCTTCTCCTTCACGTCCTTCACGCCTCTGCGGTTCGTTTCCAAAATAAGCCTCCAAATACCCCGCCAACCTCTCTTCATCTGGTTCTTCCCCCAAAGTATGCAACCCAGAAGAAAACAACCGACTTTCTAAAACCTGCAAATACTCATACAACTTCACCAAATAATCATCAAAAGCATGGGCACTAAACATCCGCACATTTTCATAACTAAAAGGAATCCCCAACTTCTTAGCATCCGCCAACGGACAATCTGCATCCAAACCAGTATCTACAATCTTTTTACAAATAGCTTCCTTCAGTGCATAATTCTTTTTCGGGTCTTCCCGATACTCAGCAATTAAATCTCGCAACGCTACCAATTCCTTATACAAACCAGCACGACCATAAGGCGGTACATTATGTGAAATTAACACCCCATAACCGCGACGCTTCGCCAAAATCGACTCCGAAGGATTATTCGCCGCATATATATATAGATTAGGCAAATCTCCCAACAAAATATCCGACCAAGAATAACCCGTATTACCCAAAGGCGAACCAGGTAACCATTCCACTGTACCGTGCATTCCAAAATGAACCACAGCATCAGCTTCAAATTCATTTTGCAACCATTTATAAAAAGCAGCGTATTGAGGATGAGGAGTTAAATCTCGTTCAAACATTAACCGCATCGGGTCGCCTTGTAAACCCAAAGGTGGCTGCACACCTATCCAGACATTTCCTAACTGCACACCACCAATTTGAAATTCATCACCATAGGTTTTAATCCCAGTCCCCGTGAGAGATTTCCATTGTTTTTCAACGCGAGATGTTTGCAGATATCCCAACCATTTTTCTAAATCCCGGACATTGACAGTATTAACCGCTGATGAATCCCGATTAATGCCTTGCTTCATCTGTGTTAATCTGTGTTCATCTGTGGTTCCGATCTCCTCATCCGCCTCCTTCACCCAGCGAATCAACTCTTCCCCATCATCAGGCAAATCCCCAACGGTGTAACCTTGGTCTTTGAGTGCGTGAAGCAACTTCAAGAGACTACGCGGCACATTTAATAATGCAGCTGTACCCACAGCACCGTAACCAGGGGGGAAGCCATACATAATAATTGCTATTTTGCGTTCAGATGCAGGTTTTTGCCGCAAAGCTACCCAGCTTTTCACCCTGCCAATCAAGCGCTGCACTCGTTCGGGAACCAAATAAATATCTTCTCCCACCAAACCACCAAGGGGAACAGTATCAATTGCCCCATCCAGTTCTGGTAAAGCGTACAACACCACACTTTGCAAGCCGCCGATACCCTGGCGTGTCCAAGAGTGAATATCTTGTATTAGCAGTGGTGCAGCAACGAAGTAAGGTACATTTTTGGCAGTGAGGATGCGTTTTGCTACTTCTACCTGACGTCCTGCTTCCATTGAACCAGCAGGGCCACCCACTAAAGGAAAACCAATTGTGGAAACAACAGCATCCACCTTCACGGCTTCTTGGGAAAGTGAGGGAGTTTCGATATTACCAACTTGTCTTTGCTGAAGTTCGTAGTCGGTTGTCATCCAATCTCTGACAGCTACGTGTCCTTCCACACCGTTGATGAAAATCGGTAAAGGAATTAACCCAGCTGCTTCAAAACGGCGAATTAGTTGGGGAATATATTGTTGTTTGGTAATAACGTGTTTGCGATACAGCAGAATTCCCACAACTGGATGAGTGACTGACGCGGAGATTGAGAGACGGGGTGACGCGGAGAAATTTCCATTTACATTCCCCTTGTCCCCGTGTCCCCTTGTCCCCGTGTCCTCTTGATTCCCCTTGTCCCCGTGTCCCCTTGTCCCCGCGTCCTTCCTCTGCTGATACCATTCCAAATACTCGCGGGGTGATTCAAAAAATCCTTGATAGTCTGGATGCAATAGCCCCATGTTGGGAGTCTCAACAGGTGCGGGGATATCGCCAACTTTTAGCCCCAAATATTTTTCCGCCAGTGTCCAGAATAATGAGGCGACGTTTTCTGGCCCGCCAGCATTCCAGTAACCATAGATAATTAACCAGTTGCGTAAGTCTTGGACTTTTTGCACTGGTATATATTTCAGTAGTTTCGGCCCTACCTTTAAAAAGCTAATATAACCAGCGAGTTTGTCTTCTTCTCTTCCATTACTAAATTTATCAAGAATGAATTTAACTGGCTTTGGCATACCTTTGGGTTTATCGCCAATGGCAAAGTCACCCAGCTTCGTTAAACTCATCAATTCCAAAGCTGACTCGAACACCAGACGGATGGGAATTTGCGTCAGGCGATCGCGCAACCATAAAACTTGGTCATAATCAAATAGCAAGCTGCCAAAAAATACATCAGCGTCTTGTAGTGCTGCTTCTACTTCCTGGCGCTTGGTGGTAATATCGCGATCGCTAAACACCCGAATGTCCAACTCAGAACAGCGAGAGTTAGCCACAAAAGCTGCTTTTCTATATAAGTCAGCGTTAAACGATTCAAACCCAGCAATCAAGACGATGCGTTTCATGCCCGTAAGCTACGAAATATTTCTTTACTTCGATCTTAAACAAGCTTTCCGGCTGATTGTGGAATATCTATCTACAGTGATGATTAATTTCTTTTTGGCAAACTGCTCAAAATATTCAAAGATATCCATAACATTGACAGTGTTTCGGGGTAGTAGGGAAATCAGTGCCTCCAAACAGTCAAGCTGGGAAAATTAACTTTAATTTCATCACTGCCCTCATTCATAATCTTCTGTTGCTAAAATTTTACCCATGTCGTCTGTATTGCCAGGACTTACGTATAAAAAGGAAAAATCAAAGGTTTGGGTGGGTAGAGTATTAAGGTATACGAGTGTGTAAGTGTTCAACAGCATTACATCTCCATACCCTTACATCCTGCCTTAACGAATAATATTTTTGCGTCAGCCCTAACAGGTTTACGTGGTTGCCAAGAAATTATCACATTAAACGATGTTTTCGAGTTTAAAATCAAACTATGTGGATTTGTCACAGGTGTCTATTTTGATGAAGAGTAATCTAAAAACCGAATAATTTGTTTGATTGATAATTAATATATAGACAAATAGAAATAAATCTCTATTGTTAAGGCTCTTAATTTAAAAGATAGAAGTTAAAAAGTTTTGTTATAATTAATAGACTTTATGTTTAAGTTATTTATTTATACTTATTTTATAATTTATCTTAGAGCCAAATAGCGAGCTTTGTGTTATAAAGCTTTGCTAGTGATGGCATTTTTTCGGTTCAGAATAGAGGTAAGTAGATGTATAGCAATTTAACTAGATATAAAAGCTAATAAATTGTTAGAATAGAAACTTTATTTTTCTGTTTTTGAAATGATAAAAGTGAGCTAGAAAAACTTGCCGAAAATTTAATCTATTATGAAAATAAGCGGAGGCTAAAAAAATGAAATTTGGAATTGATATTGGGCATAATTGCCCTCCAGACACTGGAGCTAGAGGAATCAAATTCGAGGATAACTTAACTTTAGACGTAGGAAATAGAGTTATTACAAAGCTAAAAGCTTTAGGGCACGAAGTCATACCATGTAAACCAGATAGAGCTAGTAAAGTCGGCGAATCACTTGCTAAAAGATGTGATAAAGCTAATGCCAACAAAGTTGATGTATTTGTTTCTATTCATTTTAATAGCTTTAACCGACAAGCAAATGGCACAGAAGTATTTGCTGGTAGCGACACCAGCAGGAAAATTGCTAAACCTGTGTTAGATGAAATCGTTAAATTAGGATTTTTTAATCGTGGTGTTAAGAGTGGTTCCCACTTATTTGTCCTAAGAAATACAAATATGCCTGCGATTCTTGTAGAAAGTTGCTTCCTAGATTCGCAAAAAGATATGAGTCTTTATAACCCGGAAGCGATCGCCAATGCAATTGTTAAAGGCTTAACAGGTAAATTACCAACTGTTCCTGTAAACCCAGTACCAGATGAAGAGCATAATATAGATACCACTATTCTCAGGCTGCAAAAAGCCTTGAATCGGTTGAAAATAACTGATAAAAATGGTAAGCCTTTAGTAGAAGATAACCTAGCAGGCAATGCCACCACCTCTGCGGTAGCAAAGTTTCAAGAAATTGCTGGGGTTCCAGAAACTGGAACTGCTGACAAAGCTACATGGGATGCAATTAATCTCATTTTAGCCAAACGAATCATTCGACCAAATCACGCTGGTGGCCCAGTAATTCGGTACTTACAATACCGTTTAGGTGTTGAAGTCGATGGTGTCTATGGGCCACAGACAGAGTTGATAGTAAAAAACTTTCAAAAGCAAGCTGGTTTAGTTGCCGATGGAATTATTGGCCCTGCTTCCTGGCAGAAATTAATTGGTTAGTTATGGGCTATTAATAACTAGTACAGAGTCTGTTACGGTAAATTTTGTAATTGCCAATCATGCAAAAAACTAAATAAGCTTGATTGGCAATTTTATTATTTTAGTCTCATAGCGTGCTAATCACTAGACACCTTGCACAAATAGAGTAAGAAAAAAAGCAGTTTTACTGTTTGAGATTTCTCAAACTTCTGCAAGAAGTCTATGAATTTACGATTAGGAGAAAAATATGGCTTTTAATGTCAATATTCTCAAATTACCAGTAATCAAAATTGGTTCCGAGGGGCCGATTGTTCGTGCTTGGCAAAGCTTTTTGAAAGGTGTCGAATTTCCCATTGATGTTGTTGATGGGGACTTTGGTAAACAGACTGATCAAGCAACCCGCAGCTATCAACAAAGAAATGGCTTAACTGCTGATGGTATAGTTGGTAATGCGACTTATGCCAAAGCTTTGAATCAAGGTTTAATTTTTAGACTTCCTAATCTCTCTGCTAATACATTGCTAAGTTACCTTGGTTTTGGGGAAGCAGAGGTTAAGGATTTGCAAGCATCACTAAATAAAAGCGCACAACTAAGTCCTCCTTTAAAAGTAGATGGAGACTTTGGTTATACAAGTAGTAAAGGTTTAGCCGAAGCTTATAAAAAAAGGGATGTACGTCTGCGTAGCGAATTGCAAGAGGCGTTGAGTAATGCGACTAAGCAGAAACTAGGAGAAGATTTAACGTCAGCATTGGATATTCTAAATGGTTATGCAAAAATCCAGAGATTTCGCCTTAGTGGCCCCCATTGGGTTGATAGTTTTCCTACAAGTAGGTCGATTGCTGACTTAGCTTCACCATTTCGTCAATGTGTAGAATCCTTTCAAAAAGCGCTAATTGATGCCGGATGCCAAGTCATTGTGACTGCTACCCATCGTCCGAAAGAACGTGCTTATCTGATGCACTACGCCGCCAGAATTGATAGACGAGATATTGCCCCAAAATATGTACCAAGCATGGCCAGCGTTGATATTGAGTGGGAGCATTATACTAATGCTGGCTCGCTACAAGCTGCCAAAGATATGGTAGAAGCTTATGGTGTTGGCGGCAATCCTGTTTCCTTAAATTCTCGCCATATTCAAAGACTGGCGATCGATTGGAATGTTACTTGGAATGGAAATATTACTATTAAAGATGCTAATGGCAGAATGCTGACTATAGGTAACCCAGCCAATGCTGCACTCAATAGGGCTTTGTGGACAGTAGGTAGCACGTATGGAGTATATAAGTTGAGTAATGATCCTCCTCATTGGTCTGTAGATGGTTATTGAGGATTGGGTACTAGGGACTTGGTACTAGCGACTGGGGACTAGTATTTTTACTCAGCACTACCCCTCAGCACTCACTACTCACCACTCAGCACTCAGCACTCTTAACTCAGAGGGTGCATAAATAAATAGAGGTCAACCTATTGAGTAAGTGAAGGGTTAAAGCCCGATATACAAAAACACTTATTCTTTAGGAGAATGACCATGAAATTTCGTCACTTAACTAGCTCTTTGCTCGCAGCTACTGCACTTTTGACCTCAACGCTACCAGCTTTTGCAGGGCCTTTTGATATCAAGCCGACTGAAATTTTTAAACCTGGTAATGTCATCCCCGGAGCAGTTGTAGGTAATGGCACTCCTCGCACTCCTGTTCCTAGCGCACCCAGTAATTCTGTTGGTAATACCGAAATCCAGGGATTAGGCGACCATCAATCTTGGGTTGACCCAAAAACTCTAGCAAATGACCCACGTGCTTTGTGTAGTGATGTTGGCCTAGGGAGCAACACTCGCAGCAGTTCTAGCAAACTTGCCTTAGCAACTTCTACTAGCACTCGTTCTAGTTCTTCCCGCAGCCACAATGATGGCGGTGGAGGTGGTGTGAGTATCTTTGGTATTGGTGTCAGTGGTAGCGGTGCAAGCCAAGGTAGCCAAAATAATAGCGACTCCAAAGATAACCGCAATAACCGCAATGAGGAAAACAGCAGTAATTCATCCACAGTAGTTCAGGGTAAGAATTGTGATGCTTTCGTTAACTCTGCTGCTGCTAGAGATATGAATTACGAAGACAACCTCACCCGTCGCTACGAAATCAAAACTGGTCGTCGGGGGCAGCAGGTCAATCAACTGTTAGACGATAAATAGTACCAATTCAAAATTCAAAATAATTAAGAGACATTTTGAGTTTTAAATTTACAGAACTTACGCGCTCAGATCCCCCAACCCCCTTAGAAAGGGGCAGCCCTGCGCCCTTGCGGGTTAAGCGACTCCCTCAGTGGCGTGGCTTTAGACGTTCCCCCTTTTTTAAGGGGGGTTAGGGGGGATCAGGGTTTCAGACTTCAGTGCGTAAGTCCTAATTTATTTAACGCTGGGGTCAATACCCCGGCAATTGCTTGATTTATTCTCAGGAAACGTATGAAAAGCCCAGATGGAGCGAGTATTATCACCCTGAGTACAATTGTGTTGTTGTCTGTAGCATCTTTAGCAAACGCACAAAGTCCATTGCAGACAAATCCTTCGCGGACAATTCGTGGCTCTCAAATCCTTCCTTACCTTCTAGATAATCCCACTGACAACTCATTGATGAGAGTGCGTTGTATTCCCCAAGATAGACAAGAAGTAGACAGGGATCGACGTATCATCAGAGATAGTCTCTTGCGGCAAACTCCTAGCGATCGCGTAGCGCGCCCTGTTACCCAACCGCACTGCGTGCGTTTGTCTCAAAGCGGAGCTTTGGGGGAGCCTGTTCTTCCAGAACAAGCTTGGCAACAGACGGGCGATCGCAATGAAAATATCACAATTGAAATAGAAGGGAGTTGCCAGAATGTCAACATTCGTGTGCAAGACGGCTCAAAATTCTCCGATTTTCCAGCCTATAATCCCTACTTAGACCTACTTAGATAATATACATCCTGACTTTAACGATTCTTGGTTCACCCGCGAAGGTTCGGGATGGTATTAGCTGTTACATCGTTGATAACTCTTTCTCTCCCTAAAGTCTCACCACAGATGCACAAGTGTGTATCTGTGGTTTTCTTATTTTTCTACTATTTATGGGGGGCAAAAAATTTAGTGTTTTTCTGAAATCAGACTGCATAAAACAATAACCCTAAACCTATTGATTGAGTGAAGCGATAAAACTTGAAAACCCCACTCACATCAAAAGGATAAACTCTCATGAAAACGCAAATGTTGTTGAGTCTTGCTTGTTCTATATCTTTGTTGAGTTCCGTTACACTGCCAGTTATAGCTCAACCAGTTCCTACTGCAACACTTCAACCTACTGTGCAGCCTCAAGCAGTCGTTGAATCAATTACCATTCCTCAAGATACAGCAATTATCGTTTCATTTCCCGCTTCCGTTACGGTAGATGTTGGACAAAAGAAAGATTATCCCTTAACGGTTCCTTTAGCTAGTGCTATTAAAGATAGTCGAGGTAATGTTATCGCGTCGGAAAATACTCCGGTTAGCATTGTCTTAAAACCCAATGATGGGGGCGCTAAAATCGTGGCACAGTCATTGGTACTTAATGGTCGAATTGTCTCAATTCAAGCATTAAGTCAAATGATTCCTGGCACTACCATTACTCATAAACGAGCTAATGACAAAGCCATAGAAAACGGTTCTGTTTGGGGCCGAATTACTGGGAGTACCTTGGGTTTTTTGAGCCAAGGTGATCCCGATCAGTTTGACCGAGGAGCTATGCTAGGAAGCGCTATTGGGTTGATTTCTGGCTTACGTTCTGCAGAAAATACCCGTGTTGTGCAGATTCCGCAAAGCAGTGTTTATGTTTTGTCCCTTGAGGCTCCTATCCAATTGTCTGCCCGCTAGCCTCACCTTTACTATACACTTGAGATTCCGCGGGATGCAGTATTGTTAAATGAAAGCCATGCCTAGTTTCAACTTTTAAATACCGCTCCTGCAATGGTTGCCACTGCTGCCACAATTTATAACGATTTTTTGCTAACAACTTAGTTAACTCACCCAGATGAGTGTGCATATCTGACTTAAAAATATCCTCAAGCCATTCAGTTAAAACTACACTATCTTGCATTTCACCCAAAATGTCTTGGATACTTTTTACATCTGCAATATAAGCCGCGTAATTCTCACTGTATAGCTCAGAAAACAATTCCATCTGGTAGCGTACACGTTTAGCTTGTTTGCGTAAACTATGAAGAGTTTCACCTTTAGTAGTTAATTGTTGTTCTACCTTTTTTGCTTCCCAGTCTGTTTGAACCTTTAACTCCGAACCTACAATTTGGGTTCCAACTAGCCAACCCGGATGTAGCAAGAACTTACTTACTTCTGGTAACAATAAATCTGGTAGAACTTGCTGAATCGTAATTGAGGCTAATTCTTCATAGCTTGGTTCTTCTAACCACTCTTCCATTGCTTGTTTGAGGGACTTATAAGATTCATCTTTTAATGTTGTCTCCACCGTAGATAGGGCCTGTTCACGTTGTTTAGCTAAAGCATCGAAAGCGGTTTGCAAATATTTCTGTTCTTTATTAGGTAAATTTGGTTTGTAATCATTTTCTAAAGTTTCTTTAAGTACATCTAAATCTCGGAGATTACCAAGACGACGAGCAATTTTACCGATATTTTTATCACTAACTGGTTTCGGCAACTTCAGTGCTGGCTCAAACCTACTCACAGATGTACGTAGGCGACGCATCCCTACTCGCATTTGGTGTAATGCTTCTGGATCTTCATCTTTCTTGACTGGTTTTTCCCACTTCAAGGTTTTATTAAAGTGTTTTTGAATTGCCTCGTAAGCGTAATCTCCAAGAGTTTGGATGGAGGAGTTTGTCGTTAATTTCATAATTTATATCAACAATATGCTTAATCAATTTATTGCATGATAGCATTTAGTTAAATAATCGTATCTATCTATTGATTTTTTGAAATACTACTTATGGTAGTTAAATATTATTTCTAATATTATAAATTTTTATCTATAAATATGCTCAGATTCAATGGTTTTTGTGCTGCGATCGCTAATTTTAACCAACTTTTATATGCCCCAAGTGGATTATAATTAGCTAAGATAAGTTAAAAATTAAGTATTATTTAAAACGTTGAAAAATAATAAAAAATCGTAAAACACTTAGAAGTATTGTAAAATGCAAAACTCTTCTTTACTAAATCAAGTTTTTCTAATTTTTGCAGAAACCTTTCAAAAACACAGAGAAGATATTTCTGCACTGTTACTAACATCACAGAAATACTTGTGGCTCGGATCAGATGAAACCTCAACTCTTGAAAGGCTTTCGTTGGTTGAGGGTAACAAATTTGCAGAGCATCAACAATTCCGGGTGGCTGAATTCATTAGTTTACCTGCGCCAGAAAGTGAAGAAATTGATATTGAAGGGCTGGCTTATGCGGATTATTATCTATGGTTAGTTGGTTCTCATAGTTACAAGCGCAAAAAACCTAAATCTAAGCATACTGATGTAAAAAATATTCAACGACTAGCAACAATTACATCAGAAGCTAACCGTTATATCCTAGGACGGATTCCCCTTGTAGATGGTAAGTTATTCTCATCTTGTTCACATCCTCAAAATCCAGATGTACAGTTGAGTGCGGCTAAACTAGAGTTGACTGACCGTGGTAATTTACTCATGGCAGCTTTAGCAGATGATCCACATTTGGGCTGCTATATCAAAGCCGAAATTCCAGGAAAAGATAATGGCTTTGATATCGAGGGAATGGGCATTTATCAAAACCGAATTTTTCTGGGTTTGCGAGGGCCAGTATTGCGGGGTTGGGCTGTAATTGTGGAAATAGAGTTAGAAGATTCAACCCCAGGATTGATGAAACTGCAACAAATTGGCGAACAGAAGCAAGAATATAAAAAGCATTTTCTGTGGTTGAATGGACTGGGAATCAGAGACTTGCGTATAGATGGGGAAGATGTCTTACTTTTAGCCGGGCCAACAATGGATTTAGACGGGCCGGTACAAGTTTATCGCTGGAAAAATGGCGTTAGTGCGCCAGAAGACGCTCTCCATAAACCAGAGCTTGTACAAGATATTCCCTATGGAAATAGGGATGATCATGCTGAGGGAATTACATTATTTAATGATGTAACTGGTACACCTTCGTTGTTAGTAGTTTATGACTCTCCGGCAAAGAATAGGTTGGTAGATGATAGCGGAGTCATAGCAGACGTGTTCAGGTTGGAATAGTTTTTGTACAGTGACTAATTAAATGTCATAGTGACAAATTCTGTCGATTGCCATCATCTGACAAACAATTAGTCACTGTACAGCGGCAGAACAATGGAGGTATTAAAGGGCTGTGGCGTAGAAATGATCATTGTTGATGAAGCTGATCGGCTTAAGCCTGAGACTTTTGCAGAGGTGCGTGATATTTATGGCAAGTTGGGCATTGCTATCGGCACTACTTACAAGAATTTAAATTAGTACGAGATTATATATTTTATGGATTTTGATTTACTATTTGCTGGAGGATGCAAGGCACTACAAAAATTTATATTACGTGAATTAAAAACAAAAACTATTTATTTACTACTAGTGATACATTAATTTTACTCAGCATATGGAAAGCAACTAATTTGCTTGGGATGGAGGGTGCAATGTTCTATCTCAGTGCTAGAGAGCGCAGCTGGGACGAAAAATTAGGTTTAGCAATTGCAAGCTTATGTGCGATCGCATTTTCTACAAATAGTGCCAACGCACAAATTACGACCGATGGCACTCTACCTGATAATTCTCGTGTGAGAACGCAGGATAATCTCACAACTATTGAAGCAGGAACTATCCAAGGAAGCAACTTGTTTCACAGCTTTAAGGATTTTTCTGTTCCAACTGGAAGTACAGCTTACTTCAATAATGCTCCAGATATTCAAAATATTATCAGCCGCGTAACAGGCGGTTCAATTTCTAATATAGATGGTTTAATTCGTGCTAATGGTACAGCTAATTTATTTCTGTTGAATCCTAATGGCATTATTTTTGGCCCCAATGCTCAATTAAACATCGGAGGTTCTTTTTTAGCTAGTACAGCGAATAGTCTGAAGTTTGCCGATGGTACAGAGTTTAGTACGACTAACTCCTCAGCAAGACCCCTGCTGACAATCAGTGTACCAACTGGTTTACAGTTTAATGGCACTGAAGGAAATATTATTATGAGGGCTGGTAATGCTTCCTCCAATGCCTTCATTGAAAATGAGGATGCAGGTGAGCTTCCCAGTATGGCACAGGCAGTCAATAACCAGCCTTCTGGGGCAAAGCTCAGCACGATTTCTGGAACGCTTTCTCATGTTAATGATGTAGATTTATACCAAATTTATCTACCTGGTGATGGCTCATTCTCAGCAACGACAGTTGGCAGCAGTGCTGTAGATACACAGTTGTTCTTGTTCAATGCCAATGCTTTAGGCGTTGTCAGCAACGATGACAGTAATGATATATTTTCTTCTCAATTAACTAGACAATCAACTTTGCAATTACACCCTCCTTCAGCCCCATCTGGCATACATTATCTAGGCATTTCCAGCTGGAATAATAACCCATACAGTCAGTCTGGATATATTTTTGATAGCTTGTCAGGTAATGCGACTGGTGCGGGAGCGGGTTTACCAATGAGTGGGTGGGATAATTCCGGGTTTGATAATGGAGCTTATACAATCAGCCTAGTTGGGGCTGAATTCGTTACATCCGGCGGATTTAAGGTTCAGCCTGGTAAAACCTTGGCGCTAGTGGGGGGTAAAGTATTACTAGAAGGGGCAACTTTAAGAGTTCCAGGAAGTCGGATTGAGATAGGAGGACTAGCTGCACCAGGAACAGTAGGGCTTAATGTTATTCCTGGCAATTCCAATTTGATGAGCTTGTCTTTTCCAGATGGAGTAGCGCGAGCTGATGTGGCGATCGCAAGTTCTGCCACCAACGATACTCGCCTTGATGTTTCTGCTTCTAATAATGGTAGTATCACCGTTTATGGACGAAATATAGATATTTTAGGAAACTCAATACACTCCACTTTTCTTCGCGCTGGGATTGCAAAAGGTCAAGGGTTTGCTGGCAGTCAGGCAGGAGATATTACGTTCAATGGAACTGGAATGGTGACCACCTCAACATTTACCTTTATTGAAAACGATGTGTTCACTGGAGGTGTGGGTAATAGTGGCAATATTTTTATAAAAGCTAGGTCGTTTTCTTCAGGAGCTGGTACTCTGAGTAGCAGCACATGGGGAAAAGGTAATGCTGGAAGCATATTAGTGGATGCGAGTGGCGATGTTTCTCTTGGCGTACCCAACCTTGGAGGCCCAATTTTCTTCGGCAATGTTTACTATGAAGCCGTGGGTAATGGCGGAGATATCACGATTAAAGCTGGAACACTCAAATTAGATAATGCCATATTGAGTACTGGCACTCGTGGTCAAGCAAGCTTATCAGGGAATGCTGGAAGCATATTCTTAGATGTTAACGGTTCGGTTTCTCTGAGAGATAGCAGACTCTACAGCAATGTCAATCTTGGTTCCGTAGGTAATGGAGGTAACATCACAATCAAAGCCAGCTCCCTCATTCTCACCGATAGCTCAGGCTTTAAAACTGAAACAGAAGGAGTAGGAAAAGCAGGCTCAATCACAATCGCAACTCCAGGTGGAACTGTCTCTTTAGATAAGAGCGTGATTTTAAGCAGAGTCTCTTCTGAAGCCGTGGGTAATGGAGGCAACATTAATGTTGAGGCTGGCTCGGTTTTTCTCACTAGGGGTGCTGGACTATATACCAACACTTCTGGTCAGGGGAATGCAGGAAATATCGAAATTAATGCTGCTGATTCTGTCGATGTTTCAGGAGCTGGTTCTTTCTATGCTTTCTATGGAAACTTCGCTTCTACCAGTGGGTTAGTCACAAAAACTGAAAGTCAAGGCAGAGGCGGTGATATTAACGTTACCACTAATACCTTCCGTGTGGCGGACACGGCGATTTTAGATGCTCGAACTACTGCTGATGGGGCTGCTGGCAATATCATTTTAAATTCCAATACCTTTGAAGCAGCAAGTGGCGGTCAACTGCTCACTACTACCTCTGGTAGCGGTCGGGCTGGTAATATCACCCTCGGCAAACCTAACCATTTTGTTAACAGTGTCAATCTTTCTGGCGAAAATAGTGGACTGTTTGCTAATACGGAGAAGATGTCTAGCGGTGAGGGCGGTACTATTGCTCTCTATACAGGATCGCTCTCAGCTACCAATAACGCTCGACTTCAAGCTTTGACTCGTGGAAAAGGAGATGCAGGCAGTGTGAGAATTCAAGCCAGTGATGCAGTTTCTTTTGATAACGGTACTGCTCTCAGCACAGTGGAACTAGGAGCGGAGGGCAACGGAGGCGATATTAGTATTAACGCGCGATCGCTCTCCTTAATTAATGGGGGCCAACTAACTGCCCGAACTTCTGCCGATGGACGTGCAGGTAATATTAGCGTTAATGCCATAGACCGCGTTACTCTAGCAGGGGCTAATAGTGGGCTATTTGCCAACACAACCCCTGTTTCTACAGGCAATAGTGGCAGTATTTTCATTGGCTCAAGCACTGCCGTCATTCAAGATGGCGCAGGTGTCGCTGTGGATAGCCAGGGAACTGGGATTGGGGGTGATATTCAGTTCCAGTTAAGTTCTCTTACCCTTGATCGGGGGGCATTTATCTCTGCCGAAACAGCTAGCAATACAGGCGGCAATATTAAGATACAGGATCAAAACATGTTGATCCTACGCCGTAACAGTAATATTTCTACCACCGCAGGCAAGGCACAAGCTGGTGGAAATGGCGGTAATATCATTATTGATTCTCCATTCATTGTTGCTGTCCCAAGAGAAAATAGCGACATCACCGCCAATGCTTTTAGCGGCAGTGGTGGTACAGTCGCAATCAACGCAACTAACATCTTTGGTATGGTGGTGCGTAGTCGAGAAGACTTAGTGAGACTACTATCAACCAACGACCCCATCCAACTTGACACCCAAAAACTACCAACAAGTGACATCTCTGCAATTTCTCAGGCAAGTCCTACGTTAAGCGGTCAGGTAAATATAAATACACCTGATGTTGACCCCAGCCGGGGATTAGCGGAATTACCAGCAGAGGTTGTTGATGCTTCTGGATTAATTGCACAAGGCTGTGCCGCCCACAATGGAAAAATAGCTAGCCAATTTACAATCACCGGACGTGGCGGTTTACCACCTAATCCCAGCGAACTACTCAGTAGTGATGCAGTGTGGGAAGATGCTCGCCGTCCGTCTGTTATGGCTAATCGGCAGAACTTAAAGACTGCCACGCAACCATCTGAAGCATCTGCTGGCGTTGAAATTGTGCCAGCTGATAGTTGGAAGTTCAACAAAAAGGGCGAAGTCGTCCTCACTGCCCAAGCAATTACTACTCCTCAAACATTTACTTCTAATTCAACTACCTGCCGTGTTCCCTAAACTTTATTTTGGTATTAATTACTACTTGTTACGGCTGATTGTGTTACTGGCTGGTATAGTATTCAGCGGCTCTTGGCAACTCATGTTAAGAGCGCAGACAATTGATGCGGCTCAAACCCTTAAGACTCAAAATGTAAATTCTCTGCAACTATTGCAACAGGGTTGGGAACTATACCAAGCAGAAAAATTTGCTGAAGCAGTAAAGGTTCTACAACAAGCTTCTCAAGCATTACAATCCCAAGGTGACAAGCTCAACCAAGCATTGGCATTGAACTATTTATCATTAGCAGATCAACAATTGGGACAATGGCCTGAGGCAACTAAAGCGATCGCAGATAGTTTAACGTTATTACAAGCAAGTTCAAATATCAGAAATAAAGAGCACACATCAGCTTTAGCCCAAGCGTTCAACACTCAAGGTCAGTTGCAACTGGCGCTTGGGCAATCAGAAAAAGCTCTCACTAGTTGGGAACAAGCTCATAATGCCTATACCCAAATCAGCGATACTGCGGGGATTATTGGTAGCCAAATCAACCAAGCTCAGGCACTACAAGCTCTGGGGCTTTATCGGCGAACCTTAATCACACTCACCCAAGTAAATCAAAACCTGCAACAGCAGCCGGACTCTCTACTCAAAGCTACTGGATTGCTCAGTCTCGGTAATATCCTGCGATTAGTTGGAGATTTAGATCAGAACAACGCAAATCATAGTCTGGGTTCTCGGCAGATTTTAGAGCAAAGTTTGGCTGTGGCTCAACGGCTAAAATCTCCAGAACTTGTAGCGGAAATTCAATTGAGTTTAGGTAACACCGCCCGAACTCAGCAGCAAGTTGAAGCAGCTTTAGAGTTTTATCGTCAAGCTTCTACTTCCTCAGCCTCGCCAATGACGCGGCTGCAAGCGCAATTAAATCAATTGCAAGTTTTGTTAGAGCAAGAGCAATGGGTATCTGCCCAGACGTTATTACCTACTATACAATCTGAGCTTGCTACTTTAGCCCCAAGTCGTCAGGTAATCTACGCTCGGATTAAATTTGCCCAAAGTTTAATTCGTTTCAAGCAAGCTAGTAACGATCGCGTTTCTTCATCGATAGAAATAGGCAAACTCTTAGCCACTGCAATTCAACAAGCCAAAATTATCAAAGACCAACGAGCCGAAGCTTATGCTTTAGGAAATCTTGGGGGACTTTACGAACAAACCCAGCAATGGTCAACCGCTAAAGAACTGACCCAGCAAGCTTTAATTTTAGCTCAAAGTATTAATGCACCAGACATTAGCTATCGTTGGCAATGGCAGTTAGGACGGTTGCTCAAGTATCAAGGAAATAATCAAGGAGCGATCGCAGCTTATACTCAGGCAGTAACAACTCTTCAATCTCTGCGTCAGGATTTAGTTGCGATTAATCCCGAAATTCAATTTTCTTTTCGCGAGGAAGTAGAGCCAGTTTATCGGCAATTCGTAGATTTACTTTTACAATCAGAGGAAAACTCGCAACCCAGTCAAGAAAACCTCATCCAAGCTCGTAATCTGATCGAATCTCTGCAACTGGCTGAACTAGACAACTTTTTTCGGGTAGCTTGCTTAGAAGGAAAACCAATCCAAATCGATTCTGTGATCGACAAAGACGATCCGACAGCGACAGTTATTTATCCGATTATTTTGCCAGACCGATTAGAAGTCATCCTCAAGTTGCCGCAACAACCCCTACGTCATTACAAAGTTGCCATAACTCAGACTGAAGTGGAGACAACTATACAGAAACTGCAACAGAAACTCATTAGACCTTATATGTCGCGGGATGTTAAGTCTTTATCTCGACAGTTATATAGTTGGCTACTACAACCACTAGAAGCAGACTTAGCTAAAAGCAAAGTCAAAACTTTGGTGTTTGTTCTAGATGGCTCTTTGCGTAACATTCCAATGGCTGTACTCTATGACGGTCAACAATACTTAATTCAAAAGTATGCGATCGCATTAACACCAGGACTACAATTACTACCCTCAAAATCAGTGCAGCAGCTACAAATACAAGCCTTAAGCGCTGGTCTTACAGAAGCACGCCACGGCTTTTCCCCCCTCGCCAATGTAGGGTTGGAATTAAATCAAATTAAGTCTGAGGTTTCCAGTAGTAAAATACTTCTCAATCAGCAATTTACTAGCACATCTCTACAAAAAGAAATCAACTCACTTCCTTTTCCTGTAGTGCATCTTGCTACTCACGGACAGTTCAGTTCTCAAGCCGAAAAAACCTTTATTTTAGCTTGGGATAAACCAATTATTGTCAACGAATTGGATAGCTTTCTGCGAACCAGAAACACTAGCAGCCGTAATGCTATTGAATTACTGGTTTTGAGTGCCTGTCAAACAGCCGTCGGAGATAAACGCGCTGCTTTAGGACTGGCTGGAGTAGCTGTGCGGGCTGGCGCACGCAGTACACTTGCTTCTCTGTGGAACATAGATGATGAGTCCACCGCTTTACTGATGAGTCACTTCTACGAAGAGTTAGCTAAGAACAAGTTGAATAAAGCCGAAGCACTCCGTCAAGCACAACTTACTCTTTTAAACAATCCTAATTATCAAATTCCCAGGTTTTGGGCACCTTACGTCCTTGTGGGGAATTGGCAATAGCGATGAATTTTGAGGATGAGGTTTGTATTCTAACTATTGGTTGTGTTATGGAAAGTTTCATAGTTTCTCTTTTGGTGGTGTGGCAATACCGCGCTTAACTAGTAGTAAACAAAACTTATTGATTTCGGCTACTACAGTTTACAAATTATGGGAATAGAGGTAAGCGATCGCATTAAATTAAGTTCTTCTAGGTTCTGAACAGAGATTGGCTGTTTTTGGCACAGACACCACTTGTGAATCTAATTTCAAAGGTTCACCCGGAACACATAAATTAGGTATTTAAAGATAATGGGCAAGGAATTGACTCTGCGTCAGAAGGTAGAGGAACACAGCAATCTAGAAATTTAGCTCGACAATAGCGATCGCTTTTTCATTGAGAAGCTTTTGTGATTCGAGGTTATTGAGGTTTTGTAATGGACGATCGCTTTGATGTGTAGTTTTTACAAAATAGCGATCGCTCTGATGTGTAGTTTTTATAAAAGTAGCGATCGCTTTATCATTGAGTAGCTTTTGTGATTCAAGGTGATTGAGGTTTTGTAATGGACGATCGCTTTGTGTAGTTTTTGCAAGAGTGGCGATCGCTTTCTTATTGAGCGTAGGCTGTGACAAAATTTGTGGCAACATAATTTCTGTGCAATCAGCCTTCTTGTTTTCATGCCGATGAACGACTCGGAACTGCAAATCCAGGCTCGGAGAATCTTAGATGCAATCGCCTTTACTCCTTTTGAGCAATGTCTTCCCTTGAACCGTCAGTTTAGCAATATTCCTGCTCGTCCTGGCATCTATGCCATCAGACACAAAACCAATGGGTTGCTATACATCGGTAAAACCAAGAATTTGCGGAGTCGCTTCACTGGTGGACACAAAGCTTTTTTGTGGGCGTGGCTTGATAAATATAGCGATGAAGATGTTCGTATTGCAGTGCAGCCAATTTCTTATTGGGGAAACCCTGCGCTACTATTGGAGCTAGAAGCCATCATTTTAAGAGCTACTGAGCCTCCTTACAACGTCCAGATTCCAACCGAACAGTAAAATTATGCAAGCAAAACTAAAAGAGCAACTTTCCGCCTCTGATGCCGAAGTCATCTTGGAACTGCTACCTGAAAAGATTCGGGCTGCCCTAATTGCCCATGCGAATGTAATTGAGTATCCGGTTGAAGCGGTTATTGAGATGGCGATCGCTAGTTTCCTCGATACTGAGGCATTGAGTTTTGCTGATTGCAAGCCAGGGCGGGGACAATAAAGCTTACTTAGCAATATTAAGACAGAGAGCCAGTAGAAAAAAGTTTAGTATGGTTGCAACCATTACCGAAATCTAACCATGCACTCGTTCGATGTGTAGTTTTTAAGAGAATAGAGTAGAGTATGTGGGAAGACGAAGTTTTAGAAGAATTGCACCGGATTCGTGAAGAACACGCCAAATCTTTTGACTATGACTTCAAAGCAATATTTGCTGATTGGCAGAAGAGACAGGCAGCGAGTGGAAAAAAGTTGGTATCACTGCAACCTAAGCAACAGTCTAATAGTGTGACTGCTTCGCAAGCTATTTCCTAATCCATCAAATGGGTGATAAAGCGATCGCGTAGCGTGCCGGAGGCAATCGCTTTATCATTGACTAGCTTTTGTGATTCGAGGTGATAGAGGTTTTGTGCTGGGCGATCGCTTTGTACAGTTTTTATAAGGATAGTGATCGCTTTCTCATTGAGTAGCTTTTGTGATTTGTAGTGATTGAGGTTTTGTAATGGGCGATTGCTTGCTAATGGCAAGGCTTTTTTGCTTCAGGGTGATTGACAGTGAGTATGTATTGAGAATAACCAAGATTTCAGTTTTCGGTAATGACTCCTTAATGCAGATCAAAATAATCTCATTAATAACTTAGTAACAAGTTAGGTTTCACAGCCGGAGCGGAAACATGAATAAATTCCTTAAGTTGGTAACTTGTATTGGTGTTGCTACCTTTATTCCCTACCTGTTCACTGTGGCATCAGTGAAAGAGGCTCAAGCTCAAACTTTGTATGAGGATGGTTTTTATCGCAAAGATGGTAACTCTGTTGTGTTCCGGTTATTCACTCGCAATGGCGAACGCCTGAGTTGTGGTGTTGCAAGCGACCAGCATTTACAAAATTTAGGCGGCGAAGGACGGGTCAATATCCTATCAAAGGATTCAAGCGAACTCGGTTCTGGTAGACGTTGGGTAGGTACTTGTGATTTGGTCGATGGATTTTACCGAGTTAACACAAAAGGTGTTGTTTGGTGGCTATACAGTCGAGGAGAAGGCACAGACCGTCAACTGTATGCGTGTGGTATTGGCAGTGGCGCTCAACTAGCGCGTCTTGGGGGAGCTACTCAAGTCCAGAACTTGCCGAGGGGTGCTGAGGCAGGTGCTCAGAGAAGTTGGCAGGGAACTTGCCCTGATAGAATCTAACACTGCTTAATGTAAGTACAACCAATCTGAGTAATAGCTTAATAACTAAGCGTCAACTTAGCCGATCAAGTAGCGATCGCTTTCTCATTGAGAAGCTTTTGTGATTCGGGGTGATTGAAGTTTTGTAATGGGTGATCGCTTCGTGTAGTTCCAGGTTACTGTTCCAAGTGTAGTGGTTGGCTAGGTATGAATCTTGCTGCCAAGTCATCCTCAGAACTTATGGATTGCTTAACTTTATCTCAAGAAAAATTACAATGGCAAACTTGGATAGTAGAGGTTATTGGAGAATTAATTTCTTCCACCCTATCTTTTAACTCTCCACCCGCAAAAGAAGAAATTGCCAAATCTTTGAGTCTAGTCATAAATGCAGTGACTAATGGCAATATAGCTGAGTTTGCCCGTTTGATGGGAATACCGAAGAATACTTTATGGATGTGGCAGACAGGTAAAGCTTTACCAGTGCTTGATATACTTCTCAAAATTTGTTATTGCTTAGAAATATCTTTGCTAGATTTACTCAAACCAGAACAACTTGCTACTAAATCTTTTACGAAAATCTCACACAAAACTATTCGGCGATCGCCCACACTAAGAGCATCTCCAAAACTTTTCGAGGCTAATCAAGTACAAGATGCTTTGCTAGCAATCCTTGGAAGCGACAACGAGCCACCACTGACAATGAAAGAAGTAGCTACATGTCTGGGATAATATAATAGGCGGACAATTTTCAGGCACTTTCCAGATTTATGCCGTGCTATTTCTGCCAAATACCGTAGTTATGGTAAAGCATGTCACAAAGAAAAGATACAGCAGTCTTGCAGAGAAGTTAAGCAGATTGTACTTAAGTTGCATAATCAAGGAGAATACCCTTCAGAAGCTCGTGTGTCTAGAAATAATGACTCATCCTGGATATCTCCGTTACAAACAGATTCGTGCTGCTTTAAATGAAACACGACATGAAATTGGAATGTAAAGCTATTAAACTTAAAAGGGCAGAGTAAGTTGGCTTCTTTCTGTACACCTGGAAAATTGGAAGCATAACTTTGCCACATTCTATTGGAACCATAAGCTTGCCGTTGCGGCAAAGTTATGGGTAAAGTCAGAATCTGACAAACAATTAGTCACTGTACACAAATGGACGTAACTGGATTCGAACCAGTGACCTCTACGATGTCAACGTAGCGCTCTAACCAACTGAGCTATACGTCCTTAACCCACGGTTATCAAAGATAGCATATCTATTTACCAGAAGCAAGTATCTTACTGATGCAATCAGGTGTAGACGTGCAACAGATCACCGTTAGACATAGCATTTAACATTTCAGAAAAAAACTTACTATTGCAACCTTTTTTGAGCAGACACCAGCAGCGTTTGCGCTTCTGCGTAGGCAGTTGTCCCGGCTTTAATAGTCTTCAGCCGATTAATAATCCCTTGTATTTGACCTTTTAGCTGCTGAGGATCGGAGGGAGGAGAAGCTATTAAAGTTTGAATTTGCTCATTAGCTTCTTGGAAAGATGCTTGTGCTTCACTTTCGGCTTTGCGTCGAGTTTCAATAATGCCTAAGTTAGTTTGATACTCGGCTAATAACTTTTGTGCTGCTATATAACCTGGTTCTTCCACTCGAATGTTTTCGAGCTGATTGATAGACTTTTGCCATAACTTTTCAATTTGTTCCCACTTCACTACAGGGTGGGGAGGATTTTGCGATGCTTTAGCAGCTGCTATGGCAAATTGCTTTGCCGCCTCTATATATGTACCACTACGAGGATCGGCAACTGTTTTCAGTTTTACTTGGTAACCAGCTAGTAATCTTTGTGCTTCTAAATACCGAGGATTTTCTGTGGAGATTTGATTGAGGCGCTTAATTGCCTGTTCCCATAGTTCTGATGCTGCTTTGGGTTGTATTGATTGGATTTTTTCAGCTTCTAAATCAAATTCTTGAGCAGCAGCAATAATTGTCCCGATACGTGCATTATCAAAATCACGTTTGTAAGCTTTAAGTTTAGTTTGTGCAGTTTCTCCGGCAAATGTTGCTTCAGGAATTTGCTCTAATTGGTCTATAGCTGCTTGCCAAGATGCGATCGCTTGTTCTTTATCCTTAATACTGGTAGCTTGTTCATACTGCTGCCGAGCCAATTTTAGCACCTGTTCTCCTTGAACTAGTGGTGTAAAAGCATTTTTATCTTGGAAGGCGATCGCATCTATCCGCGCCACCCGGCGACGAGCCGCTTCAAACTCATCTATAGTAAACTTCCAACTGCAACCGAAAAAATTACAGTACGCCTGAGGATAGTATCCTAAAAACCAAACTGGCAGATTATCTAAATTTTTTTGTGCTTCTTTAGCTTTCTGGGAACCTTGCTCAATATCAGCTGGACTAGTAGCTTGATTAATTAACTGGTCTGCTTGCTCAAGGTTGTTAATTGCCTCACGATAGTGATAATCCATATTTATGTAGCTAGGCAACAGCAGGATTGGAGCAGTTTTAGCAATAGGCCAGCGAATCATGGGGTAAGGCAAATTTACTAGCCACAGCGCACCTGCTGAACTCCCCAAAAGTATAGTTACCCATTTGAGTTTGGTGAAAAAACCAAGCTGTTGATTAGCTTTTACAGCTTGTTTAAGTACCTTCTCACTAAATTGTGGATATACATCTACAACGCTATCGCGCAGTTCATCTAACTTGACCGGAGAGCCTTTTTCCAAGCGTAGTTTTTCTAATCGCTTAATTACTATTTCCTGCTCAATTTTACTTACCTGATCATTTCCACTACATCTTTGAACTTCAGCACGCAAAATTTGCAAAGCTCTTTTATTCAGGCGATACATAGACTAAAAATGTGATTTATAACTCTAGTATTCCCGCCCAGCACTAAATAGTTACTATATCCTTAAGTCCCACTTTTAACCACTTTGGCATATCACTCTAGATGGTTAAAAATCGCAATAACTATTGTTAATATCTATAGACTGATTTAATTTTTATCAAAATACCTAGAATGCCAACTGCTTTAATTACAGGTGCCTCTAGTGGTATTGGTAAAGCCTTTGCCCAACAACTAGCTGCACGCAATACAAATCTCGTTTTAGTTGCACGTTCACAAGAAAAACTACATCAAATAACTAAAGAGCTACAAGAAAATTACAACATTCAAATAGAAGTTATAGTTAAAGACCTTACCGAACCTCATGCTGCTCAAGCAGTGTTTGATGCTACCCAAGCGAAGGGATTAACGATTGATTTATTAATAAATAATGCTGGTTTTGGTGATTATGGCGATTTTGCTAGCTCTGATGGCGAAAAGCAAGTCAGAATAGTGCAATTAAATATTCTTGCTTTAGTAGACTTAACTCATAAATTTCTACCTTTGATGCGGCAACGTCAATCGGGAAGCATTATTAATGTATCTTCAATTACCGCATTTCAACCAATGCCGTATCTTTCTGTTTATGCTGCCAGCAAAGCTTTTATTGTTAGTTTTAGTCAGGCACTATGGGCAGAAAATCGTCCCTATGGTGTTCGTGTTCTCGTTACTTGTCCAGGGCCAATAGAAACTAACTTTTTTACCGAAGCTAACTTTCCTCCCACTTTGGCAGGAAGCACAAATCAAATGTTTACTAGTGAAGAAGTGGTAGAAGTATCACTGAAAGCTTTGGAAAATTGGCAGCCAGCTGTTGTGATTGGCGATATTAAAACTCAAATTAGAACTATATTGGCTAGAGTAGTACCACGGAAAATTCTGCTGAATATGTTAGCAAGAAGTTTTAAAGTCTCAGATAGCTCTTAAGTTTATGAGTTAAGATTTCCATGCAGTTGTGACTTTAAAACTCCCTATGCCTACCTAAATTTTCACTTGATTACATATACCTAGTTAACTGTACCCGGTAGCGGTCTTTTTTGGTAACAGCGACTTCCCCAACTTCTAACCGTCCCTTACCGCGAATGGCAATTAAGTCACCTGTTTTGACTTGAGAACTAGCTTGGGAGATTTCCTTCCAATTAACGCGGACATCGCCGGAGTCGATTAAATCAACCATTTTGCTGCGGGACATGCCAAAACCCGCAGAGGCGATCGCATCCAAGCGCAAAGAAGCTTCAACAGTAGTTAATTCTTTTTTCTTTGGTTCTCGAACTTTTAATTCGCTAAACTCTATCGGCTGGGTTTTTACAGGAACCGATCGCACCTGTTTGAGACTCATCTCTAAAAATTCTGTCAACTCCGGTGCAACAATTACCTGTGCGCCCCTCTCACCTAGTACAATAATGTCTCCGGTTTTTTCCCTGACTATTCCTGTCCCCAGCATTGCGCCTAAAAAGTCGCGGTGAGTAGCGGTATCAAACAAAAAATTACCAGCAATTTCTAATGCAGCAAGGGCAACTTGAGATTGATCTAGCGGCATTTCCGCACGGGCGATCGCCAATCTTTGGCGTTCTGCTTGCGGATATCCACCCCACGCCACCAATTGCACTTCTGTTAACCGACTGAACACCCGTTGAATTTCTGCTAATTCTGGGGGAGACAGAAAATCTGTCAACACTACTTCCCAAGTTTTGATTGCTTGTTCTGCTTGATCAATGACACGAGCTACACTATCTCGATTTTCAACACCTTTTAAAAGTTCTTCTCTTGGTAACATTTTTGAAAGTTATGAATTTTGACTTATCACCACAAAGTCAATAATCAACCACTAATGACTGATGACCCCTGTTTGATTCTAGCGTCAAAGTAATTCGTAATTGATAATACCCTGCGGGAAGCCGCACTAGCCTACGACAAGCCGCTACGCGTCTGCGTAATTCCTAGCTACGAGCAGTGTTTGCTCTAAACCTTACACTGATTGCATTGCACTAAATTTTTAATTTAGTGCTTGCTCGTATCTATTTAATTACGAATTACGAATTAGTAATTATTTGGGGGTGTTGTAATTTGTAATGAATGATTCATTCAGTACACGGTAGTCGTGTCAGCATAGCCCTGGATATTTTCTGGCTCAAACTGACGCAAAATTCGGGTTGCTTGCCGAGTCAGAGTTTCAGAACCCTCAACTACTATTAAATATTTTCCTGCATCCAAGCGATTGCGGTAGGGCAAAGCATCACCACCACCCACAACCAAACCGATTCCACCACCAACAAACACACTACCCATAGCACCACTAGCAGCGCCCAGTATACCTCCAATCACGTGATTGCCAATTTCGCCTGCCCAAGCAAAGGTATCCAAACCAGTGATGACGCTGAAGGTAAAGCCAGCAAAAAAACCAAATGGTACAAGCCAGATTGCCATGAGCCGTACTTGGTTTTTAGCTTTATCTGTAGGGTCAATCAAGCCGAACTCATCAGCGCTTTTGTAACCCCTGCCCAGAATAGTACTTTTTATGGCGTCTTTTTCTAAAGCTAAGTAAGCAGCTTCAGCTTGAATACGGTCTGGTAATACGGCAACAAGGTAATTCATTGATTTCAGAAAAGTTGTTTATGAAAAATTCTGCCTTAATTAACAGCGTATCAGTGCTGGTCAAATCAATCTTGTACCTTGCTTAAAATTATTAGTAACAAACAGAGTAATAGGATAAATCAACTTACAATATCCCTATTTCTCTAGAGCAAATATTATTTTAACAAATCTAACGGCTCACAAAAATTGTTCACGCCTTTTTTAATCACATATATTAAAACTGGTACTGCCAAAATTTTAGGAAACGTCGGCATTGTATAAAAGTACTCCATCATCTGCTGAACTGAACCATTCAGCAAGTGTTCCCGAAATTCTTGTTCGCAAATAACAGCACGCCACTTTCTAGCTAAAGCATCTAACCACTCTGAATTTGCTCTTTCTGGTTCTTGTCCTGCTCTAATTGCTAGTGTCATCGCGGCATCTTCTAAATCTCCCTCACAGTCCTCAATCAAGTCTAGTACTGCCAGTCCTCTGGGATCATCTGCTAATTGAGAGCGAAACTGTGCAATTTCTTGCGATGTAACTGTAGTCATAAATTTTTGATGAGCGGAGTGATTAAATACTCAGCTATGTTATTCCAATTTCAATTGATTATTTATCGTCTGCCTTGCCGTATTCAAAATTAAATGATTGTGTCAAGTACTGTTACACAAGTACAGCTATCTTATACAACCCTGGTAAATTAATAAAACTTTTTTCGACTTTGTACGCTAGAACTCAGTTTAATAAGTGTATATTTTTTAGTTTTAAGAACCTTTTTTTTATGAAAAAATACTGAAATAACTTGGTGCGCTACGCGATCGCCAAACAAATACTCCTATAATCTAAAATTCTACTAAAATTGTAGATGCGAAACAGATTACGTAACACAAAACTAACCAATAGTCTAAAGCCAATAGTCATTAGTTCTTTGGTTGAGTACTAATAACTACTGACTAGTGACTAAAGAATTTTAACGTAATGCTCTTGAGGTAACAGAGCGTTGTAACTGAGCCAAAGCACGATTGTAATCCAAAATAGCCCTGATGCGATTTCCTTCAGCTCTTGTCAGGTCATTTTCAGAGTTAATGACATCAGTTTGAGTACCTACACCAGCTTGGAAGCGTAAACGCGCTAAACGTAAAGCTTCTCTAGCCTGTTCTAGAGCAGTGTTAGCGGTTTGAACATTTTCCAAATTAGATTGCTGGTTAGAAAAGGCCTGTTCCACCTGAAAACGAATTTGGTTGCGCTGATCGGCAAATTGAGTTTCTGCGATCGCAATATTAGCTCTGGCCTGAGCTGCCCTTGCTCTTGCTGCTCCCCCATCAAACAAATTCAGACTCGCCCTCACTCCCAAAGAATAACCATCGCTAACGCTGACATCATCATTAAAGGTATCAGAGAAATCGTAGCTGGCAACCAAACTAACTTGTGGGCCTAGTGCTGCGAGGGCCTGCCGTCGCTGTTGCTCATTGATATTACGTTGCGCCAACTGTTGTTGCAATTCTGGACGGTTTTGAAAAGCTAGCACAATACTTTGTTCCAAGGACTGGTTCCAAAGACCGGCTAATTTTACCGGGTCTGCCGCACTAATATTTCCCGACTGTGACAAACTCAACCGAGCCGCTAAACGACGACGGGCAATTTGTTGCTGTGAAATAGCATTAGTTAAATCTTGTTGAGAATTTGCTAAATTTACCTGAGATCGCAGCACGTCAAACCGCGTACCCACACCAGCTCGCTCTAAAGCTTCTGCATCCCGCAAACTAGCCTGGGCATTTTCTACAGATGATTGTGCAATGCGTACTTGTTCATCACCTTGTTGCAGATCGTAATATTCAGTGGAGACATTCAAGCGGATTTCCTCAGACTGACGCTCCACAGCCAACTCATTAAAGCGAACTTGTTCCTCAGCCGCTCTGATGTTAGCTTGCCGCCTGCCAGAAGTGTAAATATCATAGGTGATTTGTGCTTGACCACTAAAATTCGTATTCGTAGGAGCCGACTCAATTGGTTGACGCAATGCAGGTGGTAAACCAGCTTGTTGTTGCTCTTGTACTTTTACTCTATATGTATCTGAAACACTACGTTGGCGAGTGATATCAGCATTAATACTAGCATTGGGCAATAGAGCCGCTTGCGCCTCACGAAGAGCTGCTTGACTACGCTCCAGCTCCAATACAGCCACCTGTAGCTCCCGATTATTGCGCCGTGCTAGTTCCAAAGCCTGCTCTAAAGAAATCGGCTGATTTGCTTGAAGCCTTACTTCCTCTGGTTTGGTAGGAAATTGCAGGGGATTGGGATTTGGGTTCAAGTTATCAGGAATTGGCACAGTACCCCCAGGCGTTGGACTGACTGTTGCTGGCACAGTCGGAGTTTGTCCAGAACCCGCAGGCGTTGGAAGCACTGTTCCCGGCACAGTCGGAGTTTGTCCAGAACCCGCAGGCGTTGGACTGACTGTTGCTGGCACAGTCGGAGTTTGCCCGGAACCCGCAGGTGTTGGACTCTCTGTTGTCGGTGCCGTCAGAGTACTATCTTGAGCCGTGAACTCCATAGCAGAAATTGGTTGTGGGCAACCTCTGGAGACCAGTCCCTGTGAACAATTGGGTATTTCCAACAGCTTTGCTGCTCCTACACCCGTAATTGCAGCTTGTGAAGCTGTCCGCAATTGAGTATTAGAATTTTTCTTTTGAGTTGTTGGTCGCTTTAAAGAAGACAGAAGCAACGGTTTTTTCCGGGCAGAAGAGAGTTTGGAAATAGAAGTCGGAACAACTATTTTCTCGGATTTCTGACTAGAAGTTGCTAAGGTAGTCTGTCTTTGGTTGCTTTTAGTAGAATTCCAATCTAGCGGGTGGGAAGTATGTAAAGTAGGTGCCATACTAAAAAACCTACCCTGATTTTCCCTAAGTATTGGTGCTTTTTGCCAACTTGTAATTCCTGCCCCCATCACCGAAATACTGTGATAAGTTACAGGTTTTACGTTGAGTGAAGTCCAATTAAAAGAAGGTACTTGAGCTGAAATACTACTACCTGCTTGATCAGGCAGTTGCGTATTCATGGCTTCTGCAACTAAGGTTCGACCATAATTAGAAGTCAAGACACTAGGAGAAGACGCCAGCTCTACCCCACTGACTTTCACAGTATCAGCCCAAGCGGGCTGTGTTGTTAATACCGCTGCTGTCACACCAGGCAAGAAGCTATGGAATAATTGCTGTCCTTTCACCGCATCCCCTCACACGAAATCAATCTAGCGGCAGAAAACTTTTCTTCACCACAGAATATAGCACGACACTAAATTTAGAAAAGAATATAGTACGCTACAAATTTAGGAATCGGAACTCTGTTTATCTTCAAAACGTCTGACGATGCGAGAAAGTTCCGCCTTTTCATCGATACTAACGCGGGTAGGAGCACCACTAACAATCCGTTCGTAATTACGGAAAGAATCTTTAATGTCAGGCCCGTCTGCGGTAATATTGTACTCGCGGATACCCTTATCATGCCAAGATCCCCGCATTTTGAATACATTTATTGCCCGTGACATTTCTCCACGAATTTCTACATACTGCAACATCAAAATTGTGTCAGTAATCGTGGAAATATGGGAGTCAGTAATCGAATGTGACCCCATGAATTGATCAGTTGTATTAGTAAAAAATCCAGTAATTTCTTCTTGTTTAGCGTAACCTGTCACACCAATTACAAATTGTCGAAATGCATTATTGCTCACTCCTCTAGCTAGGGCTGAAAGGGAGTCGATTGCAATCCTCGCTGGTTTAAAGACAGCAATTTCTGACTTAATAATTTGCAAATGGTCTTCCAAACCTGTTGATTCGGGGTATGTACAAATGATTTTGAGTAACCCTTGCCGTTCTAATTCCTCAAAATCAATTCCCCAAGAAGAAGCATTCCGAGATAGTTGGGCACGTGATTCTTCATAAGCAAATAATATTGCCTGTTCGCCATTTAAACAGCCATCTTGGATAAACTTGCTGACCAACAAAGTTTTACCAGTACCTGTGGCTCCTGTTGCCAAAATGATCGAATCTTTAAAGAAACCACCACCACACATTTCATCCAGGGTTTTAACCCCAGAAGACACCCGTACATTAGAAGACCTTTGAGTCAAGCGCATCGCTCCCAGTGGGAAGATATTGACTCCTGCGTTAGTAATTGTAAAAGGATACTCGCCTTTCATATGAGTTGTACCGCGCAATTTGAGAATTTCAGCGGTGCGACGGCGACGTTCTCCTTCTAAAACGTTACGAACAATTACTACATTATCGGAAACAAATTCTTCGACCCCAAAAGAGGCAACAGGCCCATATTCTTCACTACGTTCGGTAGTAATTACAGTGGTGACATTCAGCTGTTTAAGACGTGCTACTAGGCGAAAAATCTCCCGCCGCACTACTCCCATAGCTTCATACTGCTGAAAGACCGCTGTTATAGAATCGATAGAAACTCGTTTTGCCTTGTATTTGCGAATAGCATATTGCAAGCGCTCAATAAGGGCTGAAAGGTCAAAGTTTCCGACAATATCTTGCCCTTCTGGATCGGGTGAAGCATCCAGAATAAACAATTTACCTTCGTTGATTAGGCGTTGTAAATTCCAGCCAAAAATATAGGCATTTTTAATAATGTCGCTAGGTGATTCTTCAAAGGTAACGAATACTCCTGCCTCATCAAAATAGGTAATACCGTTATAAAGAAACTGTAGAGATAATAAAGTTTTGCCTGTGCCAGAAGTACCGCTAAATAAGGTAGTTCTTCCAACTGGTAAACCACCATGAGTAATATCGTCAAAGCCCTCAATCATTGTGCGGATTTTTTCTACACCCCCAATTAACGGTGTGTTGCTTTGCTCTGGTTGCTCTTTTTGAATCATTTCTTGCTAAAAAAGGGAGATTAAAGCCAGTTTTTGTGTTTATAATGTTTTAATCTTCGGAGTTCGCCATCAAGTTTTTGCGCTTAAATATTTTACTCTTCCCAGTCTTCTTCACTTAGTTCTTCATAAAGTAAATCCAATCCTATCAACACTCTTTCTCTATCTGAAAGATCGCCAATAATTTTGCGAACTGGAGGAGGCAAAATTTTAGATAATGTTGGCGTGGCTAATATTTTATCTTCTTCTGCTAGTTGTGGGCTTTTCAGAACATCGATCACTTTCAAAGCATAAACACCTTGAAACTCTTGGTCTAAAATGTTTTTTAGTATTTTTAATGCCCGTACAGAGTTTGGTGTGTTCCCTGCTACATAAAGCTTGAGAACATAGGTTTTTCTTGCTTTATTCATAAAGGTACAGGCTAGACTCGCTAGACTTGAGGATAGAAATATATGATGTGTTTGTGCATTCGTAGGAAGTGATAGCGGCTGCTATTGCCGGGTTTAACTTCAAGTTATGTAATTTATTTATATATTGAACATCTATATATTTCACACAGGTGAGCCAAAATATCTATTAATGTCAGGCGGTAATCTAGTAATGCTTCGTCGCTCCTTCCTTCTAATCTTAGTTGTTTGGAAAATTCTTCAATTAACTCCATGTGAATTTCAATGATTTGCGGCACAGGAATATTAGCACAAAATACCACATTTATAAATTTATCAATTTTTTCTTTTAATGTTGTTTCTCTGGTAAAGTAGTTTATAAGTATATCTCGGTAATCAGATTTAATTTCTTGCAACAAAGCCTCTCGGTCGGCTCGATCCATCTGCTGGAAAAAAACCTCGTGTTTTTGCTTGTAAGATGCAAATACATAGCAATATTCTTTATTTAAAATTTCATTAAGTTTTGATGGCAACCGCCTCATTAAATAATTAATCATGGCAACAGTAGTTGCTGTAACAGATACAAGCAACAATTGGGTAGGAACAGTAGTGCGAATAAAGTTCCCTATCCACCTAGACAATTTTTGTGTGTTGTCTAGTTCATCTGGATTATATAAAGATTTTTTTACATCTGGTTGGAAAATTAATATTGGTAATAACATTTGTTGTTTATACATCTCCTTGATCGCCGTGACCAAGTTTGGTGAGCTGATTTAGTGCATAAAACACGTCTAAGCTCAGATTGGGTGTGCAGTAAATTTATGAGTCCGCCCTTAGAGGATAGTTTATGTCAGCAGATAGTACCGCAAACTTAAAAAATCGATGCAGCTAGTCAGTTGTAAGACTTAGTGATTTTTGATGAGGCGTTTGTTGTGGATTGTAATGTAACTAAGTTATTGAATTACATATGTATATCTATCTAAATATAGATTTTTTTATTTCACTCCTTGATAAGATACTTAAACGAACTTAAAGGATTGTCGCATTCTAAATCATTATAATTCCTCAAGGTTCTAAAGCGAATCTTTGGAGCCATAATTGTTTTAGCTATTGCGATCAAGGAGGAGTTTGAGAACCAGTTAGGATACTGATAAGGATAGTAGCCCGAAGCTCAATGCAGTCAAGGGAAACATTACTATCCAGAACAATATTGGACGCAACTAGGTATCCCTGAAAATAAAGCCCATTGTTCCAATGGCATGGAAATTGTAACGATAATTTTTTATATGAGTCTTCTTAAAGGAGATTGCTTCAGGCATAAGTACCATCTACCCAAGTGGGGGTGGAAAGACCAGAGGCTTCCAAAGGAAGAATGACCCCCGAAGCTTTATGTCAATGCTACAATACCCGCTTTATGATTTTTTAACAAATGTACCCGTCTGCGTAGAAACAAGTACTCTGGCAATGGTGCTAGAGATTTTTGAAAAAGAGCAGTGCGATCGCGTGGTAGTGGTGAATCAGCAGCAACACCCCACAGGGTTGCTGCACTCTGCCCGGTTAATACAAAAATTATTGGCAGCAGTTGGTGGCGCTCATCTGAATTTGCAGCAGCCAGTGTCAATTTTCGGTACAGTGCTGATAGAACCAATACAAACCATACCAGCTGCTGAATGTGTAGAGCAATTTGGCTTGTTTTTGCGCTACCAACAAACCCAAATAAACAATAACAATTTAGATTGGGCACTCATTGACCCAAATGGCAAATTTTTAGGTCTCCTAGACAACCTACGAATATTAAGATTAATAACTCAAGAGAGAGTTGCTATTGATGCAATCTCTGAGGTTACTCCTCAAGACTATGCAGCAAACCAAGACATAGATGATGCAGAGGCGACAACTTACTCACCAGCACAAACATTAAATCATCGGCAGGCATCAGGCTATAAGCCACTTGTACAGCTGTTGGAACGACTGCCTTGGCCTTTAATGTTGCAAACTGGTACTGGTGAGGTAGTAGCGCAAAACCCAGCTTGGTGGCAACAATTGGGAGCACTCAAAGATCCAGAAGGTGTTAGGCAACAAGTAGAGACAATACTTGCCCCCAACCGAGTCAAACAGCCAGAATATGCATCGCCAAAAGCCCGCAAGATTCATTTGCACAGCAGGGAAAATGGACATGGTGGTGATGACCAAGCCACAACGAGCAAACTGCATCATGGAGAAAATAGCTTATCGACAAGGAGTGAAGCGATACAGCAAAATGGCGCTCGTATGCAAACAACTACCCCACCTATAAATAATGTGCATGAACAGCAACATACTACGGTTGGTGCATCTAGTCAGTGCTATTGGGATAACCAGGTAGGTACTTGCATCTGCATCGTCGAAGTGCAAAATGGTCAAGAGCGAATCTGGCAGTTTGCTAAAATTCCATTAGATAGCCCTGAGTTGAGAGTCCAAGGTTTAGAAGTAGAGATGACCTTGACAACAGAGGGACTCAATCGTGGTAATAACTCAGGAATAGGTAACGATTTGTGGCTAGTCTTAGCTACTGATGTGACCGAACAGCAACAGCTTTGTAAAGAATTGGCAGCCAAAAATGCCGATCTCATTCAACTAAATCGATTAAAAGATGAGTTTTTAGCGTGTATTAGCCATGAACTGAAGACACCCCTGACTGCGGTTTTAGGGTTATCACGATTGCTCGTTGATCGCCAGTTGGGAGAATTAAACGAGCGTCAAGCCCGCTATGCAGGGTTAATTCATCAAAGCGGACGCCACTTGATGAGTGTGGTCAATGATATTTTGGATTTGACTCGCATGGAGACGGGTCAAATGGATTTAACAGTGGCCCCAGTAAATATTTCCGCAGTTTGCGAACGTGCTTTATCAGAAGCAAAAACTATCCACACTCAAACCAGCAAAGCCAAAGTTACTGACCAATCTCAAGCCGCACGTTCACTTGAGCCTCAATTTAGTATCGTCATTGAACCAGGCTTAGACCAAATAGTGGCAGATGAATTGCGCCTGCGGCAAATGCTAGTACACCTGCTTTCCAATGCCTTTAAGTTTACTGAAGTATCTGGAGAAATTGGATTGCGCGTGAATCATTGGGAAGGGTGGATTGCTTTTACAGTTTGGGATACGGGTATTGGCATTCCTGAACATCAGCAACACTTAATCTTTCAAAAATTTCAGCAACTAGAAAATCCTTTGACTCGGCAGTTTGAAGGTACTGGTCTGGGACTGGTGTTAACAAGGGCCTTGGCAAGACTCCACGGTGGTGATGTCAGCTTCTTGTCTAGAGAAGGAAAAGGTAGCCAATTTACACTGCTGCTACCGCCCAGCCCGCCAAAAACAGGCTTTACTGAGCAAGAAGAGGATAATACAGAAGATGGTTTAACAAGCAATACCGGCTCACGGGAACTGACCGCATCAGCATGTCAACGAATCAACACATCTACACAACATCAACCGACATCTTCGCAGCGCTTGGTGTTGGTAGTCGAAGCAGTAGCCCGATATATTGAAGATTTGACCGAGCAACTCAAAGGTTTAGGTTATAGAGTAGTGATTGCTCGCTCAGGAACAGAGGCAGTAGAAAAAGCTCGTCGCTTGCAACCAAAAGCTGTGTTCTTAAATCCTTTGCTACCGCTGTTGTCAGGTTGGGATGTGCTGACTTTACTCAAGTCAGATACTGCAACTCGCCACATTCCGCTGATAGTGACAGCGACAGGGGCCGAAAAGGAGCAAGCATTTGCTAACAGAGCTGATGGTTTCTTGAGCTTGCCAGTACAATATCAAGCTTTAGCACCGCTGTTAGAAAGTTTATGCACTACGCCAACAGTTCAGCAATCAGGGTTAGATAGTAATGACATCTTCGCTACTAAAACTCCATTGCGAATTCTGAGATTGGTTAATCTTAATTTAGAATCAGTTAATCCTCATCCTTCGTTGCGAGAACACCGAGTTATCGAAGTAGATAACCTAGATCAGGCGGAACTTTTAGCTCGCGTTTGGCAGTTTGATGTAGTGCTGTTGGATGTAGAAAGCCCAGCAGCACAAGCTTATCTACAACAACTCAGCCAACACCCCCGGTTGGCGGCGCTACCACTGGTGACTTGTGATGTGGTAACTACCTTGGCAGCTTCTCAGATACCTGGGCTGTCTGTGTTTCCTTGCCTAACACCATTGGGTAAAGACAATAGCAGTGGTATCAGTAAAACAGATGCTTTATTGTCAGTGCTGCAAATTGCTTCTGGTATATCTTGTCCACCCAGTATTTTAGTAGTGGATATAACAATGCTCCGCGATTTGCCACAGGTAAAACGCAGGCAGGTGAAGGGTTATAGGTCAGAAAAAAATTCCTTACTTAGTAATGAAACTGCTGAACGGGGTTCGGAGTGGTTCCAAGCTTTAATTCAGTACCTGCAAACAGCTGGCTTGAAAGCAGCTATGGGTGGCTGTTGGGCAGAAGTAGTGCAACAAATTCGCCACCAAAGCGTTGACTTACTGTTGATTTATTTAGGAGAATCCTCGATTCCTAAAGAAGTGCTTAAAGCGCTAAAAGTTTTAGGAGATTTGCCTTTAAACTTGCCGCCAATTTTAGTACTTGACCAGCGCTTAAATTCTACTCAGGCGGCTGTTCCGTGTGAAATCCCCCAGCAGGAAATTGGGAAACAGAAAAAGAATCGATCGCAAACAATAGAAACTGTCATAAGTGCGATCGCAGCCCAAGTTTTACCTCGCTCGATCTCAATGGAAGACTTATTAAACGAGATTAACCAAGCTTTATCTGTCAAGTATCAACAATAAAAATCTGGCGTTGCTGATTGATGGGATGAATTTTGTTTAGCGCAAAGACGCAAAGGCGCAAAGAATCAATCTTTGCCTTTGGGCCAAAAATCTCAATTCATCCCGCATTTATGCAACGCCAAAAATCTTAATGGGTATGGAAAATGGGAATAGTGCAAAATGCCCAATACCATTTACCAACACATTAAGCTGATCGTCATTCAAACTGCATCCTTGCGTCTTAATGACGCTGCGGATTATCCAACTTAAAAGCACATGAGCTTATCAACCTCAGGCTTTAATCAACTTGATACGATATATCTGTTTCATCTTTAATTTTTTTCACAGGAACTCGAATCAAATCGTAAGCGCCCTTGGTAGCTAAATGCTTATAAGTATCTGGCTGCAAGCCCATTTCTAAAAACTTGTCCTGTTCAGCCAGAAATAGCAGTGAGGGTGACTTTGCTTGCGTAGTAGACTGATTTTTAATATAATCTTTCGCTTCTTGTGGAGAATTTAAGTAATTCACGCGGCTATGGCTATAAAATACCACACTGGGTTTTTTAAAGCCAACCATGACAAATTCTTCATTTGATTTTTGTACTTGCGTGGCGATCGCCGATAATTCACGTAATGGTAGCTGACGCTGTTGATCCATCAAAAACATAGCTGGCATCAAAACTACAGTTAAAAATGCTACAAAACCCAGCAAATTTACGCTCATAATATAGCGCCAACGGTGACTGAGCAGTAATACGGCAATTATGATCGCACAAATCAGCCAAATAATACCTCCCAAGACTGGTAAACCAGACTCTTGCAGCTGGAGGTACAAGCTAGGTGCGGCTGGATCTCTGCCTACTAACTGGGATATATGAAACAATCCTGCTGCTACCGCTGATAAAAATACGACATTTACCCAGCCACTCCAAAAATGAAATTTCCTTTGGGGTTGTGTGTTTTGATCGGGTATGAGATCGCTCCATAACAGTGCTACAAGGATTGCTGCTGCTGGCATTAACGGCAATACATAGCTAGGAAGTTTGGTGACGGCGATCGTGAAAAAGCCAAAAACACCAAGAAACCAGACGCAAACAAATAAACCCAATTGCTGAGAACGTTCTTGAGAAAGCCAGTGCGATCGCTGCCAAAACTTCAATCTGGCTATTGCAGCTGGTAAGTATACTGAGTAAGGTGCAAAGCCTATTAATACTACCAAAAAGTAAAAATACCAAGGCGCTGAGTGCCCATTAACTACTTCCGTAAAGCGTTCTATGTTGTGGTAGCCAAAGAAAGCATTAATATAATTCCAACCATTGCGCCAAATTACTAGGGCATACCAGGGTACTGATAAAACTAAAATAATTAGCATACCCTTCAAGGGATGCATTTCTCGCCATACTTCCCGCAGCTTTCCCAGGTACAACACAAACGCAGCGATAATTAGCCCTGGTAACACAATTCCTACTGGCCCTTTTGTTAAAATTGCCCCAGCAATCAATATATAACAAGCCAAATACCACTTGTTAGGAAAAGGTGATTGGTGATTAGGGATTGGTGATTGGGAAGATTCTCGCCCAGTCCCTTCCTTACCTGCGTACCCTCGGAAAAAGCAGAGCAAAGCTGATCCTATACACCCAGTCAGCAGCATATCAGAAACACCAATTCGCCCCCAGGCAATCATTTCTGGGCTGAGTGCCATGACAGCTGCTGCCATAGCAGCTGTTAAGTAACGACGAGTAGGACGCGAAACTTGTTCTAATTCGTCTTGTCGTGCCAGAGACCAGTGTACAGTGTAAAAAGCTAAACTCACCAAACCCATTGCCGCGATCGCCGATGGCAGACGCACTGCCCACTCATTCACTCCAAAAATTGTATAGGCGATCGCCTGACACCAGTAAATGAGCGCAGGTTTATCAAAGCGAGTCTCTCCATTAAAAAAAGGAGTAATCCAATCTCCTGTAACGTACATTTGGCGAGAAGCTTCGGCAAACAGTGGTTCTGTTTCATCAATCAAGCCAATGCTGCCCAAGTTCCACCCATAAGCTATCCAACCAATCACAATCAACCACAGAATCGATACAGTCACAGCAAGGGCTGGACGTTGTAGTATATTTTTAAACCACTGGTTAACAGTGTGGGGAACGCTCAATTTCATCTTCATTAATTATTCAGCCAACAGTCACTCAACAACAGAAGCCAGCGCAATTGGGAGTTAGCCCAACCCAGGCTTCTAGTATTCAAGCGTCACTAGTCAATAAGTCGTTTGTAGTTGATGTTTTGTTCTTTGTCATTCTCCGCTTTTTAATGGTTATTGACTATAAGGCTTTAAGACTATTGTTGAAGTACTAGTTGCCATTCTCGGCTTTTAGCATTCCAGCTAGGTTTAGATGTTTCCCCAACAACATATGGGCCCCAGTAGCGGCGGGAACCATCTTGTGCAAAGGCTACTAAAATATCTCCCTTCTCTAGCTTTAAATTGCCATTAGGTAAGGATAGGAGGAGTCCCTGTTCACTTCCTTCTTGAGGAGCAAAATCCCAATGTGCTGGGATATCATGGTGAGTTTGAACAGAGTCAGAGCCTTTTAACTTCGACTGTCGCGCTAGTAAGGCTAGTCGCACAGGCTGATTTGTTTGATTGCTCATCCGTAAAGTTCCTTGCCCCTTAGTAATTTTAGTCGAGTTTTGACTAGATGCTGTCAGGGAAGTAGCTTTGCTGCTGCTGCGTTCTACTTGATTACCGGGGGTGGTTGTCGAACTAGAGATATTAGCAGAGACAGCTGTTTCTTGAAAAACAGATGAAGACGGACTCTTCTGCAACTGAGGAGTTTCAGGAGATTCGGAAGAAGATGTTTCTGGATTTGTGGTTTCAAAAGAAACACTCATTCCAAAGCACCCAGCCAGTAACCCTAACAGTCCCAAGGAACAAGTTAGAATCACAGCGTTACGATACACTGAAGTTTTCATATTGATAGTTATTAGAAATAAGTATTTGTCTAGGCTTGACCAAATAGTAGCCTATTATTCATAAGTGGCAATCAAACTGCCTATTACAGGCGCTCCTGAAATTAAGCTATCAAATGTATCATAGATAGCATTTCAGAAAAATATACTAGCAAAAATAATCACCATCATTCTCAACCTAAATATGAGTTAAAAAGCTTATTTATCAAGGAAAAACTTAAATTTTGATAGTATTTAAGACAACAATTATGATACGTAGGTAGTAAACTTATTCGTATAAGTACAAGCACGAATGTGATGTTATAAGTACCATGAGCAACAAAAGAGCAGGTTACAAACACTCAGATTTATCGGTAAAACATACTTTATTTTCTTCCTACTTCACCCTTCATCTTTTAAGATAACTCCTTTGTGTTGAGGGTTAATACTCAAACAAGAGTAGTTTTTTGAATACCTGTGCTTTTCTGTAGAAAAATTTGTATAAAATTTCTTTCACCACTGAAACTCTATAAGACAGCTACAATACCCTTAAAACAAGCTTAAGCTAAAACCGATATCCTCAAAAAGAGGAATATTTGTTGATTTCTTGATTTTTATTTAGAAATCCGATTCATGCAAAATACTCGTTTGAATAATTTGTTTGATGCCATTGCTAGACAATTAAATCAATGGTTTTTTAACCCTTGGCGGCGGTTGTCGCTACTCATAATTAGCTTTTTGTTCGGATTTTTTCTAGGATCGGCAATTTCCACTAGTGCTGGACAAAGGGCTGAATTGGACATTTATGTGGCAGCGCTTTTAGTATTCTTAACCGAAATTAGTAGCAGAATATTCTATGCTCGTCCTTTTTTGGCTAGGCGAGCGCTATGGGTGGAATCACTAAACTTCCTCAAGGTTGGTTTCATCTACAGCTTGTTTCTGGAAGCGTTTAAGTTAGGTTCATGACTTCAGAGGGATGCGGATACGATGAATTCATGGCTGAGTAAAATTTTGACAACAGGCGTGGTAGACGAAGCTTGGCAACAAAAAGCACAAGCAGCAGCCTTAGCAGATACTTTCAGGTCACAAGCTTTTGGAATCACACCGGAAAATGTCGCTGAAGTCATACAAGCGCGATCGCATTTATTAACATCTGTTCTCCCAACCTTTAGCCAATTCTGCCAAACTACTCTTTTAGTACAACCCCAGGCAATGTTACAGGTGTTGTGGGATGTGTGGCTACCTTTGGCAATGAAACTCGCATCACGCCGCCAACAGTTGGGTAGTCCTTTGATTCAGGGAATTTTAGGCGGACAAGGAACGGGTAAAACCACAATGTGCCAAGTTCTCACCTTGATTCTCCAAGAGTTGGGATACCGCACCCTGAATTTATCTTTAGATGACTTATATAAAACTTATAGCGATCGCCTAGCTTTAATTCAACAAGATCCCCGCTTAATTTGGCGCGGGCCGCCGGGAACCCACGATATCGATTTAGCCTTAAATGTACTCGACCAAATTCGCCATTCGCAAAATCCAGTAACTGTTCCCCGCTTTGATAAATCTGCTTACAAAGGTGCAGGCGATCGCACTACCCCCGAAATCGTCACAGGTGTGGATATTGTACTATTTGAAGGTTGGTTTGTGGGTGTGCGACCAATTAAGCCAGAGGCATTTGATAGCGCACCACCGCCAATCCTCACAGATGAGGATCGGCAATTTGCCCGTGATATGAATGAACAATTAAGAAATTATTTACCACTGTGGGAGCGATTAGATAGTTTAATCGTACTGTATCCAATTGATTATCGCTGTTCCCTAGCATGGCGCAAACAGGCAGAACGGCAGATGATTGCTGCTGGTAAGCCAGGAATGAACGATACACGAATCGAGGAATTTGTCAATTATTTTTGGCGATCGCTGCACCCAGAATTATTCATCAAGCCCTTGGTCAAATCTGCGAAAGTTGATTTAGTTGTCGAAATTAATCCTGATCATACTTTAGGTGCAGTCTATAGTAACTCCAAGTGATATCGAGTAGCTTTTTAGCAGTATGACTTGAGCATTAGTGAAAAACCAAAAAAATTTTTGCTTGCTTCCCGAAATTTACAGAAGTGGATGTGGAGCTAAATTATGAAGCCACACACGAAGGTAATTACCCTTCTATTTAAGACATAACCACTTCTGAAATTATACTTTTAGATATGCAACTTACTGATACTTTGTCTGCGGAAAAAACAATTTCTTTCGAGAATGTAGCACAAGATGCTGAACTAGCGAAACACATCCAAATTAACTTAATTCGTCTACGATTGCTTGACCCACCTGCTGACGGTAAATTTGGTCAATTTTCAATTAAAGCACTGACAGATTTTCAATCTCTGTTGAAAATATCAGAAGCGGGACTAGGGCTACAAACAGCAAAAGCATTGATTGAATGTAAAGAAGCTATTCCTTTAAAATTAGGGAATGACTTTGCCAGCCGCATCGTCAAGTATATGCAAAATAAAAAGTATTATATTGCTGTAGGCAAGCAACAATATAATATTGTTTATGTCGAAGGTGTAAATGCCAACGGTACACTCAACAATGATAAATTCAATCAATGGAATGACCGACGTATTGTCATTGAGATAGCTTCCGGAACTCCACAAATTGTAGGAAACTGGGTAGCGACTACTGAACCTGGCGATTACTATACCAAAAACCCTCCCAATCCTAAAGGTGTTGCACGCATTGCGTTTGGACAATACAACGCTTGGCGAGTTGGCTATCATTATGGCACTACAGGAGCAGAGACACACGAAGCTCTAGAGCAATGTGGGACAATTAAAGTACACCGCGATCGCAACAAAGATGGACTTCGTAGTGGCGACCCCATAGATGTCGGTTCTCATTTCTTTATCAATCAACATTGGGGATATGACAAAAGTTTAGTTAGTACAGCTAGTGCTGGTTGCTTAGTAGGTCAATCTCGTGAAGAACACAAAGACTTTATGCAGTTAATTAAGCAAGACCGTCGCTATCGATTAGATAATAAATATGTCTTTTGGACAACTATAATTCCTGGTGATGATTTAGCTAAAAATTTTCCAGCCTAGTGGTCTATTGCGTTAATTACGATCGGTTCGTAATGAGCGATTTATTAGGATTTAACGGGCATGGGGCATGGGAAAGAATGCCAATACCTCATGCCACATGCGCCGACTTTCTGTAAAAGATTGGGAACACTCAAAGACTGAACCCTTGATTAACTTCTAGACTGAATTTGCTTAATTAATTCATAAAATGGTTGCCAATTATCTTCTTGTGTAATAGGTTCCCAAACCGATTCAATTACGGGTCTTAACAAAGCCGTTTTTGGATTGTAATGTGCCAGAGTTTTGGCAATTATATCGATTTCATTGAGAGCAAAATTATTCAAAATCTTATGGTATAAAATACACCAATTATCAAAAATTGCTGACGCTGCCGAAGCTGGCGTAATATCTGAATTATTTAACACAAAATCTGGGTCATCTCGCCATTGCAAAGAAAAAGTGCGAGCTATCTCATAAAAAAACTGGTGATAACCAACTTGGCTAACTTGCAAAAATTCAATCGTTAGTTTAAAAAGTTCATCAACTTCTGGAGCAATCAAATTCTCAAAACCCAACTTTCTCAACATTAAAGAGCGATATTTAGTATAATAATATTCATCAAAATGGGCTAATCCAGCTTCTAAATCATCTTGAGCAATTACCGCCTTTAATGGTTCTTGAAGCATTTCTAAATTTAACTTACAAATAATTGGTTGATTGCTGTAACAATAGCGCCTATAATAATCAAAATATGCAGCAGTAAAGTATGGGTCGTATGTAGGAATAAAGGCATAAGGGCCATAGTCAAAGCTCTCGCCTGTGATTGACATATTGTCAGTATTCAGAACTGCATGGCAAAAACCAGCAGCCATCCACTGCGCTACAAGTTCTGCCACTCTTTTAACTAATTCTGCATAAAATAGAGCATATTTATCTTTTTCTGCGATTAAATGCCGATAATATTGCTCAATTACATGGTCTAATAGCTTTTTGATTAAATCTGGACGCTGAATATAATGTAATCTTTCAAAATTACCAAATCGAATATGGGAACTGCTCATCCTCACCATCACAGATGAGCGAGTAGGTGAAGGTTCATCACCTCGCCATAAGGATAAACCTGTTTCAATCATGCTAAAACAACGAGAAGTACGTACACCCAAGTAGTGCAACGCTTCTGCTGCTAAAACTTCTCGAACTCCACCTTTAAGTGTGAGCATACCATCACCACCACGGGAGTAGGGTGTCCTACCAGAACCTTTTGTGCCGAGGTCGTATAATTCGCCATCAGTACCGCGCACTTGCCCGTAGAGAAAACCTCTACCATCACCTAAACCAGAGTTATATTCACCAAATTGATAGCCGTGATAACGCAGTGCTAGCAATGGTTTGCGTTCTTGAAACTTACCAAAGGCTGTAATGAAATCTTCGTCTGTGACTGCTTGGGGATCTAGCCCCAAACGTGGTAGAAGTTCGTCGTTGCGCCAACGCAAAAGATGTTGAGGAAATTCCGCTGCTACAACTTCGTCGTAATATTCATTACCTAGAGATTCCAAGGCTGGTTCGTAGTTGAGGTTAAGAAAAGGATTGCTAGAATTTGTGTTTGGAGTTTCAGCCAGAGTCATTATGATTACAGTTTAATTAATTCTTCTCTTAATACTACCTCTGGCACTAGCATTAGCGTAGGCGCTTCGTCAGCAGAGGAAAAATTATCGAAAATAACTATTTAAAAGTTGGGTGGTTGCCAGTTAGGATTTGTCAGGCTTGTAAGAATATGATCTTGCCACTGCCCATTAATCAACAAATAGTCCCTAGCATATCCTTCAACAACAAAACCTAACCTTTTAAGTACATTACCACTACGTTGATTATGTGGCATATAATTTGCCATGATGCGGTGCATATTTAACTCTTGAAAGGTATACTGAGTAGCAGCTTTTAGCGCTTCTGTCATATAGCCTTTACCTTGTTCAGCTTCCGCAAGGCTGTATCCCACAAAGCAAAAATGGGCAGCCCCTCGGACAAAATTACTAAAATTAATAGTTCCAATAATTTCAGTTAGTGATTTTTTGGGATAAATAAATAATTTTAATGAATGATCGTTAAGAAATTCAAGTAAATTATTTTCAATTTGAAAATACCAGTACTTTTTTGTAAAAAAACCCTCAGCCCAATCAGGATAGTATGGAGTAAGATAAGTTTTGTTTTGGTTGAAGTATTTGAGAATTTGAGGTATATCCTCTTGGATGCCGATTCTTAATAACAGGCGATCGCTATTGATTAATGGCAGTTCTGATTTCATAAATTAGAAACTTAAGTGATACCTTTTTAAAATATTTTTTGAATATAGTAACTTCTCTTAAACAAGCTGCATTTAATTTTATAATTTGCTGACTCAGTGTATTCCTTGATGGAAAAATTAGCAAATATAATGTCACCCAGGTTACAGAAATTTAATGAGCATTGCCTACAATCCATAAATTTAGCAGCACCAGCACGGCTGGATTATTCTCTTGCAATTATAAAAATCCGCTTGATGAAAGAAAATAGTGAATCTGCCAGAAAACCAGGCGTAAGTGCATTCTACGAAGTCTTAGTAGCACCTTAACTTTTAAAGACTGCGCCTAGTTTCTAATTGAGATAATGAGTATTTTTACTATTAATCTGCTACATAACCAAAATCTTGATAAGCTGATTTCTAATATCTAAAGCACAAGGATGAAAAGGCGATCGCTAATAAAGCACAGTACGCGGCATAACCTCAATTAGATCGCTTTACCTAAATGCTGTATCTTAAGATATTCAACGACAAGACAGCTATTGATAAATCCAATCTATAAGAAGGATAAGTGATGTCGGCAATACGCTACGATTGGCAAAAAGCAGAAATCCAGGCGATATATAATACGCCTTTGCTAGAGCTTATTTATCAAGCTGCTAGCGTGCATCGCCAATATCATGACCCAACAAAAATCCAAGTCTGCAAGCTAATCTCGATTAAAACAGGAGGTTGTCCAGAAGATTGTAATTACTGTGCCCAATCTTCCCGCTACAAAACAGAGGTAAAAGCACAAGCACTTTTAGAAAAAGACACGGTAGTTAGCATTGCCCAAAAAGCTAAACAGACAGGTGTTAGTCGGGTTTGTATGGGTGCTGCTTGGCGCGAAGTGCGCGATAATTCCCAATTTGAGACTGTGCTAGAAATGGTTCAAGAAGTCACCGCAATGGGTTTAGAAGTATGCTGTACCTTGGGGATGCTGAGTGCAGATCAGGCAAAGCGATTGGAAGAAGCAGGACTTTATGCCTACAACCATAACTTGGACACATCGCGGGAGCATTACAGCACAATCATCACTACCAGGACTTACGACGATCGCCTGAACACAATTGAGAATGTCCGTCAGACAAATGTTACAGTATGTTCCGGCGGTATTCTTGGTTTGGGGGAAAGTGCCGACGATCGCATATCTATGTTACATACGCTAGCAAACCTCAGCCCCCATCCAGAATCTGTACCAATTAATATTCTCTCGCAAGTACCAGGCACACCCTTGGAAAATCAACCTGATGTCCCGATTTGGGATGTGGTACGGATGATTGCCACAGCGCGGATTGTTATGCCAAGTTCTGATGTACGTCTCAGTGCTGGGAGAGCCAGACTTTCTCAAGTTGAGCAAGCCTTCTGCTTTATGGCAGGAGCCAATTCTATATTTTCCAGCGACGATAACAAAATGTTAACAGTAACGACTCCCTGTCCTGATTACGATACTGACCGGGAAATGCTGAATTTGCTGGGTTTAGAAATGCGTCCTCCCGCCCAAAGACCTGAAAAGGTGGCAACTCCAGCCGTTGTGGGATGAATATCTTTGTTTAGGTGCATATCTAAACAAAAAATTGGGCGTGATAGCCTTCTTTGATCCCCCAACTCTAACAATAAACCCACAATTCTGAGCGGTAGCTAACTTGTACCGCTCAGAAGCATGATAGCTGGGATAGTTAATCTTACTCTCGCGGTTGGGTTGATCAGAGTTTACTTACGTTGGTTGGTTTGATCGCGCATCATCTGATGCATATTGTTCATCTGATGCGTATTGTTCATCATCATATTTTTGCAACAGCTACATCCCATTTGTTGTGGCTGTTGTGGCATCTGAGAATTCGGTGCTGTCGTTTGACTAATTTGCTTCTGAGTTTGATTGACCTCGGAAGCAGGCTTATTACTGTTATTATTCGTTACAGTTCGGCTCAGGGTTTCTGCCAAACTAGGACTAGCTGCCAATGTTAGTAAGGCAAAACCAGCCAAAGCTCCAGTCAATACTGTCTGTGTACCTATATTCATAGCTTTTTTTAGTAATGTTGCTGCCAATTGGTGAGTTCTTGAGAAACTAGCCATATCCTAAACTCTCCAGTCGGGTAGAGAGTCAAGCAACTCATCAAAGAATTTTGCAGTTTTTTTTAAAATGAAACGGCCCTGCCTAAAACAGATGGCTTTAGCTTTATATAAATAAAATAAAAGATGCTTTTACGGGATGGGCATGATGCCCGTCCCATAATAGCTTTAGGTTTAACTCATCTCTAAATTAAATAATCTTGGCAGCACGCAGACCAAACAGCAGGCCCGCAGCAATGCCAACGAACAAAGCCAAGAAACCGATATAAGCTACTACTGCAAACATTTACCTTTCTCCATATACTTCAATAAATCTATTGAATCATTAGTCAGTGGTTATTGGGCATTGGGGAGGCAGTGCGTTGGTGAGGCAGTTCCTCCTGGGGGAAACCCCCAGGAGGAACTGCCGAAAGGGTTCCCCGGCTTGTAGACGCAAAGCGGCTTCCCGCAGGGTAGCAACTGCCGTCATTGGGCATGGGGCATGGGGCATTGGGTGAAGAGGACAAGGAGCATGGGGGATGGGGAGACAAGGAGCAAGAGTTATTTATAGTTCTTTCCCCTTGTCCCCTTGTCCCCTTGTCTCCCGTGCTTTTTCCCCTATTCCCCAGTCCCCAGTCCCCAGCCCCTAATCCCTAATTCCTCAGATTGCGGTAAAATACAGCCCACGGGCGCTTCTTTGGGGCTAGGCAATGACTTCAGTTATTAACGTGAATTTACCAGAGCAGTCTTATGAGATTGCGATCGCACCTTCGAGTTTAGACCAACTCGGTCAACACATGACCAGTCTCAAGCTAGGCAACAAGGTACTGCTAGTTTCTAATCCCACTATTTTTAAGCATTATGGAGAAAGAGCAGTTGCATCCTTGAAAGCAGAAGGATTTGAGGTTGCTAGTTGTACCTTACCACCAGGTGAACGCTACAAAAACCTAAATTCGATTCAAAAACTCTACGATGCTGCTTTAGAAAAACGTCTAGAACGCTCCTCTACTATCGTGGCTTTAGGAGGAGGTGTGATTGGGGATATGGCTGGATTTGCAGCCGCAACTTGGCTGCGGGGTATTAATGTAGTGCAAGTTCCTACTACACTGCTAGCAATGGTAGATTCGGCAATTGGCGGCAAAACTGGTGTGAACCATCCCCAAGGCAAAAACTTGATTGGGGCATTCCATCAACCACGTTTAGTGTTAATTGACCCAGATGTGTTGAAAACCTTACCCATGCGCGAGTTCCGGGCAGGAATGGCAGAGGTGATCAAGTACGGTGTGATTTGGGATGCCGAGTTATTTGCTCAAATGGAAGCGAGTAAAAACTTGAATCAACTCCGCTACATCAAGCCTGAACTTATAGAAAGTATATTAACTCGCTCTTGTCAAGCTAAAGCCGATGTTGTCAGTAAAGATGAGAAAGAAGCCGGACTACGGGCAATTCTCAACTATGGTCACACTATCGGTCATGCAGTCGAAAGCTTGACTGGTTATCGTTTAGTAAATCATGGTGAAGCTGTTGGCATTGGTATGGTAGCAGCAGGGGAGATTGCTGTGGAACTAGGAATGTGGCAAAAGCAAGATGCAGAACGCCAAAATGCCTTAATTCAAAAAGCGGGTTTACCGACTCAGTTACCATCTGGGGTAGATATTGAAGCAATTGTTGAAGCGCTGCAACTAGATAAGAAAGTCAAAGCGGGTAAAGTGCGGTTTGTTTTGCCAACGCAAATTGGTGTGGTGACAGTTACCGACGAAGTGCCATCAGATACTATCCGGCAAGTGTTGCAGAAAATGTAATTTATAACCGAATTACAATTGAAACTAGCCGCCAGATGGTTTGCGCCATGATACTCCAAACGAATAATCAATTGACTTTACAAGAGTTCTTGAATCTTCCGCTAGGCGAGGGAGATATCACCTACGAACTCGTTGATGGTCATGCAATTCCTAAGATGTCACCAAAGTTTTTTCATGCCAAGCTGACTCATGCCTTTCTCAATCAGATTGAACCATGGTCTGAGGGGCGGGGGGTAGTCTGCCCAGAATGGGCTGTCGTGTTAATTCAGAGAGGCCGAGATTGGGTACCGACACCAGATTTGTTGTACATTGCTTATGAACGTTTACCTGCTAACTGGAACGAAGACGAAGCTTGTCCTGTTCCTCCAGATTTGGTAATCGAGATTATTTCGCCAGGGCAAACCTTTGGGCAAATGGCAGCTAAAGCCAAAGACTATTTAGACGCTAAGGTGCTGCGAGTGTGGGTGGTAGACAGTAAAGCTAGAAGCATTACTGTTTTTTACCCAGATGCAGCACCACAGACTTATATGAGAGATGAAGTCCTTACAGATTCTCTGTTTGAGGGGTTGGAATTTACTGTTGAACAGGTATTTCAAAAGGCAAAAATTCCATTAAATTCCTAAATCACACACTGGTTATCTTTTTAAATCTAGGCAAGAAAGAATTGCCTATATCTGAAAAATTAACTTTTTGTACTGCTTGGATGATAGTCTTTGTGCGATCTGCTGAAAGCAGCAGCGCTTCGCGATCGCTCTCACTCATGCCCTTAATTATCTAATTAATATTCTTAACCTTAGTCAGTTCGCAGCATTAAGTATCTATTGTTAACGATAGAAAAAGTTCTCTAACAAGTTTGATTCTTCCAGATAGAGGCATAATCATAACGAATATAGAGACAGTAGATGCACCTTAATTTTAAATACAGCCCTCAGACCCAAGCTGGGGGCTTTTTTTATTTAAATATAGATGGCAGCAAACTCGGTGCTGACCATAGTGCATAACCAATAAATCCAAATAGCAAAGTAATTAATATAGTAACGATGTAACTGATGCACATCAATAAACCATCAGATTCTACGGTGGCGACTGCTAATAATAAAATACCTATGGTAGGTATGGGATTGGTAAAGGGAATTGGTGAAATTAATAACACTGTTAACCAAGAGATACAAAATCCATTTAATCGCCAAGCCCAAGAACTATTTGCTATTTTCCCCAACCTGGGACGAGCAATTTTCTCTAACACCTTGGTGACGCGTCGCAGATTGTGCAACAGTATATGGGCAAAGCGGCGAGGAAATTTGTAGTTAGCAATTTTTTTGGGTAGCCAAGGCGATCGCCTCCCCAAACCCATCTGCATCGACAACAGCAAGCAAGCAACACCAAATGGTCCAGCCAATCCAGGTGGCATAGGAAACAAAAATGGTAAAACTAATAATGCAATTACTAAGCTAAAGCCTCGTTCTGAAGTTTCTGCTAAAACGTCTCCTAGAGTCAGTGGCTGTTCGGCTAAATGTTGTAACAGTGACTTAATTTCTTGCGAAAATCTTAAATGCATTTGGCTTGAGTCTATGCGATCGTCCACAATACCCAGCTTTATTTAAGTAAATATAATTATAGATGTATACAATTACTCCGAAATTTATTCCGGAATCATTTAAATATTATTTCAGTACATATACAGCTTAACTTATACTCAAAAAACCAAATGTTGCAAATTTAACTCTAAAAATTTAAAACTTTGTTGCTGGCGGTACAAAAACAGCTATAGCTTTAGGAATCACCCGGAAATGGGCAGGGGTATAGGTGGTAATTTCCCCATCAGTATTGATAGGACGTGGTTTTCGAGTATACACTTTCATTTCCTGACCTTGAAGCGCACGTACTTCTCGCCATTTTATGTGTTGCCCTTGCCGCATTGCCGGAAGCAACGGTATAATTTGCCACCAATATTTAATCTCTAAACTGTATAGATCAAGCCTTTGATCATCTATTGTGGCATCATGAACCACTGCCATGCCACCACCATAATAGCGACCATTGCCTACAGCAATCTGTACTGTTCGCACACGAATCGATTCTCCATTGACGTGAATTTCTGCGCTGAATGGTCGAGTTTCCCACAATACTTGCAATGCAGTGGCAAAGTAAGCAAATATTCCCCAGCGGCGCTTAACTTCTTTAGTAAGTCGCTGGGTAATTTTCACGCTTAGTCCTAAACTAGCAACGTTGAAAAAGTGTTTGCCGTTCACCCATCCTAAATCGATGCGCCGCTGGTGTCCGTTAGCAATAATTTTGCAAGCTTCGGCTAGGGAAGTAGGAATTCCTAAAGTCCTCGCCAAATCGTTAGCAGTTCCCAACGGTAATATTCCCAAAGGCAACTGGGTATCAACTATAGCATCTACTACTGCATTGAGAGTACCATCACCACCGCCAACAATCACTAAGTCCACTTGATATTGGTAGCGCGCGATAATCTCAAAAAGGCGTTTAGGGTTTTCTGTAGATTCCTCAATCAAAACAAACCCTAGTTCCTCTAGACAATCGATTGCTTCCTGAAGACGCTGTTGTCCTTGACGAGCATGATGATTTACTAACAGCAGTGCGCGGGGACTCATAGGAAGTACCTTTTGTAATTTAGATCTCAAATTAACAACGTCTAGACACCCTGCTAGTAGTTGATTCTCCAATTGTGCCAGGGCTGTTATGAAATTTATTAACAATTCAGTTTTTAACCGCTTGTTATTTCATTACCAACGTTATGTTTTTGAGTTGGGTTTATCTGATTTAGCTTTGTCAGCTATTTGGGTGCTAGTACCCAGCAAATAATCCAACTACTTAAAGAGTAACTGGGATTCAGATATTCGTGTTTCTAAAGCAGGTATTTATTTCAATATTATAAAGCTAGCAAAAAATTATATTTTAATTTTCATGAGTATATATAGATAGAATCAGCATAAACGCTACTCATAATTACAATTATTTAAGTTATTTTGGGGCAACCATCATATATGTCAAGGTAGCTTGTGGCAGAATTAAAATTGTCCCCTAATTAAAGCTTTATTTATAGCAACTTTCTCTATAATATATTTCCAAAGTTAATCAATTAATCTATAGGATTACTAATTGATTTTTGAACAATACGTAGGGTGGGCATTGCCCACCCTACAAATACTATAATATATTTCCAAAGTTAATTAATTAATCTAAATTATCTATGAGTTAAATAGATTAAAGACTATACAAATAATTATCTATAGTATTCATAAATCTCATTCGTGATAGCTTCAAAGTTAAATTCATACAGTCATAAAAAATATATTCGCAAAATCAGGAGGTTCTGCAACTAGCTTTGGTATTACTAGTTGCCACCTCGCTCTTTACCTCACATCGTATCCAAACAAATTCGGGTCAACTTCGCCTAATTGCAAATTTGCCAAACCATATTCTGCCCATCGTCTATCAACCATCGCTGCCACATCTGGATCTGACTCCAATGGCGCACCCCATTCATGATCGATTTCTGGCGGAATTTTGGTGGTAGCATCAATTCCCATACGTCCGCCTAAACCAATTTTCTCGCTGGCAAAATCCAAAGTATCAAAGGGTGTATTTGGCAAAATAAACACATCTCGTGAAGGGTCAACTTTAGAACTAATAGCCCACACTACTTGACGCGGATCGCGAATATTAATGTCTTTATCTACGACAATGACAAACTTGGTATAAGTAAATTGTGGTAAAGCACTCCAAAACGCTAAAGCAGCTCGTCGTGCTTGTCCTGGGTATGCTTTATCAATGGAAATAATTGCCGCTTTGTAACTCAAAGCTTCCATTGGTAAGAAGAAATCGACAATTTCTGATACTTGTTGCCGCAGAATTGGGGTATAGATCCGATTTAGGGCGATCGCCATCATCGCTTCTTCTTTGGGTGGACGACCGCTAAATGTTGTTAAGTAAATCGGATCTTTGCGGTGTGTCATACATTGAAAACGAATCAATGGCGAATCTTCCACACCACCGTAATAACCCATGTGGTCGCCAAAAGGGCCATCTGGCAATACTTCCCCTGGTGTAATTGTTCCTTCTAAAACAAATTCTGAATCGGCAGGAACTTCCAAATCTACAGTTTTACATTTTGCTAACTGCACACCCGAACCACCGTAAAGTCCAGCAAATAGCCATTCTGATAAATCTACAGGTATGGGTGTGGCAGCTGCCATAATAATTAACGGGTCTACACCGAGTGCGATCGCTACTTCTAATTTCTGACCACGTTCTGCTGCTTTGCGTAAATGTCTCGCCCCACCCCGCACCGATAACCAATGTACTGTCATCGTATTTTTAGATTGCAGTTGCAAGCGATACACACCTACATTTGGCGTACCAGTTTCACAATCTTTGGTAATTACTAGCCCCAGCGTGATAATTTTGCCTGCATCACCTACATAAGGACGTATCAAGGGCAGCTTGTTTAAATCTAACTCTTCCCCTTGAATCACCACTTGCTGACAAGCGGGGAAAAAGTCCCGTCCTGGTTTAGCTTTCAGGACATCGAACAGTACTTTCCCAAAATCTATTGCCTGGGAAATCTTCTTAGGCGGTTTTGGTTGTTGCAGCATACTCAGCTTTTTTCCCAAAGTTTCCAATTCCTCTGGATGCTGCATATTCATTGCCCAGCATATCCTTTCCACAGTGCCCATCAAATTCACTGCCACTGGGAAGGATGCACCTTTGACGTTTTCAAACAGCAACCCTGGGCCGCCTTGTTGCAGCATCCGGTTAGAAATCTCAGCAATCTCTAACTCTGGGTCAACTAAAGCTGAAATTCGCTGTAATTGTCCCTTTTCTTCTAAAATTTTGATGAAACCCCGTAAATCTCTTGCCATTGTTCTGATAAAACTGAATAATTAAGAAGTGTGAAGCGCTATTTTATATTATTAGCGATTATTTACCTCTTCTTCCCAATCACAAGCGTTACGTTTGAAGATGTATCGTTAACGCCCACATCAATAAAAGCTGCTCCCACGTTAGGACATTTATTTAACTACAACTTAATCTAGTGCTTGACTTTCCTTAACGACTTACGAGCAGCTGTTTGGATATCCTAAAAAAGGATAAAGCATTATTTATTACAAATAAGCGCTAACCTGATCAAACATGGCCAGAATGTATGACGTTTTCCTGGCAGGTGGCTCATCATGCGGCCCCTGCTGGGTTTATCTTTTTTTAGCTAGACCCCCACGGGCGATTGCGCCGCAGTGCCCTAAAGGGCGATCGCAACCACAGCATTCAGCAATTCTAAATAAGACACCCAGTGTGTGCAAGCACTCTAGCTACCAACCAACGAATTGCTCAAAATCTATTTTCTCCCATCCCCAGTCCCCAGTCCCCAATGCCTTCTACCCAAAACGCCCACTCACATAGTCTGCGGTTTTTTTATTTGAGGGATAATTAAAAATTGCTTCTGTCTTGTCAAACTCCACCAACTCACCCAAATACATAAACGCCGTATAGTCAGAAACACGCGCAGCCTGCTGCATACTGTGAGTTACAATCAAAATCGTCACAGTTTCTTTGAGCTGAGCAATTAACTCTTCAATACTGGCGGTGGCGATCGGATCTAAGGCAGATGTTGGCTCATCAAAGAGAACAATTTCAGGGTCGGTCGCTAAAGCACGGGCGATACAGAGTCGTTGCTGTTGACCACCAGAAAGGTTAAAGGCTAAATCACGTAAACGATCCTTAACTTCATCCCATAAAGCTGCATTACGCAAAGCTTTTTCCACTTTCTCATCAATAACTCCACGTTTCGATTCACCTCGCACCCTCAGTCCATAAGCCACATTCTCATAAATTGATTTTGGAAAAGGATTAGGTCTTTGAAACACCATGCTGATCCGCATCCGGACTTCAATTGGATCAACTTTATTGCTCAACAGATTAATTCCATCTGGATCTAAGGTGATTTCGCCTCGATAACGATTTCCGGGATAGAGGTCGTGCATCCGATTGAAACAACGCAACAAAGTAGTTTTGCCACATCCAGAAGGCCCAATCAGTGCTGTTACTTGCTTGTCACCTATCGACATATTAATGTCCTTCAGGGCGTGGACTTTGCCACCGTAGTAAAAATTAAGGTAATTAACTGCTGCTTTGATAGGTCTTTCTAAAATTAAAGATTTTGTTTCTACCATTTGATTTTTTTACGTAAGCGATAGCGGAGATAAATGGCGACAGCGTTCATAGCCAAAGTCATGGCAATTAGTACGATACCTGCTGCTGCTGCGTTCACCTGAAATTCTTCTTGGGGGCGAGAAACCCAATCGAACATTTGAATCGGTAAAACGGTGAATGGAGCTAACAACCAGGCAAAGGAGATAAAGGGAAACTGATCTTTGATAGGAGCATCTGGTAAGAAGGCAATAAATGTTAGTGCGCCTATGGTGATTAGAGGTGCAGTTTCACCAATGGCTCGTGCTAAGGAAACAATAATCCCAGTCAGGATGCTGCTAGTTGAATAAGGCAGAACGTGATCCCATATCATTTGCCATTTAGAAGCTCCTGTGGCGTAAGCAGCCTCACGGATACTATTAGGAATGGCACGGAGCGCTTCACGAGTAGTAACAATCACAACTGGCAACGCTAATAGCCCCAAGGTTAATCCAGCCGTAGCTACACTTTGACCAAGGTTTAAACCATAGACAAACAAACCTAAAGCCAAAAGTCCGTAAATGATTGAGGGAACACCAGCCAAGTTGGTGACGTTAATCTCGATTAAATCAGCAATCCAGTTTTTTTGAGCATACTCTTCTAAGTAAATACCTGAGGCTATGCCAATGGGAATTGCCGCTGATGCTGTTACTAGCATTACTAGTAAAGTTCCCACCCAAGCTGAAAGGATACCTGCATCTTCTGGTTTACGGCTGGGGAAGGAAGTCAAAAATTGCCAAGAAAGACGCGGCGCACCATCACTTATCAAGTCAAATATCAATGCCAGTAGAGTGACAATCCCAATCAGCATCGACAATAGGCCAATGATGCCAAAAATATATTCAGACCGTTTGTTACGCGTAATAATCTTACGGATTTGCGGAATATGTTGAGTTGTCATCTCAATAAATTTCTCGATAGCGCTTGGTGAGGAAATAACCGATGATGTTAAATACCAAAGTCATCAGTACGAGAGTGAGTCCAACAGCAAAAATAGTTTCATATTCCAGGCTGCCATGAGGTAGATCGCCAAGACTTACTGCGACGATATATGCAGTCATTGTTGCTGCTGGTTCCATTGGATTCAAGGTAAGATTAGGTTGCCCGCCCGCAGCGATCGCTACTATCATAGTTTCACCAACTGCACGCGAAATCCCCAAAATATAAGCTGCTGATATGCCAGAAATCGATGCGGGCAATACAACCCGCAAAGCAGTTTGCAAGCGGGTAGCACCAGTTGCATAAGAACCCTCACGCAGATTTGCAGGTACTGCACGCATGGCATCTTCACTTAGGGAACTGACATAGGGAATAATCATGATGCCGATGACTAACCCGGCGCTCAACATATTAAAACCGGGTAAATCTGGCAGTAACACCTGCAACAAAGGCGTAACAAACAATAATGCAAAATAACCGTAAACTACTGTTGGAATGCCTGCTAATAATTCTAAAGCTGGCTTAACTATCTCTCGCACTATCGGTGGTGCAAATTCACTGAGATAAATAGCAATAATTGTTCCTAATGGCACTGCTATTAATAAGGCAACCACTGTAGTAACTAAAGTCCCTGATACCAAAGGCCAAATTCCATAGTGTTTGTCGTCAAACAATGGTGTCCATTGGGTATCTGTGAGGAATTCCCATAAAGATACTTTTTGGAAAAATAAGATTGATTCATAAACTAAAATAGTGACAATCGCTAAAGTAGTCGCTACAGAAGAAAGTGCTGCCAGAAACAAGACAAACTCAATTGCCCGTTCCCGTAAATTACGTACTAGCTTGGGAGAAAGTCGAGTTTGTTTTGCACTAATCATGCTGCGAATCGGACGCTTGTTGGATGAGTAGGGTTTATAAGATAAAGAGAGGTTTTGCACCTCTCTTTAGTAAATTGTGAATTTTGAGCTAATTCAAAACTCAAGGTTCGGTTTATTCTTTAGCTTCACGGCTGATTAATTCTTCAATCTTCAATCCGACTGCTTCTTGACCACCAAATACGCTGCCGTACCGCTTCTTATTGAAGTGGTTCTGAGCAGTGGTATAAGCTGACCCTGGCAGAGCCACATACTTTACTTCTTTAGCTAAGTTAGCTCCATTTCGTAAGTAAAATTGGACAAACTGTTTTACTTCTGGTTTATCAATAGCTTTAGAACTGACATAGATAAACAGAGGCCGGGACAGAGGATTATAAGTGCCATTTTTGACTGTAGCTTCGGAGGGCAATACACCGTTAATTGCCACAGCCTTGAGTTTTTTGCTATTTTCCGCGTAATAAGCATAACCAAAGTAGCCAAGAGCATTCTTATCACGAGAAACACCTTGTACAAGAACGTTGTCGTCTTCGCTAGCGGTAAAATCACCTCGGCTAGACTTCGCTTTGCCAACAACAGCTTCAGTAAAGTAATCAAAGGTTCCAGAATTAGTACCAGGGCCAAACAGCTTCAGGGGTGCATTGGGGAATCCTTGACGTACTTGACTCCAGTTATTAATTTTGCCCTGCGCCCCTGGCTCCCAAATTTTCTTCAGTTCAGCTACTGTCAAATTCTTCGCCCAATTGTTTTGCGGGTTAACTACAACTGTTAAAGCATCATAAGCTACTGGCAACTCTACATAACGAACGCTATTAGCTTTGCAATCACTGATTTCTTTTTGTAGGATGGGACGGGACGCATTAGAAATATCTGTCTCACCACGACAAAACTTTTTGAAGCCGCCGCCAGTACCGGAAACCCCAACAGTAACTCTAACTCTACCCCCTTGAGCCTTTTGGAATTCTTCTGCTGCTGCTTCAGTAACTGGAAAGACAGTACTAGAACCATCAATTTTAATTGTGCTGACACTTTGGGACTGAACCGCGGATATTGATATCCCAAGGGTTGCAGCAACCAATGACATTACACCTAATACTGTCAAGCTGTTAAGCTTAAAATTCATTTTGTTCACCAGGATACTCCTCATTTGTTGGACGTGCAATTTTTTGCGCCCAATCGCTCCTAAGGCACAATAGTCTTCTTCGGTTAAAACTTAGTGAACATATTAGTTAAGTGTTCACTGCAACAAATTTGACTTATTCAGGTAATATAAAAGTTAACTCGTAGTTATTTGGAGATTAATTTTCAAGAATAAATAATCATGATAAACCTTTGGTAAGAAAATTGATTCTTTACATAAACATAGATGTAATGAATGAAGGAAAAGATATCATTAGCAATTCAAGAATCTCCTACTATGTAAACAACCTCACTTATGCTTTAAATTTCCAAAGTAACTTGATAACAGCATCATATTTTTGTCTATTCCTAGTAATTTATTAAGTTAAATTTTATATCACACGCTTTACAAGCATGAGTAAATCAATTCCAGCTATTAAAGTTAAGAATCTCAATGTTTATCACGATACTCAAAAAATACTTGAAGGCGTTTCAATAGATATTTATCAGAACAAAGTCACTGCAATTATTGGCCCTAGTGGTTGTGGCAAGTCTACTTTTATGAAATCCCTCAATCGCATGAGTGAATTAGAAGCACAAGTGCGAGTTGAAGGAAGAGTAGAATTTTTTGGTCAAAATATTTATGAGCGCCGTGTTAATTTAAATCGGGTGCGCCGCCAAATTAGTATGGTACTCCCAAAACCAAATCTTTTCCCCATGAGCGTTTATGACAATATTGCCTATGGGGTAAAACTAGTAGGATGGCGTCCAAAAGCAGAACTAGATGGAATTGTAGAATCTGCCATCAAAACTGCCAACCTCTGGGATGAAGTAAAGAATAAGCTGCATAAATCTGCTTTAGAACTCTCTGGCGGTCAACAACAGCGACTCTGCATTGCCCGTGCTATAGCGGTCAAGCCAAGAGTGATTTTAATGGATGAGCCTTGCTTTGGTCTTGATGCGATCGCTAGTATGAAAATTGAAGATTTGATTCAGAGTTTGCGTTATGACTTAACAATTGTAATTGTTAGCCATAATATGCAGCAGGTTGCTCGCGTATCTGATTTTACAGCTTTCTTCCACAGCAACGAAAATCGAATTGGTCACATGGTTGAATTTGGTTCCACAAATAAAATCTTTACTAGTGCCGTTGATTCTCGTACCCGCGACTATGTTCTAGCACGTCTCGGTTGAATATTTACTGTTGTAATTCTTAATACAGCTTAATTTCTGAATTATGAATTACAACAGGCTTGATACCTGGCGAAGTGGTAGGCGATTTTAATCACCCCATGCTTTCAACTTCACACCCCGAATTGAATAATCTAACAACTCCATCGGGTGGATTACAGAAATTTTCTTACCTTGCAATTTTAAATGCTTAGTAATCTGCAATGTACAACCGGGATTAGCAGAAGCAATTAAATCAGCGCCAGTATTCAGCAAATTCTGCACCTTTTGCTGACCCAATTCTTCAGCAACTTCCGGTTGTAGCATATTATAAACCCCGGCACTACCACAACATAAAGCTGCATCTATTGGTTCTCTTAACTTCACTCCTGGAATTTGCCGCAGCAACTGACGCGGTTGCACACTAATTTTCTGTCCATGTAATAAATGGCAAGCATCTTGATAAACCAAATTCAAGGGTTGATCAGTTAATGGTGACAGTTTTGCTGTTAACCCAACAGTTGCCAAAAACTCTTGAGCATCTTTAACCTTAGCTGCAAATTCTTTTGCCTTTTCTCGATATTCGAGGTCATCTTCTAAAATATGACCGTATTCTTTCAAAGTATGGCCACAACCAGCAGCATTAATAATTACAAAATCTACATTAGTATTTGCAAAACTATCAATCATCTGCCTTGCTAAAGCCTGAGCCTGTGCTGTCTGTCCTTGGTGTTCGGGAAGCGCCGCACAACAACCTTGAGATTTTGGAATCACAACCTCACAACCATTTGCCGTTAACACCCGCACTGTAGCCTCATTGACTGGTGAGAAAAACAGCCGTTGCACACACCCTAAAATCACCCCAACTCTGTAGCGCTTCTCGCTTTGCGCTGGAATGATATCTGGCAAATTGCTTCCAAAGGATTTCAGCGTAACTTTGGGCAGAATTGATTCCATTGCTGCCAAGCGTGGAGATACATAATTAAGTAACTTCGTGGCGCGAAATAATTTAGAAAAACCCAACTTTTGATAAACCAACAATGGTACTAGTAAAACGCGTAAAAGGTTGGGATAGGGAAATAGAGAAAATATCAGTTGACGAATCAATTTATCTGGTAAACTGCGGGTGTAATTCCGTTCAACTTGGTGACGAGTTGCAGAAATTAACTTGTCATACTGCACACCAGAAGGACAAGTTGTCACACAAGCAAGACATCCCAAACAAGAATCAAAATGTTCTACTGTAGCATTATTAAGTGCAATCTCACCTTCATTAATTGCATCCATTAAATAGATGCGTCCTCTCGGAGAATCCATCTCTTTGCCCAGCACTCGATAACTGGGACAAGTCGAAAGACAAAATCCACAATGCACACAACTATCAATTAACTTTGGTTCCGGCGGATGGCTGCCATCAAATCCATGTAAATTCTTCAAACTAGCCGTATTATTAACAGAATTTTCTGAAGCTTGCATAATTTCCTCTTTTCCCCTCTGAGTCCTCTCGAAGTTTGCAAGGGCGCAGGGAACCCCTTCGGGTTCGCCAGTCACCTGCGGAGGGAATCCCTCCCGCAGTGCTGGGCTCACCACACCACAACTTCTCTGTATATCTCTGTGGTTCGTTTCTTAAATCCCACCTACAAACCGACCAGGACTTAAAATATTTTTGTCATCAAATTGTGCTTTAATACCACGCATCAACTGCAAAGCATTACCTGTATATCCCCAAACATCAATCTTTTGTTTCACTGTCACTGGTGCTGCCAAAATAGAGAGAAAACCACTATAGCGTTGACAGATATCACGTAATTTTAAAACCTGATTTTGACTATCAAACTGTAAAACTCCCAAACCACTACTAATATGAATTAAACCTATTTCCACTTGAGATAAAATCTCCACAGCCGCAGCAGGTAATACTCCTATTTTGCAGCTAATTACAGACTTTGTGTGAGAAGATTGCATTTGCTCTGGCAATCTCTGCCATAGATTAGCCTCATTTGCTGCTGAATAAATTGCCCCATCTAAGCCCAATTTATGTCCAACTTCCAGAAGCCGATTGGACTGTTCATCAACACTCTCGCTAATACTTTGGAAGCGAGCAATTAATCCTAAGCCTTTGCCCAAGCCTAAGCTAGATACTAGTTTAGTTGATAATAAATCGGCTTGGGTTGGTGTTAAAGCAGAACCTCTAAGAGTACCAGCCGCTTGGGATATAGCTTCTGCGGTTCCAGTTAATACCACAGTTCCTGATGTCTCTTGTTGGGGATAAACCCGAAAAGTTACTTGAGTGATAATACCTAATGTGCCATAAGATCCAGTAAACAATTTCATTAAATCGTATCCGGCAACATTTTTGACTACTCGTCCTCCAGCTTTGGCAATTTGTCCATCGGCACGCACAAAGGTAATACCCAGCAGTTGGTCACGCACGCTGCCAAAACGTTGCCGTAAGGAACCTGTATCACCTGTAGCGACAATGCCGCCAATGGTGGCTAATTCTGGTGCAGTCGGGTCTAAGGCGAGAAACTGGCGAGACTTTGCCAACATAGTTTGAAGATGAGAGAACTTCATTCCCGCTTCTACTGTGACAGTCAAATCGCCGACTGCATGTTCAATGAGGCGATTGATGCGTTCTGTACTGACTACTACATCAATGTTTTGAGCTAAACCACCCCAGCTGAGTTTACTACTACTACCGCAGGGTAGGACGCGCCAATTTTGACGGTGTGCTTCTGCAATGACAGCCGCTAGTTGTTCCTGGGTGTGAGGATAGACAATACAACTCGGATGGGTTCCAGAAGCCATTGCCTGTGTGAGTAGTTCTTTTTGAGTGGGTTCAATATTTTCCCAAAGATTGACACTATTTTCTTCGTCAATGATAGATGCAAGACAAGAAGCGATCGCTTTCATCAGTTTATTTTTTACGCCCTACATCTAATTTACTGGCTAACCTCACCAAAAAAGTTTTGATTCATAAGTCCTGAGTAATTTCTTGTAACTCAAGGCTATTGCAAAATTTCCCATACACAGGAATACTGCCAAACGCCTCCAAAATCTCTTCTCTCATCCCTGCGTATGATTATTCTAAATCATTAAGTTTTAAACTTAACTTAAAAACATACAAACCTATTTAAGTATTACTACTGAAGTAATAATAATAATTATGACTTAATTTAACTACAGTAATTGCTATATTCCAACTTATATCTGCCGAATTTGGCAATTATAGGCGTTATAAACCATAAATTCAATCATTATTATTTTCAACAGTAACTTATCAAATTTCAACTTGCATCATCAATGTAGCCTAATGAAAGAAAAAATTTTGGTTGTTGAAAACGAGATAATTATTGCATCTGATATTAAAAAATGTCTAGAAAATGCTGGATATACTGTACCAGCAATTGCTAGTTATGGAGAAAAAGCGATTGAACAAGCAGCAAAATTTCGTCCAGATTTAGTTTTGATGGATGTGATGCTGAGAGGCGATATGAACGGTATAGAAGCGGCTGCGGTAATACGCGATCGCTTTAATATACCAGTCGTTTATCTGACCGCTTATTCAGACCAAAATAACTTGCAGAAAGCTAAAACTACGCAGCCATTCGGATATTTACTTAAACCCTTTGAAGAAACACAATTAATTACTACTATTGAAATTGCTTTGAATAAGCATCAAACAGAAATTGTGATGCGTGAAGCCTTAGAAAAAGAAAAAGAGGATATAAAAATTAAGAACCAATTTGTTTCTATGGTTAGTCACGAGTTTCGGAATCCTTTGAGTAATATTTTTGCTTATACTGAATTACTAGCAAATCATAGCTATAAATTAAATGAAGATAAAAAAACGAATATATTCATAATATTCAGAAATCTGTTAAGCATCTCGATCATTTATTGAGCGATGTTTTGTTGATAAGCAAAGCAGAAGTAGGTAAATCAGAGCGTACTCTAGCACCAATGGATTTAGAAAAATTTTGCCAAGATTTAGTGTTAGACGTTCAACTTGCTGCAAGCGAAAATCATAATAGTATATTCACAATTCAAGGAAACCGTATAATTGCAGGTAGAATGGCCATGCAAAATCCGCAGATGGTCAGCTTAGATGAAAAAATGCTGCGCCATATTCTCACCAATTTGCTGTTCAATGCTGTTAAATATTCCCCCACAGGTGGCATAATACGGTTTGAACTTTTTTATGTCCAAGGAGAAGTTGTTTTCCGGATTCAAGATGAGGGTATTGGAATTCCAGAAGCTGATCAAGAAAACTTGTTCAATTCTTTTCAAAGAGGCAGTAATGTAGGCAAGATACCAGGAAGTGGTTTAGGGCTGGCAATTGTAAAACATTATGTAGATTTACACGGCGGAGAAATTTCTTTTGTTAGTAAATTGCGAGTAGGCACAACATTTATTGTCAGCTTGCCAATTGAAATTAATTAGTTAATTAATAGCTGTGGCTGATTAGTTATTTATTGATGATTATTTATTAAATCAGTGAACAGGCTGATAACTGTTCACTGTTCACTATTAACTGATTACTAAACGTTAATTGGTTGTCTCCTTTCTTCTGGAGAGTAATAGCTTTTACTATTATCTCCTATTGGCACAGGCGATTCTTGACCTGTAATCAATCTGGCTCCACGATTGCGGGTGATAGAGTTCCATGCCCACTGAATCATTACTACTAATTTGTTATCAAACTCAATTAAAAAGTAGATGTGAATCACAAGCCAAAAAAGCCATGCAAAGAAACCCTTCAGCTTGATAAAACCTAAATCTACAACGGCAGAATTTTGCCCAATCATCGCTAAACTACCATGGTCAGTGTAATTAAATGGTGGCAAAACATTATCTTTAAGCCGTTGTTGAATTAATGCCGCAACATATTCTCCTTCTTGCTTGGCTACTGGAGCTACACCAGGTAGAGGTTTTCCATTTTGATGAGAAAAGTTTGCTAAATCGCCAATTACAAAAATATTAGAGTATCCCTTAACGCTTAAGTCTGCTTCAACAACAACTCTTCCTGCACGATCAAGTTCAGCACCTGTGCGTTCTGCTAAGACTTTTCCCATCGGTGAAGCTTTTACACCCGCAGCCCATAATATTGTTTTTGAGGCAATTTCTCGTATATCATCGCCTTGTCTGATGGTAACGATGTCATTTTCAATATTGGTTACTAGTGTTTTTGTTTGAACAATTACACCCAATCCCTTGAGAGATTTTTCTGCTTCTTGCGATAATTCAGGTGCAAATGGTGGCAGGATGCGATCCATACCTTCTAATAGTAAAATTCTGGCTTCAGATGTATCAATGTTGCGGAAATCTTCTTTTAGGGTTTGGTATGCTAGCTCTGCGATCGCACCTGCTAATTCTACGCCTGTAGGGCCACCACCAACAATTATAAAAGTTAACCAAGCACGGCGTTTGGCTGGATCGGTTTCTTTTTCTGCTGCTTCAAATGCTGTAAAAATCCGGCGACGCATTTCTATAGCATCTTCCACGGTTTTTAATCCTGGTGCAAATTCTTCCCAGTCATCTTTACCAAAATAAGAATGTTTCGCGCCTGTAGCAAGAATTAACGTATCGTAAGGTATCGCTTCGTCGCCTACTAAAACTTTTTGCGCTTGTGGATCAATATCATCTACTGCTCCCAGCAGCACTTTTGTATTTTTGCTCTTGCTAAGTACCGATCGCAGAGGTGAGGAAATATCGGCTGGTGATAAAGTACCTGTGGCGACTTGGTACAGCAGTGGTTGAAATAAATGAAAGTTGCGTTTATCTATAAGTGTAACGTTGACCGGAGCCTTGGCAAGTGTTTTTGCCGCATATAGCCCTCCAAAGCCTCCACCAACTATAACAACCTGATGTAATGGCTGTTTGTCAAGTGAATCAACCATAATAAATATTTCCTTGCGTTACTTAATGTAATTATTCTTAACAAATTTGTATCAAAATTGTCATATTTATTTCTGTTTATCTTGGACAAATAACAAAATCTTTAAAGTGAGCAAAATTACAATGGATTGGGCATTGGGGATTGGGCATTGGGGATTGGGCATTGGGGGAGCAGAGAAGAAAACTATACCCAGCACTCAAGGCTCAGCACTCAGCCCTTATAACTAAATCAACTCTTCTCGCAGTAATGCTCGAAATCCTGCTTGCTGAAAATGCTCGTTGGCAGTCAGAGATTCAGTAATTCCACTATACTCCATTACAATAAAAGATACACAATCACTAAACCCCCACTCTTTTTCAGATCTTTCGCAATATAGCTGGAAAGCTCTGTCATAGAGTTCTTGAGATAACGGTACAATTTCTACCTTAGAGTCTGCTGCTAGAGCATTTAATAATATGACTGCACCATGACGTAACGGTTGTTTAGATAAAACATTGCCAATTTCTAGCATCACTGCTTGTGTTGTCACCAAGCGTGTACCTGCCGTTTCTAAAAGTTCAGCTAGATGAACAGCTCGTTGATGCAAGGCATCTTGTGGTGCAGACAAGGCGATCGCAAAGGATGTATCAAGAAAGACTTCAGACCTCATGCTGAGTTTTTATACCTTACAAATATTTATATTTATCGATGTTGGCAGCCCAATTAGGCGGCCCCGATAGTTTGAGCGATCGCGCAGACATTATAAATGATACACTTTCTTGTTTATCAGGCGGTAAAATTTCAATAGTTAGCCGCACACGAGTATTGGCTGGTAGTGCCATTGCTTCGGTAGGATAAAATACTTTACCATCAAATACAGCTGTGATTTTTTCTGCCATTTTTTTCTCGAAAAGCGCTCTAATTCTATCCTAATCTTGTTATGGTGGCGCTTGCTACAGCGTCAATTTTGATACTAATATAAGATTTAGTTTTATAAGACAGCATAGAGCGATTGCTGAATTTACATCCTTAATGCTGTGGCAAAAAAACACCCGCTACCAGAAGACATTGGCAACAGGGTGGAATTAAATACGATTCAAACAAAAACAACACACCCTTTGAGCATACAGCCATCAAGCGATTGGCTGTAAAATGCCACATCCATTTTTGGCAAATTCATCAATCGTTTGCAGGGAGAGTTCATGAGTGGTCATAGCTTGCAACATACCCAAAGGTAAGGTGAGATGATGGGCACCAGCTTGTAAGGATGCCACTGCTTCTTCGGGAGATTTGATGCTAGCCGCCATGATTTCTGTATTGCTGCCTGTGACCATACTAGCGATTTGCCGCACCAAACCCACTCCATCACCTAAAAGTCTAGTAGCTCGATTAACATAGGCGATCGCATATTTTGCATCCGCTTCTTTTGCTACAGCTGCTTGGGATGCACTATATATTCCCGTTACCGCACAGGGAATTTCTCCTGCCAATTCAGCAACTACCTGAAAGCCAACTAACGATGCTGGAATCTTCAATATAGTTGGGTGTCCAATCAGTTGAAAAGCTGCGCGCCCTTCCGCCAGCATTCCATCAAAGTCAGACGACATCAGCTGATAAAACAAGGGGCCTGTAGTCAACTCTGCCAGTTTTTTAAGTGTTGTCTCTACTGGTAAATCACTTTTAGCCAAAAGCGTTGGGTTGGTTGTGATGCCTTTTACCCAGCCTAATTTTCTAGCAGCTTGAGCTTCTGCGATAATTGCCGAGTCGAGATAAATGCTCACCTGTCTCTCCTCAGAAAGGTAGTGTCGCTGTCATCATACATCAGTAAGCTATCAGTTAACAGTTGTCAGCTTTTATTGTCCTTTATCTGTTCGCACCTCAAAATAGGTGGTAGGTTTCAGGTGGTATAGCTCATCCCCAGCCTTTACCTAGTAACTGCTAACTGAGCACTTTTCACTGATTTAACCACAGGATGGTCTGAGCGATGGCTGAACATCATACATTTAAGAAAATCAGAAAATCCCTTGAGGAAACTGGTGTTAAATTTGTCCGCATTCTCTGGTGCGATAACGCCAACATAATTCGCGGGAAAGCTGTTCATATAGAAATCTGGAGTTGTGGGTTTTAAGAGCATTGTTTGTTACCGTACTGGTTTGGATGTTCAACCTGTGGCGTTTGAAGTTGCAGCATCTCATTTTTACAAACTAAAACAACAGTTTAATAATCAACTACTGCGTCTAGTTGACAAACCCCTAATTGATTTTTTACTGCAACAGGCTTTATTAATTGCGGCTAAATATAAATTACCACTGCAATTACATACTGGGTTTGGCGATCCTGATTGAGATTTGCGATTAGCCAATGCTCTTCATTTGCGATCGCTTTTAGAGTTACCCCAATACCAAAATGCACCTCTGGTATTGTTACATGCTGCTTATCCGTTTATGCGGGAAGCTGGATATTTAGCTTCTGTCTATCCCCAAGTTTATTTAGATTTCGGTTTGGCAATCCCATCTTTAAGCGTATCTGGGATGCGGGAGGCAATACGGCAATTGTTGGAATTGGCTCCTACCAGCAAACTGATGTATTCCTCTGATGCTCACTCAATTCCAGAATTATATTACTTAGGCGCAAAATGGGGACGCCGACTATTAGGAGAAGTGCTAGAAGAAGCGATTCAAGATACAGATATTACTGCGAGTGAAGCCGAGGCGATCGCTACTGCAATTTTACGCGAAAATGCTTTGGCACTATATCAGTGAGTTAGTTTTAGAGGTGGTAGGACATTTCAATTTAAGTTGCGATCGCTCTTATTTATACGTGAGACAGTTTCTGAAAAATCAAAACAAGAAAATAACACATTATGGAGGCATACTTCACCCATTCGCATCTTAAGTTTTCACATGGCAATGCTTCTTGTGTTAAGTTGCTTTGCAAAACTGACTACAAGCCTACAGAGGCAGAGGCTTTATTACAAGTGGAATTGGAAGAAAAAATTATTAGTCAAACACTATTTGAGCTAATTGAGTTAACAGATAGATATGCAAACTCTCATTTTTCATTATCAATCAATACAATTGTAAAATAAAAAGATTTTGTAATATATTTACTAGAAAATGTGAATTTATCTACTAATGGTTAATTAACTAACTTCCCATTATTGTTGAATTTATAAGAGTTCTTACTTTTACTTCACTACCCTAAACTCAAGATTCTGTTATTACCCAATTTTCTAAAGTAAGCCCCTGTACTCTCAACAAATCAGAATCATTAGAAACCAGAATTAAGCCGCGTGTAATTGCTGTAGCTGCAATCAATATATCTTGTTCTTGTATCTTCAAACCCCTGCGTTGTAAATCTATATGAATTTGGCAGGCTTGTTCAATAATATTGATATCATCTAGGAACAAAATTGCATAGTCCCTGCAAAACTGATTAAAATCTGCTAACTGTCTAGTAGCATTTACAGCTAAAAGCCCTCGCTTCACTTCATAGTAAGTAATGCAGCTGATAAATATTTCTTCTCCGCGAAGGTTTACTTGGCGTAATTTATTATTAACAATTGTATTTTTCTTTAAAATATAAGAAACAATATTTGAATCTAAGAGATAAGTCACTCTCTATTTTCCTTCCACCGCTGCATCATAAATTGCTATTTGCTCAGGTGTTAAATCATTTAGAGTACCTGAAACTGCCTCTAAGGTCAACATTTTTTTAATTCTGCGTGTTAGTTCATGGTCTGTAATAGCTCTCATTTCTTCAGGAGAAAATTGCCCAAATAGTTCTACCAACATTTCTATCATTTCTTTTTGGTTTAATTTGACCTGATAAAAACTATTACCTTTAATCAATTTTTCTACTATTGTCGATATCCGGTTAAGTAGTTCTTGATGATAATTAGCAACTTCAGGCATAATTCCCCCTCATTGATCAAGCATTTACATAAATTATAAACAATTTTCTTCTGCCTCCCTCTGCGTAAAAAAAAGGCGGGCAATATGCCCACCCCATAAGAGAATTTAGAGATTATGCTGTTGTTATTAACCCAATAATGCTTTCGCTTTCGCTAACACATTCTCAACACTAAAGCCAAACTTCTCTAAACAAACACCGCCAGGGGCTGAAGCACCAAAGCGATCAATACTCACGCAATCGCCTTCAGTACCTACATACTTGTGCCAGCCAAAACTACTGCCAGCTTCTACAGACAAGCGCTTGGTAACGGCTTTAGGCAGAACAGACTCTTTATAAGCTGCATCCTGTGCTTCAAACAGATCCCATGAGGGTAGTGATACAACACGGACTTTTTTGCCTTCGGCTGTGAGTTTCTCGGCTGCGGTGACACAGAGGCTCAATTCGGAACCAGTACCAATCAAAATTAGTTCCGGCGTACCGTCGCTATCTACCACCGTGTATCCACCCTTGGTTACGCCTTCAATCGATGTACCTGCCAAGTTGGGGACATTTTGACGGGTGAACGCCAATAAAGTGGGAGCGTTTTGCTTTGCTCTTTCAATTGCCACTTTGTAAGCGCCAGAAGATTCGTTTCCGTCTGCGGGGCGAATCACTGTTAGTTTAGGAATAGCTCGTAGGGAAGCTAGAGTTTCAATGGGTTGGTGGGTTGGGCCATCTTCACCTTGTCCAATCGAGTCGTGGGTCATCACCCAAATCACGCCAGCTTGGGACAGGGCAGATAAACGAATGGCAGCACGCATGTAATCTGTGAAGATCAGGAAGGTTGCGCCGTAGGGAATCAATCCCGAACCATGCAGCGCCATGCCGTTGCAGATTGCGCCCATACCGTGTTCCCGCACGCCAAAGTGGATGTTGGGGTTTTGGTATTGTCCTTTTTGAAAGTCACCCTTGCCCTTGAGTTCGGTCAGGTTGGAGTGAGTTAAGTCAGCCGAACCACCAATCAGCTCAGGTAAAACTGCTGCTAGTTTGTTGAGGCAGGTTTCTGAGTGCTTGCGGGTGGGTAGTGCTTTGTCTTCGGCGGTGTAGGTGGGTAGTACCTTATCCCAACCATCGGGCAGTTTGCCGCTGAGGTAACGTTCAAATTCAGCTGCTTCTTGAGGATATTTGGCTTTGTAATCAGCATAAGCCTTGTTCCAGTCCCCTTCGTAGCCTGCACCGCGCTCAACTGCTTTACGTGTATGGTTGAGGACATCTTGTGGAATTACAAAAGGCTCGTGTTCCCAACCCAAATTTTGACGAGTTAATGCGACTTCATCTGTACCCAAAGCAGCACCGTGAACACCAGCTGTGTTTGCCTTGTTGGGCGAACCATAACCAATAGTGGTGGTTACCTTAATGAAGGAAGGCTTATCTGTGACAGCTTTGGCGGCTTCAATTGCTTTAGCAATAGCTTCCAAATCGGTATTACCATCTTTGACATGCTGGACATGCCAACCGTATGCTTCAAACCGTTTAGAAACATCTTCTGTGAATGCTACATCTGTAGAACCATCGATAGAAATATGGTTGTCGTCGTACAGAGCGATGAGTTTACCTAATCCCAGGTGTCCAGCATAAGAACAAGCTTCACCAGAAACACCTTCCATGTTACAACCATCACCTACAATTACGTAAGTATAATGGTCGACTATTTTGGCATCGGGTTTGTTGAACTTTGCGGCTAAATGTGCTTCAGCTATTGCCAAACCGACTCCATTGGCAATACCTTGTCCCAAGGGCCCGGTAGTAACTTCTACACCAGCGGTCATGAAGTTTTCTGGGTGTCCAGGGGTTTTGGATTCCCACTGACGGAATTGCTTGATGTCCTCAATAGTCACGCTGTCGTAACCAGCCAAGTAGAGCAGGGCATACTGCAACATTGAGCCGTGCCCGGCAGATAGGACAAAGCGATCGCGGTTGAACCACTTAGGATTTTTGGGGTTATACCGCATAAAGCGATCCCAAAGTACAAAAGCCATTGGAGCAGCGCCCATCGGCAGCCCTGGGTGTCCCGATTTTGCCTTTTCTACGGCGTCAATAGCCAAGAAGCGAATCGAGTTAATACAAAGTTCTTCGAGGGATTGGGTTGCAACAGCCATAATAAGATTGTTTTTAACGACGGGTTAGCACTCTTGGAGCTTCACTTACCGGGGAGGCAAAAAGGGGCGTGGATTTTCCTCTTATTGCCGTGTTGTTTTAACATTCCCCCACAGTATCCTCATCATCCCATTCCCGATTGTTGATGGACAAGCGGGTTTTCCTGAGTTTGCAGTGATAAATCCAGCTAATAATGTGGTCGTTTTGAACCCTTGGTTTAGCTGGAAATGATATATATGATACTTTTCCACCTAACTTGAGGAGATTTGACCAACTGACGAACTGGGGATTTTTAGGCGTATTTTTTAAAGGCTAGCGTGACATTGTGACCGCCAAACCCAAAAGAATTGGATAGTGCTACTTGGATTTTTTGAGCGCGGCTACTGTGAGGAATATAGTCCAGGTCACAATCTGGATCGGGATTTTCCAGATTAATTGTTGGTGGAACTTGATCGTTGGCAACTGCCAATACTGTTGCCACTGCTTCAATACCTCCAGAGCCGCCCAAAAGATGACCTGTCATCGATTTGGTAGAACTAATTGTTACCTTATAAGCGTGGTCACCCAAGGCTTTTTTCATCGCTGCTGTTTCAGTGGAATCATTAGCTGGGGTGCTAGTGCCGTGAGCATTGATGTAGTTCACCATCTCTGGAGTTAGTCCTCCATCCTTCAGCGCTAGTTCTATGGCTCTGGCTGCTCCTAACCCACCAGGGACTGGAGAGGTCATATGATAAGCATCACAAGTCATCCCATAACCGACTATTTCCGCATAAATGCGAGCGCCTCGGCTCTTGGCGTGTTCGAGTTCTTCGAGCAGCAAAATTCCCGCACCTTCACCCATGACAAATCCATCACGATCGCGGTCAAACGGACGGCAGGCATTAGCCGGGTCATTGCTCGTTGAAAGCGCCCGTGCTGCGGCAAAACCAGCTACACCCAAAGGTGTAATTGCCGCTTCACAACCTCCGCAAATTATTGCTTTGGCATACCCCCATTGAATCTGGCGAAAAGCATCTCCTATGGCATTTGAACCAGCGGCACAAGCTGTCACAGAACAAGAATTGGGGCCTTTAGCGCCAGTGTGGATAGCTGTTAAGCCAGCTGCCATATTCGCGATCATCATCGGGATCATGAACGGACTACAGCGATCGGGGCCACGGTTCAGGTAAACTGTTTGCTGGTCTTCTAAAACCTTCAGTCCACCAATGCCAGAACCAATAATGACGCCCACCTGTTCTGCATTCAGTTCATTAATCTCTAAACGCGCGTCAGATACAGCTTGTTTTGCAGCCGAAACCCCAAATTGGGAAAATCGATCCATGCGCTTGGCTTCTTTACGATCCAAGTAATCATGCGGATCGAAGTTTTTTACTTCACCAGCAATGCGGCAATCATGGCGAGATGCATCAAAAGAGGTGATGTAGTCAATGCCATTACGACCACTCAACAATCCTTCCCAATACTCAGCTGGTGTATTGCCAATAGGTGTAATCGCGCCAACACCAGTTACCACAACGCGTTTACGTTTATAATCTGTCATGACTCAGTTAAAGGTGGCGAGAAAGCAGCAAAAAGGGAGTACTAGAGATTAGGGACTGGGTACTAGGTACTGGGTACTGGGAATGAGATATGGCATAAATTTTTCCTGATCCCCAATTTTCAATCCCTGATCCCCAATCGCTTTTTAGGCAGATGCAGCAACTTTGCTGTTGATATAATCCACTGCCTCTTGAACCGATAAAATCTTTTCAGCGGCTTCATCGGGAATTTCAATATCAAATTCTTCTTCAAAAGCCATTACTAGTTCCACAATATCTAAGGAATCAGCCCCTAAATCGTCAATAAACGTAGATTGCGGTCTGATAGTCTCAGCCTCTACACCGAGTTGATCGGTGACAACTTTCTTTACTCTTTCAAAAATGTCCGCTTGGCTCATAGATAAATGTCCTTAACCAGTTGCTATGATCTGCTCTTTATGGGCAACATTGTTTTGAGCATATACATCTTATCGGAAAGCGCGATCGCCCGTACACTGCCAAAGGGTTTTCCTATAGAAAAACCCTCCTGCTTTTTTTGGAACACAGCCACTACTCAAAGAGTAATTGGGCAACAGAACCCGCAAAGCGATCGCATACACTGTATATATACTTCTGTTTTGCAATTCTTACTGATTTTTTTTACAATGTCCAAATAAGGATTTAAAGTCTGGTAAGCGATAATGGCAATGAGTGATAAAACAGTTATCGTTAAAAGGCTACAGGCTTAACCTAATATAATTTTATGCTATCTCAAACGTTAAAATACGCTTACTTTCCTGGTTGTGTTGCTCAGGGAGCGTGTCGGGAGCTTCACCTATCAACTCAAGCCCTTGCCCAAGCATTAGGTATTCAACTAGTTGAACTGAAAAAAGCTGCCTGCTGCGGTTCAGGTACGTTTAAAGAAGATTCTCAACTGTTAGAAGATACAGTTAATGCTCGCAATATTGCCTTAGCAGAAGAGTTAAATTTACCTTTACTTACCCATTGCAGCACTTGTCAAGGTGTTATTGGTCATGTCGATGAACGCCTAAAAGAATGTCAGGCAACCAAGCCAGCATACATTGAGCAAGTCAATAGTTTGCTTTCCAAAGAAGGCTGTTTACCTTATCGCGGTAGTACCGAAGTTAAGCATCTTCTTTATGCTTTAGTGACTGATTACGGTTTAGAAGAAATCAGCAAACGTGTTACTCGAAAGTTGAGTAAACTCAAATGCGCGGCTTTTTATGGTTGCTATCTCCTCCGCGCCCAAAAGTCCATGCCCTATGACGACCCCTTCCGACCGGAAGCGATGGAAAATATGTTTCGTGCAGTGGGTGCGGAACCAATTTATTACCGAGGTCGTACTCAATGTTGCGGTTGGCCTTTATCCAGCTACGCGACTACCCAATCTTTCAAGATGGCGGGGACACATATTCAAGATGCTTTGGAAGCTGGTGCTGATTGTATGGTGACTCCTTGCCCGCTGTGTCACCTCAATTTAGATTCTCGTCAGCCAGAGGTGGAAAAAGTTATTGGGCAGAAGCTAGGTTTGCCAGTATTACATTTATCCCAGTTAATTGCTTTAGCACTAGGGGTAAGTCCGAAAGAATTGGGTTTAGAACGCCACATCGTTTCCACAAAGCCAGTGTTAGAAAAGTTAGGTTTTTAAAACGATTAGGGGTTGGGGAGCTGTTGAGTGTGGAGTGCTGAGGAGCCAGTGCGTTGCGGGGGTTTCCCCCGTTGTAGCAACTGGCGTTGCTGAGTGCTGAGTGCTGAGTTAAGAATAAGAATTCCTCTCCTTGTTCCCCAATCCCCAATCCCCAATCCCCAATCCCCAATCTTCACTTTTGCCCTAGTTGACGTTGTAATTGTTTCAGTGATTTATACATTTCTGGTAACCGACTATAAACAGCAGCTACCTTGACATATATTTTGTGAGGAATCGCTGGGCTTCCAGAGACAATCTCTCCTGGCATAACGTCATTATGAATTCCGCTTTGAGCGGTTGTAATCGCACCATCACCAATTTTCACTTGATTGGCAATTCCTGATTGTCCAGCTAAGATAACGCGATTTCCAATTTGCACGCCTCCCGCCATACCGGACTGACCGGCTAATGCACAACCAGCACCAATTTTGCAACCATGACCAATTTGCACCAAGTTGTCAATTTTGGTATCGCAGCCTATACGTGTTTCTCCTACCGCTGGACGGTCAATGGCAGTATTACAGCCAACTTCTACCCTATCTTCTAAGACAGTGTAGCCCGATTGTTCCATTTTGACCCAACCAGTGCGGGTAGGAACAAAGCCAAAGCCTTCTGCACCGATAACAGCACCGCTATGAATTACGCAATCTGCACCAATGCGGGTGCGTTCGTGGATAGTACAATTAGCGTGTAAGGTGGTGCGATCGCCTATTTGGGCATCTGGATAAATTACCACATTAGGATGAATGATTGCATTATTGCCAATTTTCACTGCTTGCTGAATCACCACATGAGGGCCAATATAAACATCGCTACCAATTTCTGCGCTGGGGTGAATCACAGCAGTTGGATGAATTTCTGCGTTAGGACGATACGGTTGGTAGAAAATTGCGATCGCTTTAGCAAACAATAATCGCGGTTCTGGCGTGGCTAACCATACAATACCGCGTTCTTGTGCTTGTATCTGTAATGTTTTGTCATTAGGCAAAATTAAAGCACTAGCATTTGTTTTGTCCAGTGCTGAAGCAAATTTAGGCCCTTCTATATAACTGAGAGTGCTGATGGTAGCTTCATCAATGGCTGCTACTCCAGTAATATCTGGATCATGATTTTGGTTAGCATTAAGGCTGTGGTCGGTGATGGTATCACCCAATTGACCTACGATTTCACTGAATTTCATTGTTATAAGTTCACAAGTCATCTACAAAGGCAAGATAATTGTCGCTCTTTGTTAGGACTATGTTCAGAACTTATGCAAATATCACAAGCTTAAGTTAGTAAGCCAAGACTTACACACGGTGAAAACACTGGTTTTACTTAATTAACATTGTATCTTTTCTTTAATGTGTCCGCTTGCTTTTTAACCGAAAAAGCATACACTGTCAAGAAAATTTAAAAATATTGTTTGTGTAAATACTGTTTAAACTTTGTGCTAAGGTATTGTTTTACACATTTTTTAATCGGTTGCTTAAAATGATTTATCGCCACAAATTGCCAAAATATCTGACGCTTTTATCTTTATCAGCAGTATTAGGAGCTAATTTAGCCATCACAGGAATAACTCCTCAAATTTTTGCTCAAACTAGTACACAGTCATCTGTTGGTAAAGGAGTGACATTTACTTGCAATGATACTGAGGCGACCATCAAAGCTAAAAATGGGCCAAAAGTGACTATTGGATCGACCACAATCTACATTGGTTATCAGCAAGTATCATCTATTAACAAAGACCCCCGCCTCGTCCGTTTCGATAATGGTGTCAAGAGATGGTGTCGCAGCGACTACGAAACAACGGGTGACGACGGTACAGGCTATGGATTGCTTTGGGATGGAGGAAGTGTTTTATATAGCGTTTTCTCCTCTACCGGTAGCCAGACTGGTAATGATTTTCGGCGCTTTGCCAGTGGTCGTTGGCTATCCAGTTATGGTAGCGGCGGCGGCCCTAAAGTAGCAGTTCTAGCACGGATTAATCCAAGTAATGGTGACGTTTACTATGCCACATTTCTCAGTTCTAAGAAGGCGACTGATGGCAAAACTAACTCTTTAGCCGTCACTCAATTATCATGGAATGGCACAAATCTAACTGTGCAGGCAGATTCCTGGTGGACTCCGCGTCGCGCTAATACGACTCCTATGACTTGCTCTGGTTCATCACCTTATAAATACACGGCTGTATTTACTGGCGACTTAACAAAGGTAAATTCGGCTTCAGCAATTACTTGTAGTTAATGGGGACTGGGGACTGGGGATTGGGGACAAGGGGACAAGGTGAGACAGCGCTCTTGGTAGGGTTTCCAACACCAGTCGCTCATGGGGGAGACCCCCAAGACCGCGCTGGCTCCTCCGCAGGCGACTGCGTTTCGCGCAGCGTCTCCAAAGGAGATACCCGAAGGGGGACAAGGGGCTGGGCAATTTCCTTTAGGACTTACGCACTGTACAAATTGGCCATAGTATAGATTACGGTTTTTGGTCGTTTCAGGCGCTTCGCATAACCCCGATTTATTCCCATATTTGCGATCGCTGAGTGCTAAACACGGCTGAAATACCCAAATTGCGTGTAGTACTCATGTACGATGCGTAAGTCCTATCTTTAATCCCCAATGCCCAATGCCCAATTCATCCCACTGTTCTGTAACACCAAAAAATAACCCCCTGCTCGCTGTTGTGCGGGTAGGGGGTTGGGGGTGAGGATAAGCTTAATATCCGCCTTCTTCCTCGTATTCTGGCTGCTTTTCTTTAACTTTCTTGGGGATATTCACTGGCTTTGGTGCATCCTCCCAAGCATCGCCTTCTACGTCGTCATAATTATCATAGTCATCGACGTATTGCTTTTTGTAAGGTTGGGCTTCATATATGGGCGTCTTTTGATAACTGTCTTTATCAGTTGCTTCGCTCCAGTTATCTTCTTCGTCTTCTTCGTATTGAATAGATTCGTATTGTCGCGCTTGCATCACCTGACGCTGTGGTCTTTCTTGTTCCACATAGTCTTCATCCCATTCTTCCCGTGCTACGGGTTCGGGGGTACGAACTTTCGGTTTGGGTGGTTGTAATGGTACACCACTAGGCAGTTGATTAGCAGGTGCAACTGTGCGAGGCGCACTGTAACCGTATTCTTCTTCTGCATCCCGTTCCCAAGGTGCTTTACCAATACCCAGACGCTCAAGCACACCAACTGTTAACTGGTTGACGCGCTCTTCGGCTCCTTCAAATACAATCAATCTACTGGGGCCTGTGCTGACAATTTCATCTACTGAGAACTCGTAAGTACTGAGCATTTGGTCGGGAATTTGGGGCAATCCTAGAGAAGCAATAACTATGGAGTGAAGCTTACCGCTTTCTCCATTGAATTTGAAGCCTCGCACTCTGCCTAATACTTCACCGGTTTCTGTAATTACTTCCCAGTTAATCAGGTTGCTAAGAGTTTCAACTTCAATATCTTCAATTACATCTTCATTATCAACCAGGACGACATCGCCAATTTGATTGATACTGCTAAGGAACATATTGCGCGGCACACCCGATATAGAGATCAGGCTGTCTCTCAAGCCAAGAGCCACAACCTCTCTTTGGTCAATATCAACCCAGACCTGATTTACGATGCCTAGCCGCTTGCCGTTGTCGCGGGTAATCACCTGGGTATTTAATATGTCGGAACGCCTAATTATCTGTTCAGAGGTCATTCTATACCGAGTCCTGATCTCGAATCCGGTTAATCTATACACTATTATTAACAAAAACTCAAGCAGATGTATGGTCGGATGATAACTTAATGCCCAAAACTTGAGTGTAAGCTCCCCGTGCTTGAGTAACGCCTATTGTGCGTTCGGCTGATTCTATCATCGGGCGACGCAAACTCACAACTATAAATTGCGCTTGTTGCGCCTGTTGTTTAATCATTCTAGCTAATCGTTCTACGTTTGCCCCATCCAAAAACATATCTACTTCGTCAAAGGCGTAAAATGGCGATGGGCGATAGCGTTGTAGGGAAAAGATGAAGCTTAATGCTGTCAGAGATTTTTCACCACCAGACATGGAAGCTAATCGCTGGACTGGTTTACCTTTGGGGTGTGCGACTAAATTTAGTCCACTGCCAAACGGATCTTCGGGATCATCGAGTTGTAGATAGCCGTCACCGTCAGAAAGGGTGGCAAAAATTGATTGAAAGTTTTCGTTAACTGCATCGAAAGCTTCTTTGAAGGCGCGTTGTCGCAATGTAGTAAAGTTTTCAATCCGCAAAAGTAATTCTGTGCGCTCCGCTTCTAGGGTTTGTAGCTTTTGCGTAAGTTCTTGCAGACGGTTTTGTGTACGTTCATATTCTTCTAGGGCCAGCATATTTACTGGTTCCATTGCTTGCAAGCGTTTAGCTAGCGATCGCAATTCTTTTTGTAGTTCTTCTAAATCTACTTGATCTGGCACTTCTGGCAAAGGACTCGGCAATTCGGCTGCTAAAGTTTGCAGTTGTGCTTGTACATTTACTAGTTCTTCTCGCCGCGTATGTTGGGTTTCTTGGAGTTTTTGCAGTTCCCATTCAATTTGTTGCTGGCGTAAAAGATGCGATCGCAATTCTTGTTCGGTGCGATCGCGTTTTTGTTTTTCTTCTCCCAAATTCTGTTCCATCTGTTTCAAAGCCGCACGAGTTTCAGCAATCGCATTGCTAAGTGCTGAGTGCTGAGTGCTGAGTGCAGACAGTTGATTTTGCTGTGTCTCTTGCTGATGGTGAATTTGGGTAATTCGTTGTTCGCCTTCTTGAATTTTTTCGTACAGCCGTTGTTGCTGATTCTCAAGGTTTTTTAATCTTTGCTCTGCATCTCGTAAGGCTGACTCGCGCTGTTGTAATTGTTGCTCCTGATTTTTAATAGTTGCTTGGATTTGTTGCCATTCACTAGGCGTCTGCGAAGCTTCTAACTCCGCTAACACTTGTCGCAATTGTTGCAATTGCGCTTCTTGTCCTGGTAATTCCCGATCCAAAATCTCCAAGCGAGATTGAGCAGTAGCTAATTTTTCACTATTTTGAGCTAATTGCGATCGCGTTGTTTCTAACTGCGCTGTCAAGGTTTTAATTTCTTTGTGCAATTGCTCTAATTGCAACTGCTGTTCCCGCCGTGCTTGACGAGTTTCTGTTACTTCTTGGGCTAATCGTTTTGTTTTGGCTGATAAAGTATTTATTGCCTCACTACAACGCTCTAAAACGCGCTCAATTTCCACCAAGCGATTTCTGAAAGCGGCTACTTCTTCTGATTCTGCTGCTTCCACCGAGCCAAAGCGCAATGCTGAACGCTGGTTATTGCTACCACCAGTCATCGCACCGCTAGTTTCTAGCAATTCCCCGTCTAAGGTGACGATTCGATATAAACCTAAGTTTTTTCGTGCTTGTTCTAAGGTAGAAAATACTACGGTGTTGCCAAAAACGTAGCCGAATACATCTTTATAACGGCGATCGCACTCAATTAAATTAACAGCATAGTTAACAAAACCACTGGCTAAACGTAGTGTGGCATCTTGAGTAAATCTAGGAGCGTTAATTTTATTTAAAGGTAGAAAAGTTGCTCTGCCAGCACGTTTTTGTTTAAGCAATTCAATTCCAGTTGCGGCTACGCCGTCATCTTCTACCACTATATGACCCAAACGTCCGCCAGCAGCAATTTCTAAAGCTAGTTGATAGCGAGGTTCTACTCTGCCTAACTGCACAACTAAGCCACAAAGTCCAGGCATTCCCGATTGCAAGATAACTTTACTCGCTTGAGTGCCTTGTACTTCTTGCTGTGCTTGTGCTTGCGCCTCTAGTTTATCTAATTGCCGTTGCTTATCTCTTTGCTCTTGCAAAAGGCGCTTTTGGGTATCTTGTTGGATTTGCAGTTCTTGTTCTGTGGCTGCGAGATTTTGCGCTACATTTTGGATGGGTTCGCTAGAAGCGCTAAATTCTGCTTCAATGCGACTACATTCAGTTTGTTTCTCTGCTAATTGGGGTTCTAAAGTGGCAATTAGCTGAGTTTGCTCTTGAATTTGCTGCTGGAGTTGGTTATTGCGCTCTCTTAGTTGTGCTTGCTCGGTGCGCTGCGGTTCAAGAGTTTGCAGTATAGTTTCAATTTGACGGTTTAATGCTGTTTGTTGCTGCACCCAAGCTTCCGAAGCCGAAGCAATGGCTGTGGCTGCTGCGCGGGAATCGTCTAAAGCTTGTTGCGTCTCATCCCTTTGCTGTTGACAATAAATAATCGATTGCTTTTCAACAAGCTGTGTTTGAGCAATTTGTTCTAGAGATTGCTGATGTTGTTGAATTTCTTGTTGAGTTTGTGTTTGGCGCTTGGCAGATTCCTGTATTGCGGCTTCTAATTCGGTTTTTTGACGCTGGAGTTGTTTGTGTTCTGCTTCTTGGGTAGCGAGGGTAGATTGTACCGCTAACAGTTCATCTTCTCCCAAAGCTTTGACATGAGCATTGAGTTTATCTAGTTCAACAGTTTTTTGCTCAATCTCGGTGTTAAGAGTTGTTAGTTGAGTAGAAAGTTCGCCAAAATTGCGATCGCCTGTTTGAATTTGGTTAACTAATTTTTCTTGCTGTGTTTGTAGAGAACGCCACGATAAGACGGCTTCCCACGATTGTTTAGCAAGAAATTCTGTGCGGAGTTTTTGGTATTTCTCGGCTTTGGCACGGTCTTGGGAGAGGCGATCGCGCTGTATAGTTAATTCTGTTTCGATAATCCGACAGCTATCTTCTTTCTCCTTTACCTCATCCAAAGTTTCCTTAGCTTGGTTAATTTTGCGATCGAATGCTGCTACCCCTGCCAATTCATCAATGATTTCCCGCCGTTCTCTGGCATTCATCGAAATAATACTGGTGACGTCCCCTTGCAGTACAACGTTATAGCCTTCAGGATATATCCGCAGTGTCTCTAATTCTTCATGCAGTTCTGTGAGGGTGCAGGCTGTACCATTGATATAGTAATTCGATGTGTAAGTTCCTTGGTGGGTGACTCGCAGCTTTCTAGTGACACTCCATTCATGAGGAACCGCTGAGTTTTGAGTTCTGAGTTCTGAGTGAGAATTTTGTTCTACCTCTATTTCTTCGGTACTTTCTTTGCTTTGTGCTTTTGTATCGTGGTGTGACACAGCATCGGTAATATCAAACGTTACCGTGACGCTAGCTTCGACAGTGGCACGACTTTTAGCAGTTTGGGTATTGTTTACCAAATCCGGTAGGCGATCGGCCCGCATTCCCTTAGAACTAGCCAGTCCCAGGCAAAACAGTAGCGCATCAAGAATATTCGATTTTCCGGAACCATTTGGCCCAGATATGACAGTAAACCCTCCCAGTAGAGGAACTTGGGTAGTACCGCCGAAGGATTTGAAATTGGTAAGTTCCACCCGCTTTACATGAACCATAGGCGCTGGGTAGCTGGGCTAATGAAGTAAAAGTGTATCAATTAATTAAAAATTCGCAACAGGTTAGGATGAATAATTTTGAAAATTAGCGAACCGCAGAGGCACAGTGAAAGCAAAGGCGGCAAGGAGGGTTCTGCAAGGCTATTCAAGTGAATCAAACGCACTGTTTAAGTACAGAAAACAATTTTAACGATTCTACGAAAAATAACAGTATTTTTCAAAAAATTATAATTTTTTAATTTTATTAGTAATAAATTTTTAACTTTTATATGCTATGTGTAAGTAATTTATACGTGTGCATATAAAAATTACTCAATTGAATATTAATATAAAAAAGTCAGAAACGCTTTTAGTTTATTGAATTCTTTAGCCTTTTTTACTATTTAATATAAATTCTTATAGTTCTCAATTGAGTAAGGTACGGGAAACATATAAATTGTACCTCAGTACACTATGCGAAGCTATATATTTAGCTAAATACGGACGAATAAACCCATGACTATTACTCTAGACACAAGAAACCTCAGACTAAGAGATGTTCAAGACCTTTTGCATTTTGAAGAACAGTTGAATGACTCAATTACATCATTACTATCGCTAGAAACTCTTACAGAATTTGAACAGCAAGAATTACATATAATCCGTAATATATTCCGTGATTACTACTCAGAAGGGAAAATTTCGGAAGGACAGATAAAATTTCTTTTCCTTGCACCGTTAATGAAATTAGCTGGATTTTATCAGCCCAGTATTAAGATTACTTTAGAAGAAAATATTGCTGATATTTACGTTGAAGATGAAGATACGAACATCAAAGGACGGATGGATATTTTAGCTGTTAAAAAGTCTCAAGAAAGAACAGTAACTACGCCTTTTTGGATACTAGTAATTGAATCCAAAAATAGCAGCCTTAATGCCTTAGAAGGTTTGCCACAACTACTCACTTATGCCTACACAAGTCTAGAAAATCAAACATCAGTTTGGGGATTGACTACTAATGGCATGGATTATCAGTTTGTCTATATGCAACAAGGAAATCCCCCGATTTATCAATTATTTCCCAAACTCGATCTAACTCGCTCCGACTCTTCTGTTGAGTTGCTGCAAGTTTTCAAATCAATATGTAAGCTATAATTCGATAATTTTATCGTTTCTCAGAGGTAGGGTTAGAAGTTTTAGCTTTGGCTGGCTGATTTTGTAACAGATTAATTTCCTTTTGGGTATCTTGATAACTAGTTTTCTGTCCTTTTTGTTTAAACAGTTTTGCTGCTTGCTGAAAATCTGCGATCGCTCCCTTTTTATCACCTTGCCTAGCCTTAATTAAACCTCGATTGTAGTAGGCTAAAGCATAGTTAGAATTAACTGCGATCGCTTGAGAGTAATCCTCAATCGCTGCTTTTTTATTTCCCCGTTCGAGATGAGCATTACCCCGGTTATTATAAGCTGCTGCATCTCTAGGATCTAGCTTAATCGCTTCCGTGTAATCTCCTATTGCACCTTGGTAATTACCAACAGAAAAGCGGTGCATACCTCTGTGGATGTAACCTGTGGAATATTTAGGATTAAGCTCTAAAACTTTGTTGTAATCTTCGGTAGCCTCTAAGTTTTTGCCCATTTCACTATAAGCATCTCCCCGATTTAGATAGGCTTCTATATATTTGGGATTGAGTTCAATGGCGCTATTATAATCCTTAATTGCAGCGTCCTTGTGGTTATTCCCAAATTGAGTTAATCCTCTTTGATAATATGCTGTAGCATTATTAGGATTAATCTCCATTACTGTTTCAAAATCTTGGATTGCTGCTTGCTTCAGTCTCAGGCGACGACGGAGAATCCCTCGTTGTAAGTAAGCTTCAGTATACCCAGATTTGAGGCCGATCGCTTTATTAAAATCTGTTATTGCTCCTTTATAATCCTTCAGCCTAACACGGGCTAAACCTCGTCCATAGTAACTATAAGGATTGTGTGCTTTAAGTTTAATTGCTTGACTGTAGTTGGCGATCGCTTCTTTAGGTTTGCCTAATTCATACAAAGTAAAGCCTCGGTCATAATAAGCATTAGCATCTTGAGGATTAAGCTGAATTGCTTTGCTAGAGTCTGCTTGAGCTTGCTTGTATTCTCCTAATCGATAAAAAGCATCACCTCGACGATTATAAGCCAAAGCATCTTTTGGATTAAGTTCAATAACCTGAGTAAAAGTTTTTACCGCCTCTTTGTAGTTTCCTCGTTCATATGTTTTAACTCCCTCCTCGAATAATTCTTTGGTATTAACTACTTTTTTTGGCGTTAATAACATCCATGCTGTGGCACTAATAGCAATACAACCAACTATGCCTGCCAGAATTAGCCAGGGTTTTTTAGACCGCTGATTTTGCTGATCAGACTCATGATTGTTTAACTTTTTCAGTGCTTTTAAAACTTCAGTCGCTGATTGGTAGCGTTTACGGTAATCAAATCGCACCATTTTATCCAGGATATTTGCTAGTTGTTTGTTAAGTTGTGGAATTCTATGACGCCAGACGATTTCACCTGTTAGTAAATTTTTATTACTTGGTAATATAGATATTTCGTCTGCGGTTAAACCAATAAGTGCCGCGATCGCAACTATACCTAAAGCATATATATCACTATTATATTGAGAGTTACCATGTAATTGTTCTATAGGTATATATTCGAGATTTCCAACGATAGTTGTAACAATTTCTTTAACAGAACCAAAGTCAATCAAAACTAACTTATTATCTGATTCCCGGCGAATAATATTAGTCGGTTTAATGTCTTGATGGATCACCCCATAGCTATGTACAAATGCTAAGATTTCTAACACCTCTGATAATAAACTGATGACTTGGTTTTCCTTCAGGGGTGTTCCCCGTAAAATTTCATCAGTTAAAGAATTACCAACAATGAATTCTTGGACTAGGTAAAATTCGTCATTTTCTTCAAAATGAGCAACTAACTTCTGAATTTGGTCGTGTTCCTGACCGAGTTTTTTTAAGGTATCTGTCTCATCTGCAAACAAGCCTCGCAGAATTTTTAAAGCTTGGGGATTTTGATCGGCAGGATGCAGCTGCTTCAAGACAAATTGGTTGCCGGGAAGATTACTATCTTCAACCAGGTAGGCTTGTGCCACTTCCCCCGCACTTAGGACTGTCAAGATTTGGTAACGTGCATCCAGAAGGTGACTATGCATGAAAATAAATATAGTTTTATACGGAATTAGTTGATTGCAGCCTGCGTATTATTACGGAGTAAAATTATTTTAATAGATAAAAACTTGAAAAAGCTTAGGTTCCTGTTCTCATACCACTTCACTTTAATAAAGATACAAATATGTCGGTAGGGAACAATGCTGTACGCTTAGGAAAAATCTATATGTATCAGAGTTTTTATGAATTGGTATCAGAAATACCTACTTTCCTCATTAAAAAAAGTAGGGGCGCAAAGCTTTGCGTCCCTACAAGGAAAATTTAATTTTTTCTCATCTTTCTCTGTGCCAGACTCCTGTAATCGTCTGTTGCTGTTAAAAACACAACAGCTTCTCTATGCTGGGACTACAAATTTCTCACTACCAGCAAGCCCAAAGGCAGCATGAATAACTTGTAAAGCCTGAGTACCTTGTTCTTGTGCTACAACACAGCTAATTTTAATTTCTGAGGTAGCAATCATTTGAATATTGATTTGATTGTGGGCTAGTGCCTCAAACATTTTAGCGGCAATACCTGGTTGCCCGACCATACCTGCACCGACAATACTCACCTTGGCGATCGCACTGTCTAGAACAATTTCACCCCATCCTAATTCTGTGGCTGCTTGGGCAAGCAATTTCTGAGTTTTTTCCCCATCCATCCGGGCGACGGTAAAGGCAATATCTCGTCTGGGAATTCCATCAACTATGCGACAGCGTTGAGATTGAATAATCATGTCAACGCTGATGTTGTGCTGCGCCAATAGTCCAAACAGCTTCGCCGCCATTCCAGGGCGATCGGGGACTTGGCGAATTGCAAGACGCGCTTGATTCATGTCTAAGGCAACGCCACGGACGGGGGGAGGGGAGTGGGGAGTGCTGAGGAGCCAGTGCGTTGCGGGGGTTTCCCCCGTTGTAGCAACTGGCGTTGCTGAGTGCTGAGTGCTGAGGATAGGAGTTGAAACAGACCCCGTGTCTTCTTTTCCTGCTTCAATCTCAAAAGTATTGCGGAGTGCAGCGACGGCGCGATCGCATTCTGTGGCAGAAACTACGCAGCTTACTTTTACTTCACTGGTAGAAATCATCTGGATGTTAACGCCAGCTTCGGCTAAGGTGGCGAACATCTGGGCTGCAACGCCGGGACGCCCAATCATACCTGCTCCAGAAATGCTGACTTTGGCGATGTTTTGCTCTATCATCACCTCGGCTTCTTCTGTTTTTGGGTTGGATTGGTTTCTCAATGCTGGGGCGATCGCTGCTGCTACTGCTTCTGCTCGCTTTAATATGGGTGTGGTGACAGTAAAGGCGATGTCATTTGTATTACCTTCGTGAATCGACTGGATAATCAAATCTATATCAACTTTTTGCCGGGCAATTTCGCCAAATAACCGCGCTGCTACCCCTGGTTTATCTGGTACGCGCAACAAAGCTACCCTTGCTTGGTCTGTGTCAAACTCTACATCATCTACGGCACGGGCAATTTCTAAATTCACTAGCGATCGCCCTTGGGGTTTGGGTGTTGTCACCCAAGTACCAGGGTCATCAGTCCAACTAGACCTAACTACAAGAGGCACTCCATAATTGCGAGCAATTTCCACAGCCCGCGGATGTAGTACCTTTGCGCCCAAGCTTGCCAGTTCCAACATTTCATCACTGGTGATTTCAGTCATCAGTTGAGCTTCTGGAACTATGCGCGGATCTGTAGTTAAAATCCCTGGCACATCTGTATAAATTTCACAGAAATTCGCTTGTAATGCAGCTGCTAAAGCCACTGCTGAGGTATCTGAACCACCACGTCCCAAAGTCGTAATTTCTAATTCTTCTATGCTGGTTATGCCCTGAAATCCTGCTACTACAACTACTTTACCTTGATTGAGATGCCGCTTCATACGTTGAGTTTCAATATGCAGAATCCGAGCGCGAGTGTGTTCAGCCTCGGTAACAATTCCCACTTGAGCGCCCGTCATCGAAATTGCTGGCTGTCCAATTTCCTGCAACGCCATACTCAGTAAAGCAATAGTTACTTGCTCACCAGTAGAAAGCAGCATATCCATTTCCCGGCGGCTAGGATTTGTCGAGATTGCATTGGCTAGTTTGACAAGTCCATCGGTGGTCTTACCCATAGCAGAAACCACCACAACAAGGGAGTTCCCAGCTTTAACCGTCTGATAAACACGCTGTGCAACGGCTTGAATACGTTCAACTGAACCGACAGAGGTTCCACCGAATTTCTGAACTATGAGCGCCATAATTTTTATTCAATCAATTTGCCTGCTTTCATTTAAAGCCTCCGCCGGTTCGGGAAGCTTTGAAGGCATTGCTAGTTATTTAGTTTACAAAAAATTGCGCTCAGTCTGAAAGCTTTTGCCATTTATGTTATAGATTAACGATATTTTGATTCAAATTAGTTTACATTAAACAGCGTTGTTATCCATCGCTAGTGAGATGAATAACAACGCTGTTTAAAAAGATTATTTAACGAATCCAAGCTACCAACCAACTGGAAAAATGTAGTTTAAATCAGCCTGAAGAGCTGCATGGCACTAAATTTAATGACATCTCGTCTCCACCACCTGATACCGTTTCACTTTAAGTTTGATACAAATAGGCTGCATGGGGGCAGGGAGCAGGGAGAAAGAATGAAAAACCAATGATTTGTATCAGCATTTTTGTGAAATGGTATGAGGAGAAGCCGTCAGCAAAAAGCACGGGCTGAATGACACCATAGGATTTAAGTCACATGAGTCAAAAAGTCAGCAAAATATCTCAGCAATCCGGGGTAATTCCTTATCGAGTTAAAAATGGAAAAATCGAAGTTTTGCTGATCACAACTCGCGATCGCCAAGACTGGGTAATTCCTAAAGGTGATATTCCTAACGGAATGAGTCCACCGGAGTCAGCAGCAAAAGAAGCATGGGAGGAAGCTGGGATAATTGGGCAGGTAAATACTCATGAACTTGGCAGCTATAAATATCGCAAACGAGGCAAGATTTATCGTGTCAAGATGTATTCCTTGCCAGTTGAGACGCTAAGTGAAGATTATCCAGAAGCCGGTTACCGAAAACGCCAATGGCTAGATATTACCAAAGCCATCAGGCGGGTTAAAAGAGCTTCTCTCAAACGAATTCTGAAACGATTTCTCCTAACTAAGTCACTTTTTTGTGTATCTCGTCTCTACTCGGCCATTCTTCATCCTGCATTCGCTCAGTTTGGAACCAAATTTTCTTGGGGGATTAAGTGTCCTCACTCGTCCCATATTTAGGGCAGGGGAGCAGGGAGCAGGAGAGAAGTGCTTGGCGTTTCCCCAAGTGGAGCAACTTCGGAGGGCATGGGGAGGGAAAGTCGTGTTGAGTCCAGAAATTTGGATAATTTATTTTTTGGAGTTCCCTTATAACAGTATGGTTTGAGTTCAAAACAGGAATCGCCGAGTTTGAAACAGGAATCGTCGAGTTCAAAACTCGAATCGTCGAGCTTGAAACAGGAAT
>NZ_JCACKA010000010.1:100562-232937 GCF_059505145.1 Mojavia sp.
TTGAAACAGGAATCGTCGAGTTCAAAACTCGAATCGTCGAGCTTGAAACAGGAATTGTCGAGTTCAAAACTCGAATCGTCGAGCTTGAAACAGGAATCGCCGAGTTCAAAACTCGAATCGTCGAGCTTGAAACAGGAATCGCCGAGTTCAAAACTCGAATCGTCGAGTTTGAAACAGGAATCGCCGAGCTTGAAACTCGAAACTTCTAGATATACACGTAAGATGAGCAATGCCCACCCTACTCAAAACTCCGCGTCAGTCTTAATTATGGGTATTTAACCGGACACGATATAAGTCTTGAGGATATCTACGCATTTGGCATTTTGGCAGCTTTTTTAATTGCTGGGTTGCTATCTTAATACTTGCGAATGTCTTTGTGCGACAATACCGACTTGCAGAATCCCTCGGCTTAATACCGGGGGTCTTTTTTTCTTGGGGCATGGGGCATAGGAATAATTAATTACAAATCCCTAATCCCTAATGCCCAATGCCCAATCCCAATTCACGGCGTTGTTGGTGTAGCAGTTTCGCTAATTGTTGGTGTCGGTGTGGGCGTGGGCGTAGCAGTTTCGGTGACAGTTGGTGTTGATGTGGGTGTGGGTGTGGGAGTTTCGGTAACTGTTGGTGTTGGTGTGGGTGTTGGGGTTGGAGTTTGTGCTGTAATAGCAAGTTGATAATCTAATGATTGTGAGGCTGTGGAGACAACGACAAATTCATAAAATCCATTTTCGGGTAGTGTTGTTGAGAAACTACGTTGAGTGGAATCTTCTAAAAATTTGACTTTGCCAGAAGGTGAATAAATCGATAATAAAATTTTAGAATTTGCTTTAAGCTTCACTTCCATAGATTGCTCTTTGGCAAGTTCAGCGATGAAAACTTTGCCACCACCGGGGCTAAGAGTACCACTAACTGTTTTGCTCGTAGCACCTTGGTCAAAGACGATTTTTCCAAAAGCGCTACCAGCCAAAATTGCGCTGAGTTTGTCACTGACAAACCCATACCAAACTTGTCCAACAGGCTGATCGAGAAAATTTTTATTGCGCTGCTCAGGAAAAGCCGCGAAAAAAGCAGCATCTCCTAAATCATACAAAGAACGGCTACCAACATTAATTTGGTTAACTTCTACTTTCCAGCGATCGCGTTCGGCTGTTGTGTAAGTACCTAGCTGTTGGCGTGCTTTTGCACTTAATAATGCCAGCTTGTCTAGTACTGCTGCTGCTTGTTGATCCCATTTTGCTCGCAAACTTTCATCTTCAGGCCCGTCGCTCAAAGTACGTCCCTTTAAACTCGGATTTTTTTCCCAGAAGAGTTGATTTACCAAGTTAACGTAGAAGTTAAAATCAATGCCTAATTGTTGACGGCGATCGCGTAATCTATCTTTGCGTTGCTGTTCTGCTGCTGAATATCTTGGTGGAGTAGGGCTAGATGTGGGCGAAGGCTTAATTACGTCAATATCGCCCCCACCATTACGTGATTGAATCAAATTACTTACTCCCCACAAACTCACTCCTGCAATACCAGTCGATACCAGCACTACTAAGAAAATTTTTGCTGGCGGCCAAGAGTTGGTGGGTTGAGGCGTGGGAGAGTAGACAGGAGCAGGGGAAGATGGGGCGACGGGGGGAGATACAGCGACGGTGGCTGATGTCGGAACGTAAGCCGGGGCGGGAGGTTGAGTAGGGTTATAGTTAACTGGCTGCTGCGGAGTCAGTGCTTCTAGAACTTGATGAGCTGATTGGTAGCGATCGCTTGGTCTTGGAGCTAACATTTTATTTAATACTTGCCCCAAAGCCGGACTCAGACTAACTTCCTTTTGCCATTGCCAAGTTAGGGTGTAAGTATCAATTAATTCTTGCGGTTGTTTACCTGTCAGTAAAACTAGCATTGTTGCCGCTAAAGCATATAAGTCGCTGTGGGGCGACACCAAACCAGTTTGCATCTGTTCTGGAGGGGCAAATCCGATCTTTCCTAGCAGAGTTGGTGCTGGTGGCGCTCCCATAACACCTGGTTGGTAATATTGGGAGGCTACAGTTGCTACTACTTGTTTGACACCGCCAAAGTCAATTAAAACTGGTAGTTGATCAATATTACGCAGTATTAAATTATCCGGCGAAATATCCCGATGAATTACTCCTATGGAATGGATGTATTCCAGAATTGGCAGAATTTGCTGTAATAGCTGGCGTATTTCTGGCTCTGTGAACCGCCTACCTTGTTGTTGACGGGTATCTAATAAAGAACTGTAAGTTTGTCCTTCGACATAATCTTGTACTAGAAACAGGTATTCCTTACCATCCAAATTGGTGCGGAACAGTTCCCGAAACCGGGGGATTTGGGGATGTTGCAGCTTGTACAAAACACTCGCTTCTCGCTGAAACAATTCCTCAGCTTTTTGTAAAACGTAAGCTGTTTGGACTTGGGGAGAAAATTCTTTTAAAACGCAAAGTTCACGAAAGCGGTTGATATCTTCAGCTATATAAGTGCGTCCAAAACCGCCTTGACCGAGTTGACGCACAATTACATAGCGATCGCCTAAAATCTGTCCTGGTTGGATACTGTAACTGACAGGTGTATCTAGCAACTTCTCGCCGCAATTGAGGCAAAAGCGGCTACCGGAAGGATTTTCGTGTCCTTTGGAGCAATAGACAGGATGCATATTAATTAGTTAATAGTCATTAATCATTAGTTATTTGTATTTCCCCTTGTCCCCTTCCTTGTCCCCCTTCTCCCCTGCTCCTTACTTAGTTGCCAGATTCTACCTTACTTACTTGATCGGCTGCGATCGCATACCAAATTTGACCGTAAGTTTGTTGATTCAGTTTCCCACGCGGCTGACCGGGGAACAATCGATCAAACTTTTCATAAGTATCTTTTGTTAAGTCATTAAGTGTATATTTACCAAACTGTCCTGCTCGCGCTTGTCGCCTCCAAGTGTCGTAATTTCTTTGAGAATAGCTTCCTAGTTTACGACGAGCATCTGTAGTGAGATTAGCCTGTTCCAATTTCTGCAACAAGTTTTCTGCCATACCATACCATTCATCTCGTAATGCAGCATCCTCTGGGTTAGAAGTTAGGCGACGTCCTTGTAATTCTGGCTTTTTTGTGTAAAACAAATTATCTACCATGCGGATAAAAAATCCTTCAGGAATTTCCATCTGTTGGCGGCGACTTAAAATTTGGCTGATGCGACTTGTTCCTTTGTCGCTATCTGGTTTACCTATAGGATTTGATATTGATGGAAGTTTTGGTAATGAAATTGTCGGTATACCACGAATAATCGTATTTACCAAAGCGAAACTACCCGCGCCAATTAAACCTACCAAAGCTGTCCCAGCCATACTGAGAGCAAAAGGACGTATCCAAGCAGGAGCAGGTATTTTATTAGCTAGCAATTGCGTCTTGTTTTGGAGCCTACTAATAATTTGATTAGCCTGTTTTCGTCCAGGAGCAACCACCATCGTCTTAATCTTGGTAAGGTGAGAAGTTGGTGGTTTAGCAGAAATTAACACTGGTAAATCTTTCAGGACTTGCTCGGCACTTTGGTAACGAGCATTGGGTTGATAAGCCAACATTTTTTTTAACACCGCTTCAAGTTTGGCACTGACTTTTATTTCCTTTCCCCAGCGCCAAATTCCCTGATAGCTGTCATAAAGTGATTGTGGTTCCTTAGCTGTGAGCAACACTAATGCTGTCACTGCTAACGAGTACAAATCACTGCTAAAAAAAACTTTTCCCTGCCGTAATTGTTCCTCTGGAGCATATCCTTTCTTACCTAACAGAGTATGATTTACAGCCAACTTTGTGAACCAAAAACCTTGTGAAGCCGGCAATTGCTTCACACCACCAAAGTCAATTAGAACTGGCAAATTATCAGAACGCCGCCAAATCAAATTATCGGGAGAGATATCGCGGTGAACTACATCTCGTGAGTGGAGGTAGGATAACACCGGTAAAATTTTTTGTAATAAAACCAGTACTTCCTCTTCACTAAAGGTCTGTCCTTGACTTTGGCGCTGTTCTAACAATTGGTAATAATTGTCGCCATCTATATAATCTTGTACTAAAAAGAAAAACTCTCTACCCCCTAGCTTCTCTTGTAGCGAGGCGTGAAAACGCGGAATTTGGGGATGTTGTAGTTGTTTGAGAACATTTGCTTCTCGCTCGAACAGTTCTTTAGCTTTTTGTAAATCCTGCTTTTCTTGGGCTTGGGGCGCAAATTCCTTCAGCACGCATTGTTCATGGGATTGATTTTTATCTTCTGCCAAATAAGTACGTCCAAAGCCCCCCTGCCCCAGTTGGCGTAAAATTTTATAGCGCTTATCCACAACCTGCCCTACAGGTAGAGGCAATGGCTCACCGCAGTGAGTACAGAAACGGTTACTGCCATTATTTACGTGTTGTTTAGTGCAATAGACTTGCATAGCGCTGAAGGATAAATTAGGGTTTTTGTAATTGCTACAAGAGGTACAGCCAGATTTACAGAAATTTTCTCAACTCCTATCTCTGACTAGCAATAGATATAGCTTTTCTTTCTTCATACACTAAAAGCGGTTTGAGTGCATTGGACAATAGTTAAAATACTTACACCCCCGATCCTAGTTTAGGTTCTATTTCACGCCTGAGTAATGAAGTGCTGAGTTCTGATCTCTCCCCTTGTCCCCAATCCCCAATCCCCAATCCCCAATCCCCAATCCCCAAAGCATCATGAACTGGAAATCACAAAGCCAGCGAGCAATTACGGCATTTCAAGATTTTGTGTCTACCCCTCTAGACACGCTACTACAACAGCATCTTGATACTCCAACAGAGTCAGCAGTTTTAAATTTATTTCAAGATGTGGCTGCTAATGTACCCGCTTACAAAGCTTTTTTGGTGGAACAAGGAATTGATCCGGCTAGTATTCAAAGTTTAGGGGATTTTCAAAACTTACCAGCGATCGCCAAAGAAAATTATATATCGCGTTATTCTTTAGCTGAGTTATGCCGCCACGGGCAGTTGTCAGAATGCGACATGATAGCGGCTTCTTCTGGTTCCACAGGTAAGCCAACATTCTGGCCTCGGTTCTTCACAGATGAGCTTCAGATTGCCACACGCTTTGAACAGATTTTTTATGATAGTTTTTATGCTGATACCAAACGTACCTTAGCAGTAATTTGTTTTACTCTAGGTACTTGGGTTGGTGGAATGTTCACCACCAATTGCTGTCGCTATCTTGCCAGTAAAGGTTATCCGATTACTGTAATTACTCCTGGCAACAATAAAGAAGAAATCTTACGTGCTGTACAGGAACTTGGTTCAGGATTTGACCAAGTTGTATTGTTGGGATACCCGCCATTCCTCAAAGATGTAATTGATACAGGCATTGCTCGTGGTGTTCAATGGCAGCAATATCAAATTAAGTTGGTGATGGCGGGAGAGGTATTCAGCGAAGAGTGGCGGAGTCTAGTTGCTGAAAGGGTGGGTTCGCAAAATCCTTGCTACGACTTTGCCTCACTTTACGGAACCGCTGATGCGGGTGTATTGGCTAATGAAACACCTTTAAGTATCTGCATTCGCCGATTTTTAGCAGAACATCCCGATGCAGCTAGAGCTTTATTTGGCGAATCTCGTCTACCCACATTAGTACAGTACGATCCTATCAGTCGTTTTTTTGAAGTTCAAAATGGCTCATTGCTGTTTTCTGGCGACAATGGCATTCCCTTGGTGCGTTATAACATCTTGGATACTGGCGGGATAATTAGTTACGATGCCATGCTTCAGTTTTTGGCAAAGTGGGCATTTGACCCACTCAAGGATGACAATCTCTGTGCCGGCACTCACAATTCAACGAGAGGGATTCACTCCTTGCCTTTTGTTTATGTTTTCGGACGCTCTAATTTTACAGTTTCCTACTTTGGCGCAAATATCTACCCAGAAAATGTCACAGTAGGATTGGAGCAGCCAGGAATTCCACAATGGGTAACAGGTAAATTTGTTTTACAAGTCAAGGAAGATGCCGACAAAAACCGATTTTTATCTGTAGTTGTGGAATTAGCACCGCAAGTAGAGGGTAGCGAAGACAAAAAGCAAGCCATAGCATCCTCAATTTTGGCGCAGCTTCTACGTCTTAACAGCGAGTTTGCTAACTACGTTCCCCAAGAATATCAAATGCCACAAGTTACATTAACTTCTTTTGGTGACCCAGAATATTTTCCTATTGGCGTCAAGCATCGCTATACACGCAGATGAAGTTGACGCAGAGACGCGGAGAAGTGGGGACACAGGGAAAAGAAATCGCTCACGAGGGACAAACCTCCGACTCTCGCGTTGCTGTGTCTGGGTGTCTTCCCATCAGTCTAAACGAACGTGAATTCGGCGGCATAAATTGACTGTGGTAGGTTCCATTTGCCATGCGATTGCATTGATATGTTAATACATCGACCTGCAATTGAATTGCATGGCCCTGCAATCGAATTGCATCGGCTTGTTATATTAATGCATCGCCCTGCAATACGATTGCTCCTGCGAAATATAAGTTACAAAAATACATATATTCCAAACAGAAAATCCCTGAGAATGCTTCTGATTGAGTAATTCCAGAAGCATACTCAGGGATAAATCTAGATTATCAGCTAACTGTCTAGAGTGAATTTATGAACTGCTGTACTTTTTCCAAGAGTGGATGATATTCGATTTGCTCGGCTAATTCTTGAGCATCGCGGTAGCATGAGAGCGCCAATTTTTTGCGTCTTCTTTTAGCGTAAAGACTTCCCATATTGAGTAAAGTTGAACTTTTACCCAGGCGATCGCCTAGTTCTTGATAAATAACAATAGCTTTTTTGTAGAATCTTAGTGCCTGCCAGTGATTTGCAAGGCTACTGTAGGTAAAACCAATGTTATTGAGGGTTGTTGCTTCGCCAGAGCGGTCTTTGAGTGCCTGACGTGTCAACAGCACTTGATAATAGAGTAATAGCGCTTGTTTAGGTTGTCCTAAATCACTATAAATAGAAGCAATATTATTTAGAGTTGTTGCTTCGCCAGCTAAATTCTTAACAGCTCGTTGAATTGGCAATGCTGCTTGAAAGAATTCTAAAGCTTGGTCAAACTTGCCCAAGGTGCTGTAGGCAAAGCCAATACCATTTAACGTCGTTGCTTCGCCAGAAAAGTCTCCTAGCACTCGACGCATCGTTAAAATTTGGTTTTGGAGCAATAAGGCTCGTTTGGGTTCTCCCAATCGAGTGTAAATTAGCGCCACATCATTGAGAGTAGAAACTTCGCCTTGAGCGTCTTCTAATATCCTGAAGATTGGCAGTGCTTTGTTAAAGTGCTCCAAGGCTTGCGAAAACTGTCCGAATCGGCTGTAGGTAGCACCTAGATTACTGAGTGCAGTCGCTTCTGCTCGCATGTTGCCAAATTCTTGAGCCACAGCCAGCGCCTGAGCAAAACACTCTAATGCTTTTTGGGGTTGCCAGCAACCGAGGTGAGCTAAACCAAGGTCGTTTAATGTATAACCTTCTCTTGCTTTATCTGGCATTACTCTAGCTAAGTTTAAATTTTCGATAGCAAGAGCGAGATATTCTTGAAAGTTCCCCCGCTTGTAGAAGCGGTTAGCCTCATTACGACGTTGTTCCCACTCTGTGACTTGATTTAATGGTTGCGTCATCTGACCTCGGTTGCACTAAAGATAGACAGGTTTTCTTGGGCGGATAGTCTTGGGAATAAACCCCTCTAAAGTTAGGTTTCCCAAATTTAAGTTAAACATTATTCTCTATCTTTAGATATAAGACGTAAATAGAGGTGATATGGTAGCTTTAAATACTTAAAAAGTTACAATTGTCAATCTTGTAGTTAAAAAGCTGAGTGCTGTAGCTAAGGTTGTGACACGTTAGAGCGTAGTATTATGGAAGCTAGCAGCAAAAGAAAGGTCAGCCCAAAGCATTATTGTGTAAGGTTTTTAAGGTATATGTAAGTTCTAGATAGCGATCGCTAACACCAATTAAGCAGTACGTTTTGTGATGAGTGTCGCACCAATCTTTTTCTAGTTCAACGTAGCTTACATAGAAATTACAGGATATTGAGTATTTAATTTAACTTAAAAAGGAAATTTTGGGTCTGGCAAACAGAAGCAGGAACCTAGAATAGGCGTCTCTATTCTCATAATTTAGAGAATTCAATAAATGTATATGCGCTTACCTATAGTTATTAGTGCAGGGTTATTGCTGTCTTTGAGTTTAAATCCACCAGCCATATCCCAATCTTCCATCCAAACAGCACAGTCGCCAGCGATCGCTAACTCTAATTTTGGGCAATTAAAAACTAATCGCCGCTTGTGGAAGCAGCAACGTCTGTTTAACTATCGCTATACACTCAGCAGGAGTTGCTTCTGTACAGCCGAAGCTAGAGGGCCAGTAGTTGTAGAGGTACGTAACGGCAGAACGACTTCGATCACTTCTGTAGCTACAGGTAAACCTGTTGACCCAGAATTATTTAAACAGTACTCTACTCTTGCCAAGCTTTTTAATGTAATTGAGGATGCGATCGCCAAGAAAGCTTCCAGTCTGACTGTGCAGTACAATCCTCAACTCGGCTACCCAACCCAAATTAATATTGATTACAGCGCTCAGATGGCCGATGAGGAACTATATCTCACAATTGAGAAACTAGAAAAAATTAAATAATAAAATTTCCTTCCAGAGTCAGGAGTTAAATCCATCAATAAAAAACTCCACCCACGGATCGGAGTTTTTGGGCATGGGGGGCTGGGGGCTGGGGGACTGGGGACTGGGGGCTGGGGACTGGGGACTGGGGACAAGGGGAAAGAACTATGAATAACTCTTGCTTTTTGTCTCCCCGTCCCCCATGCTCCTTGTCCTCTTCACCCAATGCCCAATCCCCAAGCGACGGGGAGAGCAACCTCGTCCACCCAGGGATCGGAGTTTCCCGTCGCTTTCAATGAAAAATATGAAGCAGCGAGAATTATAACTGCCTTCTCATGCTAAATTACTAAGACTTGGAGTCGGGAAACTCCGGTGAGATTCCGGGACTGTGCCGCAGCTGTGATGGGAGCGCCTAAGTCAGAATGCCAACTCTAGGGTGTTCTTATGACAGAGTTACTATCTACTCCCTGCGTCGCACGGGGAAGGAGTTGCGGTTTTGCTGTCCGAATTTACTAATTGCCCTGGCTTATTTTACGTCACGCCTGCTCAAGATGGTATATTGTCGCGCCTGAGAATACCAGGCGGGATTCTTAATAGTCAACAGTGTCGTGCGATCGCAGATATAGCAGAACAGTATGGTGGTGGCTATGTTGATGTGACTAATCGGGCTAATCTGCAAGTTCGGGAAATCAGTCAAAAAATCAACGCTGAGGTTCTCAAGCGTCTACAAGATTTGGGGATAGGCTCCAGTAATACAAATGTAGACCACATCCGCAATATTATGACCAGCCCAACTGCTGGTATTGATCCGCAAGAATTGCTGGATACCCGCCCCTTTGTTCAAGCTTGGGATAATTACATTGCGACAAATCCCGCCTTGTCAGGACTATCTGCAAAGTTTAGTGTTTGTTTTGATGGTGGTGGGAAAGTTTCGGTACGCGATCGCCTGAATGATATCACCTTCGCGGCTGTGTTAGTTAACCGTAGTGTTTACTTCCGTCTGTATTTGAGTGCAGGCGCAAAGGGAGAACCACCCAAGGATACGGGAATCTTGTTGTCACCAGACAAATGTTTATCAGTCTTGGCAGCTTTAGCTGATGTCTACTTAACTCATATTGATACTAATAGTAAACGCAAGCCGCGTCTGAGAGAGGTAGTGAATACTTTAGGTTGTGAAAACTATCTCCAAGAAGTACAGCGTCTATCTTTTTCCTCTGTTCCAGAAACAGAAGTATTGGAGGAAAAGCCAGTAATTCACGAGAACATCTTACAACCAAGCATAAAAAACTCCACCCACAGATTGGAGTTTTTGGGCATGGCAAAAGAGTCACCAATCCCAAATCCCAAATCCCAAATCCCCAATCCCCCAAATTGTCTGCATATCGGCATCCATCCCCAACGTCAACCAGGATTATTTTATCTTGGTGTTGTGTTGCCTCTCGGTCGACTAGAAACTAGACAGATACGAGGTCTAGCTGATTTAGCAGCAAAATACGGTAGCGATACTCTCAGGCTAACTCCTTGGCAAAATTTACTGCTTACAGATATTCCTCAAGAATCGCTTACCCATGTCCAGAATGAAATAGCTGTCTTAGGATTAGATTGTTCAGCCAGTAATATTAAAAGTGCATTGGTTGCTTGTTCTGGCAATAAAGGCTGTGCTGCTTCTGCCACTGATACCAAGGGCGACGCTTTAGTATTAGCAGAGTATCTCGAAAATCGTGTTTCCTTAGATTGCCCTGTAAATATTCATTTCAGTGGTTGCTCTAAATCCTGCGCTCAACATAGTAAGAGTGACATCACTTTACTAGGTGTCAGCGTTGAAGAAAACAATGAAATTGTAGAAGGCTATCAAGTTTATGTAGGTGTTGATGACAACGAGCAAAAATTTGGTTGTGAACTCTATCAATTTGTAACTGTGGCGGAAGTGCCTACATTGATAGAACGGATGCTATTGGTATATAAAAATCAACGCTTAAACCCTAATGAGACTTTTGGACAATTCGCCAATCGATATGAAATTGCCCAATTAAAGCTATTATGCGATTGCCTAAGTTTTCAACAGCAGTCTTTACAGTTACGCTAATTGCCATTAGGTTGAAAAACTTGGAGAGTGGAACCACAGATAAACACAGATAATTTGCATACATAACTAAATAAATTCTCAATTTAAAATCTAAAATTCAAAATCTAAACTTTAATGTCTGACTACATCCGAGATGCCAATGAAATATACCGTAATTCTTTCGCAATCATCCGATCAGAAGCAAACCTAGAAGTGTTGCCACCGGATGTTGCAAAAGTTGCAGTACGCTTAATTCATGCCTGTGGAATGACTGATATTGTTACCGACTTGGGATATTCGCCAACAGCGGTGCAGTCTGGACGGACAGCACTAGCGGAAGGTGCGCCAATTCTATGTGATTGTCGGATGGTTGCCGATGGCGTTACTAGGCGACGGCTACCTGCAAATAATGAAGTAATTTGCACTCTTAATCATCCAGAAGTCCCAGAACTTGCCCAAAAATTAGGTACTACTAGATCGGCAGCTGCCTTAGAATTATGGCGATCGCACCTACAAGGGGCAGTGGTAGCAATTGGTAATGCCCCCACAGCACTATTCCGACTGCTGGAAATGCTGGATGAGGGTTGTCCCAAACCAGCGCTAATTTTAGGCTTTCCAGTCGGATTTGTTGGTGCAGCAGAGTCAAAAGCAGCACTAGCAGCAGACAGCCGTAATGTACCATTTTTAACTTTACACGGTCGCCGTGGCGGGAGCGCGATCGCCGCCGCAGCAGTTAATGCTTTAGCAACAGAGGAAGAATAATTATGACAACCAAAGGCCGTCTTTATGGAATTGGTGTAGGGCCAGGCGATCCAGAACTTTTGACTCTAAAAGCATTGCGCCTATTACGCGCTGCTCCTGTGGTCGCCTATCAATCAGCAACAGATCGAGATAGTATTGCTAGGGCGATCGTCGCACCCTATTTAACTGGTGAGCAAATCGAGGTAGCATTTCACTTGCCTCGTGCCTTAGAACCAGAAAAGGCAAAATCTATTTACGACAAAGAAGTTGAACCGATTGCAGAACATCTAGCCGCAGGGCGAGATGTGGTAGTAGTTTGTGAAGGCGATCCGTTCTTTTACGGCTCGTTCATGTATGTTTTCACACGCTTATCTGAGCATTACGAAACAGAAGTTGTCCCTGGTGTTTCCTCACTGATGGCTTGTCCAGTTGCATTAGGCGTACCTTTCACTTACTACACCGACATTCTCACCGTCTTACCTGCTCCACTACCAGCAGAAGAATTGACCACGCAACTGCTGACAACCGATGCAGCAGCAATTATTAAGCTGGGTCGTCACTTTACCAAAGTACGCGATATCTTACATCAACTAGGGTTAGCATCGCGGGCTAGATATATTGAACGGGCAACAATGTCACAGCAAAGGATTGTACCTTTAGATGAAGTTGATCCGGCAGAAGTGCCTTATTTTGCCATGATTGTAATCCCAACCAAGATTCGACTATAAGCATTTGGTTAAAGTTGATGTTCATACCAGTTGTAATAACTAAAACTGATATATAAACTGTGAGTGCGATGCGCTCATGGTTTTTAACTGTCTATGATTCTTTTACATAAACTTAGAGTAGAAGAATACTAACTTGACCAGAGACAATAAAGTGCAGCATTCTAACGGTCGACCTCTTGTTTTTTTAGATACGAATGTTGTGGCTGCTTATCTACGTGGCGAGCCACCTAGTTCGCATTTATTTTCTAATGAGGTGCTTAAAAAAGTTCGTTTTGCAATTAATCCTGTCGTGCTTCAAGAAATTTTTTTCTTGGCAGAGACTCGTAAGCATCCTGAAATACTTCAAGAACTTCAAGAAGAAGTTAGTGTACTACCTCTAAATTTTGAAAAGGCTGAAGAATATCTTAAATATGCTGCTAGCCTGCGTAATCGCATAGCCCACTCAAATGATGTTTTAATTCTTAGCAGTGCAGCTGAATGTGACTACTTGGTTACTTACGATCAAGCATTAAGGCAAGCATTAAGGACATTATCTACCAGCAAGCCTCAGGTAGTTACACCTGAACAGCTGTTATCTGAACTTGGAAGTAAGGTGTGAAAGTCTACATTGATACAGGTGTTTTGATTGATTACCTCAGCCCACAGGCGATTGCTGGTTCAACATTACGGTCTACATCTCGTCGTGGTCGTACACCCCAGAAACTGTTTGAGGATGCAGAAAAAGTTCTTAAAATGATAGCTTCTTCACACACAGGTGCGACATCAAGCCTTACTTACTATGAAGTTGAGGAAGCTTTATTCAAGCAACTTACATCAGTAGCGACAGGAATGGCTAATGCAAGCAAACTCCGAGTACTTGCAGCGCGCTCTATTGTGCCGCAAACTGTGACTGCGGTAAGATTTTTTGGCATCAACGTACTTGATCTGACGGCTGGAATTGTAGAAGCACAGTTAAAAAATGTAGAACTATATATTAGGGGTATACGAGCAGCTGATGCTCTGCATATTGCAACTGCTAGCGATTTTAATGCAGAAGTTCTGATTTCTGTAGATGAAGATGTGCTGAAACTTGATAGTGTAATTACAAATAAAAGTGGTAATCCTATTAAGTTCTGTGATACAGATGTAACATTGACAATTCTGTAACACGTTAATACTTAGTGAGGCGTATTAGTTAGTTCGCTGGCACTCATATTGAGTTTAATTGTGTTGATATATGGTTTGATTTGAAAGATATCAAAATTTGCTAGATATCTAATAAACTTCAAGAAGTTTCATGATGATCAAGGTTGCACCCGCCGTTATAGTACTCGGTCAAAATAGTGTGACAGTAGCACGCAAAATCATCAGCGTCTTGCCAGGGGCAACAATCTACGGTTTGGCGGGTCGCACTTGTGAGGTAGATGTTAGCTTCACAAATTTTGGTGAGACGCTGCGGGAGTTGTTCGCTGAGGGAACGCCATTAATTGGTATTTGTGCTGCTGGCATTTTGATCAGAACCCTAGCCCCGATGATTTCAGATAAACGGCAGGAACCGCCAGTGTTAGCTGTGGCTGAAGATGGTAGTGCTGTTGTTCCGCTTTTGGGTGGGTTAAATGGAGTGAATGATTTAGCACGCCGCATTGCTGAGGTATTTGATGTCCAAGCAGCTATCACGACTACAGGCGACATCCGTTTTCGCACGGCGCTGTTGTCTCCTCCCCCTGGATATCATTTAGCTAATCCAGACGATGCCAAGAAATTTATCTCAGATTTACTCGCTGGGGCGCGAGTGAAGTTAGAGGGGGTAGCGCCTTGGTTGAGTAATAGTCAATTACCCATTGACCCCGATGGAGATTTGACTATCCGAATTAGCGATCGCCTAGTAACTCCTACACCCAACTGCTTAGTCTACCACCCAGCAACTGTGGCGATCGCTATTAGTGACACCTCAGCGGCTGAAGATGATGTATTAACTTCAGTGCGGCAATTATTGACAGATGCTGAAATTGCCCCCGCATCAGTCGCGGGAGTATTTGCGCCGATATCTGCCGCAGTGAATCGAGCAATCTCAGCTGTTGCTAACGCTTTGGGAGTGCCTGCACGCTTTTTTACCCCAAATCAACTGAAAAGTCTGCTTTCACAAGGTTATAGCCCAGCCCAAGCCGCAGCCGTTGCCGCCACAGGTACATCTGAGCAACTAATTTCCTCATTGCCAATTGCGATCGCCATTTCTCCCCAGCCAATTGAACCTAGTACCATAGGCCAATCACGCGGACGGTTAGCAGTTATTGGCACTGGGCCAGGAAGTTCACAGTGGATGTCTCCTGAGGTCAAAGAAATCCTCAAGTCGGCAACTGACTTAGTAGGTTATAAAACTTACTTAGATTTAGTTGGAAATCTCAGTCATGGTAAGCGACGACATGACTCTGACAACCGAGAAGAAGAAGCACGGGCAAAGATGGCGCTTGATTTGGCAGCAGAAGGGCGATATGTAGTGGTGGTTTCTTCTGGCGATCCCGGTATTTATGCTATGGCAACAGCAATTTTTGAGGTACTTGATCGCCACGCTAAACCCGAATGGGACAGCATCGACATTCATGTTGCACCAGGCATTTCAGCTATGCAAGCCGCCGCCGCCGCGATCGGCGCACCTCTAGGACATGACTTCTGTACCATTTCCCTCTCGGATATTTTGAAGCCTTGGTCAATTATTGAACAAAGAATTGTAGCAGCAGCTCAAGCTGATTTTGTAATAGCCTTTTATAATCCTGTTTCTAAAGAGCGCACTTGGCAACTGACAGAAGCCAGAAATATTTTGCTGCGTTATCGAACACCCGATACCCCGGTAGTGTTGGCACGCAATCTCGGTAGACCAGGACAAAAAGTTACGGTAGTTACCCTTGAGCAGTTAGCGCCAGCAGTAGCAGATATGCGGACAGTGATTCTTGTAGGTTCAAGCAAAACCCGGAAGATAAAACGCAGTGATGGTAGTATCTCAGTTTATACCCCACGCCGATATACTTGATGCAGCTTCATACCATTCGACTTACAAGCAAAGTGCTGAGTGCTGAGTGTTGAGTAAAAATTAGACTTCTTGCAGAAGTCGGGAACAGGAAACAGGGAATGGGGAACTCTTAACAGTCTCAAGTCCTTCTTGTTGCCTGTTCCCTAACAATGCGCGAAAGTTACTTTTGCAAGAGTTGCATTAGTCCCGTCTTACAGTTTAATAGCAAACATCAGCGTGTTATTTAATTGCATCGACCTGCAATTCAATTGCATTGCCGTGTTATTTAATTGCATCGGTCTGCAATTCAATTGCATCGACTTGCAATGCAATTGCATCGACCTGCAACTCAATTGCATCGCTGTGTTATTTAATTGCATCGACCTGCAACTCAATTGCATCGACTTGCAATGCGATTGCATCGGTCTGCAATTCAATTGCATCGCCGTGTTATTTAATTGCATCCACTTCACGACGTTGCTGATTTTAACGATCTTGTGGGAGTAAACTGTACCAGCCGTACCAGTGACGTACTGTTAGCCAAACAGCTGAGAGAAACCCTGCGAGGCTGAGAGTCAGACCGCTAAATGGTACTAATAATCCGAATACAGGTAATATTGCCCCGGCAATAGTGCAAATAATTGCAGCCAAAGAAGCACGACGATTTGAACCCAATCCCCATGTTAAGGCTAATAAGAGCAGCGAAATAATGCTCCAAGCGAACTGAGGGTTTATTAATCGCCCTATATAAGTCAAAGTCAGCAAACAAGCAAAGAAAATGCCACCAGCGATCGCTACGTTTTTTAAACTCATTGGTAGCGATAAATATAGCAATAATATCCACCACAAGAATAAGGCAGGAGCTAATAATAACAAACGCGGAATGATACCTGTGTTCAAAATTGGTTGAGTGTTAGTGAACACACCAAAAGGATTTTTCACGGACACATTATCATCAAATATCCAAGTAAATTGGGTGCTGTTTCTGTCAGCTGTAATAGTGTTAGGTACAATGCCACTAGCAAAATCTACGGGGTTAAAGTTGGCAGTTGCTATGAGGCGAAATTTAGAAAGTAACTGTCCGGTTGCGTTATAAACCCAACGTGGCCCACCTTGCGCTTCGTAAGTAACTTTAAAGGTGGTTTCTTGGCCAGGCTCTAAGCGAAAGGGAAAGTTATACTCATTTGGATTAGTTTGTTGTAGCCTAATGCGATCACGCTCTACTTTATACCTAGCCAGCAGTGAATAACCGTTGGGCGGCGGTGCTTCAAAGACAAAACTATTAATATTTTTAAGTGGGTTAATAACTTTATACTCAGCAGTGTAATCTACGCGATAAATAGAACTGCGACCTTTAACATCTACACTTTGGTCAAGCTTTGCCTGAATTTGCGATCCAGCCAGCGTCAGGAAACGGTTGACCTGTTGCGTATCATTTATCTTAACTATCTTGTCTTTTATTTGAGTTGTGTAAGTGTATGGCTCTCTAGTTACATAGCGTACTTGGGGCGCAGTTTGTTCTAGCTTATCACCAGCAACACTTTCAACAACTTGAGCTACCCTTGCTTGTTCCCAGTGGTGATAACGATTACTCAAGGTTGAACACAGAAAAAATCCTGTGACTAACAAAACTAATATTAAAGCTAAATGCTGTAAACCCCTTAAAAGTTGAGAGTAACGAATCGCCCATTCACCAAAGAAAACTGATTGTTCTAAGGGATTACGACGCAAAGAAAAACTTACCAAAGCGATCGCAATTCCTAAAGCTAGAACTAAAAATACAAATAATAGTGAACCTTTGAGCGCTTGGGTGCCAAATTGCACAAGCTCATTGGGATGTGTTAAATCAGGCAATCCTGGAATGCCTTGAGCAGAAGGAGACATTGGTTAATACTGAGATACTTTGAACAACCAGACCGATGTATTCTGACAAAAGTTTCTGGCAGGCAAATATAGCGGTTTTCTTGGTGATTAGTCAAAATAGTTGAGTAAGAAGCGGTATTAAGCTGTTACACATCTGATTTGCACATTGAGATAGCACAGGAGCAGGGGAGCAGGATTGGCGCTTTTTCCCCAAAATTAAAAATCGGGGTAATTCTGCGATTTTCCAGAATTACCCCGATTGTTTTGCATAAAAATAACCTAGCGCAGCGTTGCGGAAATAACTATCCAGTTTAAAAAGTTTGAAAAGCCTATGAAACCAGCTTTTTCCCCTTGTGTCTTTTTGCACTAGTTGCAATCTTTGGCTTACACCCTTATAGAGGCAAAAAGTGTTCTCTCTCACATAATCTACCTTTTCAATCTCTACATATTCTTAAAACTCCATCTACTAATTCGCCAAGGTAACTTTGATTAAGCTAGGCAATGGATTACTAGTAAATCTGATGATTATGTCCTAGATACTGGCTTCAAAAATAGCCATGCCACAAAAAATGTAGCTGCTGTAAATAGTTGCGTCAGATCTAAAGCAGATAGATAACCATCTGCAAAGGAAGCAATACTGCGGTCGGTAATGCCAAATAACCAAGATGAGAGGCCAAATAGCCAAATCCCATTCTTCAAATTGCCCAAAGCATCTTTAGAGTCTGATGGTTTCTGGTCATTCATAATCTTCTACTCCGTTGGTGAAGAATTCATTGATTGATACAAAATCCCCGTAAGAGCTTTTTTTAACTCCTGACGCTGAATATATTATTTATATTAATAAATATTTCATGCTATTGACTAAACTGCCATAAGGTACGTATAAATTCTTTGACATTCCTCCTTTGGCTCTGTGATGTCGGTTGAACGCTAACAGCATGAGTTAGCAGCTTTTTGCCTTAAAAAGCGTGCTAAATTATTACAGAAATAATACAAAACCCACATAAAAATTTATTTTTACAAAAGCAAGAATACTGAAAAAGATAGATGTATTTTCTAAAACATCAGACATTAAGAGAGAAATCGGGATATAGATACCTAGTGTTTGGAGTCTACATCCCTTAAGCTTCAGACTTCTGCCTTTAGATACTGATCACCTCAAGACAGAACTTAGTTAAATCAAAGAAGCGCCAATATTTGAGCAATTTAGTTAATGACCACAATCCAGTACCAAAATCTACCTAATCTACAGAATTTGCAAAATGGTTTTCTACCAGAGTTAGGGCTGGTTTGCATTACTGTTGACAAACGAGTGCGCTTTCGGACAATGACGCGCACCCGCTATTTGAAACTCACTTTGGAACAGCGTGAAAGCGCCTTGCGAGAATTGTATCTGCATAACTTGCAGCGTTTGCATGATGCTCTATCCTTTTGTGAGGAGAACAAGATTCGGCTCTATCGGATTTCCTGTGCCTTATTTCCTCTAAGTGATATGGAAGATGAAATTGGCGCAAATATATTAGAGGAAATGAGCGCTGATTTAGCTAAAATTGGACAGCGATCGCAAGCTTTGGGCATCAGAATGGTGCTGCATCCAGATCAATTTGTGGTGCTGAGTTCTGATTCTCCCCAAGTATTACAATCAAGCATCAAAATTTTAGAACGACACGCCCGGACATTAGACTTGTTAGGGTTACCGCGATCGCCTTGGTCATTGATGAATATTCATGGCGGTAAATCCCAACGTACTGAACAACTGGTAAAGGTAATCTCAGAACTACCAGAAGCAATTAAAAGCCGCTTGACCTTTGAAAATGATGAATACGCTTATAGCGCCAGTGAAATTTTAGCAGTGTGTCAGCAGGCTGGAGTGCCAATGGTGTTCGATGCCCATCACCATATTTGCCACGAAAATTTAGACAGCTACGACGATCCGAGTGTGGCTGAGATGTTTTACGCCGCTAGGGAAACTTGGAACAACCCAGATTGGCAATTAGTCCATATTTCCAATGGTGAAACAGCTTTCAAAGACCGAAAACACAGTGATTTGATTACGGCGATGCCGAGTGTTTATTATCAAGCACCGTGGATAGAAGTCGAAGCCAAACACAAAGAGGAGGCGATCGCTCAGTTGCGCTCTTGGTGGCTTATGGGACAATAATTTCACGTGAAACATTACTTTGCGCCTTTGCGCCTTTGCGCGAAATAAGAACTTAAGATATGGCGATCGCAATCGATTTTGGTACTAGCAACACAGTCATTGCTCGTTGGAACCCTGTCACCCAGCAGCCAGAAACCCTTAATATCCCCGGTTTATCAATTCAACAAAGTCTGAATCCGCCACTAATTCCCAGCTTGGTTTATGTTGAAGACGCAACCCAAGGTAAAGTTTTAGTAGGGCAACAAGTGCGCGATCGCGGTCTTGACCTCAAGGGCGAAGCGCGATTTTTCCGCAGCTTCAAACGAGGAATTGGTGCGGATATTCAAGGTTACTTACCTGAACTAGATGGGCAAATCGTTACCTTTGAACAAGTAGGTAAATGGTTCCTCACCCAGATAATTGAACAATTAGTACCACTGCAAGGCGGGTTAGATTCTCTCGTTTTAACCGTACCTGTAGACAGCTTTGAAACTTATCGTCATTGGTTAGGACAAGTTTGCCAAGCCCTTCCCGTCGAACAAGTGCGGATGCTAGACGAACCCACAGCCGCAGCTTTGGGTTATGGTTTAGCAGATCAAGAAATTCTCTTGGTGATTGACTTTGGCGGCGGAACTTTGGATTTGTCCCTTGTGCGCTTGGATCGAAGCGTGCAAGCAAACACTAAGCCTGTGGGATTTCTGCTGAAGTGGGGTAATAAATTTTTAGCTGAAGACTCCAAGCAAAAAGTCAAAACCGCCCGTGTACTGGCAAAAGCTGGACAAAATTTGGGTGGTACTGACATTGATACTTGGATAGTAGATTACTTTGCCAAAACTCAAGAACTGGCGGTAAGTCCCCTAACAACACGACTAGCAGAACGAGTCAAAATTCAGCTCTCAACTCAGAACCAAGCCAGCGAAGTTTATTTTGACGATGAATCATTTGAAAGCTATGAATTAGAGCTCAACCGCGACACTTTAGAAAATATTCTTAAAGAACACGCATTTTTTGAACGCCTCGATGATTCGATGACGAGTTTGTTACAGCAAGCACGACGCCAGGGAATAGAACTTACAAATATAAATGCAGTTTTGTTAGTTGGTGGTACTGTGCAATTACCAGCAGTGCAAACATGGGTAAAACAGTATTTTGAGTCAAATAAAATTCGTTGTGAACGTCCCTTTGAAGCGATCGCCCAAGGTGCATTACAAATCACTCAAGGCGTAGAAATCAAGGACTTTCTCTATCATAGTTACGGTGTCCGTTATTGGGATCGTCGTAACCATCGCCACAGTTGGCATCCGATCATTAAAGCTGGACAAGCTTACCCCATGAGTCAGCCAGTAGAATTAGTTTTAGGCGCATCTTTGGAAAATCAGCCCAGCATTGAGTTAATTATGGGAGAATTGGGAGCAGACACAGGCAGCACCGAAGTTTATTTTGATGGCGATCGCCTAATTACCCGTCGTATTGATAGTGGAGAAACCACCGTTAAACCCCTCAATGATAAGGAAGGTGCTAGGACAATTGCCCAACTTACACCACCAGGATTTCCAGGAAGCGATCGGATTAAAATCCAGTTTCAAGTTGATGAGCAACGCTTTTTGCGAATCACAGTTGAGGACTTATTAACCAATGACACGGTGTTAGAAAATCAACTTGTGGCACAGTTGAGTTAACGATAACTATTGAATCGTCATCTTACAAAAAATCTTGGTTGATCATTTTGAACCACAGATAAACACAGATGGACACCGATAAAAATCTGTATTTATCGGTGTCCATCTATGGTTTTATTCTCAAAATGAAATATTGTTTGACATAGAGCGATCGCCTAATTACCCATCGTCTTGACAATAAAGATAATCATGTACTCGCACCACTAGAATATCTAGGGGGCGATCGCATCAAAAGCCTATTTCAACTAAAGGGATTTAAAAATTGATCGCATCAGCAAAAGAGTTGGGACGGTCTTGACGAGAGGGTACTTCGAGGGTGTAATCTTCCTCAATAGCGATTTGGCGCAGTTTGTTAAAAGCATCAGCTAGAGACATCTTTTCACGCTGCTGACGCCAAGCCAGGAATTCTTCAAACATCTCAGCTTCCACAACAACCGCTACTAGTTGGTTCCGGTTGTAGATAAGTTGTGGTTCTTTTGTTACTGCCTTAATCAGTTCGGAAAATTTCTGTTTTGCTTCTGCAATTCCCCAGTTCATCCCACTACCTATTTCAGTCCATAATTATGTCTATTATAGATATTAATTATATCCATAAATTTACAAAGAAAGGCAGAGGGCAGAGGGGTAGGAGAGACTTTCTGATTCACCACTCATCACTCACTACTCAGCACTCAGCACTTTTTCATGTCAGCTACCCACGGGAAAATCCCACAACTAAGGCATGAAAATCAATGCCCTATGCCCTATGCACCATGCCCTATTTTCGCACTACTACTACAGTCCCAACTTTTGCCCAATTATATAGTTGACGCGCCTTTTTGACTGGCAAATTCACACAACCGTGGCTAACTGGAGTTCCAAATTTGTTATGCCAATAAGCACCATGAATGGCATATCCTTCATAAAAATACATGGCATAAGGGACATCAGGAATATCGTAGGTTCTACCGCGCATTCTGTTAATGCGATACTTAGAATTAATTTGAAACTTACCTGTGGGTGTGGGAGTTGAGCGTTTACCTGTAGAAATTCGGAAGGAATAAACACGTTTTTTACCTTCCCATGCAGATAGCCGTTGTTCAGATAAGTCAATTTCAATCCGCCGAGATTGAGTTATCTGTTTAGATTTAGATTTAGATACAGTGTTTTTGCTACTATCTACTGAAGCCGCCCTAGCTGTAACAAAGTTTGGATCAACCGTGATTGGCAGTGACCAAGAGAAAAAAGTTGCCAATACTAACATTACACTTGTACAGAAAGTTCCTGAGCAACGTAACCAGCTAATGTGCATCCTGCTTTGCATGAAGTATTACCTTTGAGTTAAGCTGCTAAACATGAGGCTTGTTGCAAAAATCTGACAAATAAAGATGGAAGAGGCTAAATTTATCTTGTTCCTTTACGCTTTACTCACCTCTTGTACAACATACTTTTGTCAGATAACAATTGAGTTATGTTGAACAGATGGGTAAATTTAGGAAATGATTAGAGGCATTTCTTCAACCTGAAAATATGCAAGTTTAGCAAGTTTATCAGTGAAACCAAAGATGGTTTTATCCTTGACTTAGCGCTTGATATTTCAAGTAGCATTTCCCAATTTTCAACTTATATGTTTAATTTATTCATGTCTTACTACTTAATACAGATAAGTTGATTACGAATAGAATAATCGTAAATTAATCTGTTCAAAGGCTACATATTTTTCAAATTTTTGTTAGCGGCTTATGCCAATTTTCTATGACATGATTTTTATGCGATCGCTTTTAGTAATTTATTAATATTATTGTTTTATAACTAGCTGTAATTTATAACTGCCTTAAGGCTAGTAAAGTGGTATCACAGGTGAATCGGCTACAGATTTTAATCTGTCTCAAGTAAGACCCCATGAATGGGATGGGCATTGCCGAGGCTGGTAGCTTAGGGCAGACAAATCTTTTTAAGTAACTAAAATTATCCAAATTTGTCCTACAATTATTCTTCTTCCCCAGACTGACAGAATAGGCATGACTTAGGGTTAGGTTGCAGGGCGATCGCTTACACATAAAACAAATTTAGGTTAGTTAGCGATCGCTCTGGCTTAGTGTTTCAGAGGTTTAGTTATTTATGAATAACAATCGGTGTACCCACTGATGCCCAATCAAATAACCATTTAGCATGGTTAGGGGCAACATTTACACAGCCGTGGCTAACTGGAGTTCCAAATCTACGATGCCAATAAGCACCGTGAATACCGTAGTTGCCTTGGTAAAACATTGCATGGGGTACATTAGGAACATCGTAGTCCCTACCCCGCATTCGGGTAGATTTGTGCTTAGATTGGATCTTAAAACTACCAACGCGGGTAGGGGTAGATTTTTTACCTGTAGAAATGGTAATCGCATACACAGGTGTTTTACCTTCCCAAGCAACTAGGTTTTGCTTTGAAAGATTAATTTGTATCCACCGTTGCTGGGATTGTTGTAATGTCTCGATAGCTTGGGTAATTTTCTCGTTCTTTGTATTGGCCGAGACTTCACTGGCTCCCAGATTTGCAACACTCAAAGACAGTGCTATACCAGTAAGCAATATTGGTAACTGGCGTATCCAGCGATGATAAAATAGTCTGTTCCTCATAAATCCACACCTAATTAGGAAGTTTAGGGAAAAATTTCCGTTTTTGCCCTAAAGTACTTACTCTAACTGTTGTATCAATTTTTTCGTCTGTTTAGTAATAGCGTGCCAATTTCCTTCGATTACTAGATGTTTGGGGAATAATTGACTACTTAAACCAACAGCGATCGCCCCTGCTTGTAAAAATTCTTTGGCATTGTCTAGGTTCACTCCCCCAGTAGGAATTAAGGGGATTTGACCCAATGGCCCTTGCAGGCTTTTGATATAATTAGCCCCTCCCATTGCTTCTACAGGAAATACTTTGACGCAGCTAGCGCCATGACTCCAAGCGGTAACAATTTCTGTGGGAGAAAGCCCCCCTGGAATGATGGGTACATTTTTCTCCACTGCTGCTTGAATCATAGCTAGATCAACATGAGGTGTGAAGAGAAACTGCGCTCCAGTGGCGATCGCTTCTTGCAACTGCTGGGCGTTAAACAATGTACCAGTACCAATCATACAGTTTGGTAATTCTGTGCGGAGTTGACTGATTAATTGCCCAGCGCGATCGCTATTCCAGGTAATTTCAATCAGCTGCATTCCCCCAGATGCTACTGCCAAAGCCATTTGCCTTGCCAACTCGATTTTTGGCGCACGTATTACTGCGATCGCCCGGTGTTGTTGCAACTGTGATAACCAAACTTGATTAGACATTTTGACTGTGACTGAGAAGCAAACGGCATAAAAATCTCCACTACCAGCGTGACACAGGAAAAGCAATCCACACTCAAGCTTGCTTCTGGAACAAAGCTATGCGATATTGCATATAATCTACGTTAAATCTACCGATTTAGTGGTTTTAATTAAGCGTCCTGATATTGGGGTCTAAAGGAGTAGTAAAAATGGCGATGCTTGGTAGTAAGCCCTTGGGCGTTTTTGCACAAGAAAACACAGAATCCTTGGAAATTAAGATTCACGATGATTCCAAGCGCTGCAATCAAGGCAGCCTGTGGAAATTTGTGCGACTAGGCGGAACATCAATACAAAGATTTTTGTGGCATGGTAAAGCATACGGGACAATTTCTGGCATTATGCTGTTAACCTTGATGAGTATGATTTTTTTAGGTGTTCATTGGTCTTACCGAAAGCTACTACCAGCGTTCACTACTAGTAAAAATACACCCAAATCAACAAGTGACTAGGTTAAAAAAGCTACAAGTTATTTCTTACCTAGCTCCCAATTGGTTTGGGTTCTACGAAGCAGTGTTGGCTTATTTAGGTCGTATGTTGGGGCTGGAAACGCAGTTAAAGCAGGGTGAATGCGATCCACTATTAGACCCCCTGCTCCTACAAGACCAGCTAGACCTAGCCTTCATTTGTGGATTACCCCTAATTCGCTATTGTCAGATAGTCTCAGATCAGTTGCAGCCTGTGGTTGCCCCAGTGATGCAAGCACCGCGTTATCAAAATCGTCCAATTTACTTTTCAGATGTGATAGTAAATGCCGCCAGCAATCTGGCAAGATTTGATGATTTGGCGGGTACAATGCTGTGCTACAACGATCCAGGCTCTAACAGCGGCTATAATTTGCTGCGTCATCGATTGTTACAAGGGAGATATCCCCAACCATTTTTCGGTAAGGTTGTGCAATCAGGCTCTCACCAGCGTTCGATTCGGTGGGTGGTAGAAGGGCGCTTAGACTGTGCTGCTATTGATAGCGTTGTACTAGAGCAAGAGTTGCGTGATTTCCCTGAGCTATCTCAGCATTTACGAGTTGTAGAGATACTTGGCCCTTATCCTATGCCACCTTTGGTTGCAGCCCAACATCTTGACACATATCTGATTCAGCAGTTGCAGTTAACTTTGCTTCAGCCAGATGTAGAACTCAAGACAGCAATGGAACGAGTAGGAGTTCAGCGTTTTGCCCCAGTCGAGTTAGCAGAGTACGAAGCGATCGCAGAAATCTACAATGCTGCTCTCAAAGCGGGATATCTGACAATTAGCTAGCGGACATAATATAACCTATCTGGTTGTTTTACGTTTCACCGAAACAGCCTTGAGCAACTTTACTCTTTTCACTCAGGACTCAGACCTCTTTTGTCCCCAGTCACCCAAAAGGTATTAGTGTCACTCCCTGATAAGCTGAAATTATTACTACTATCCACAATTTTTTGTCAAGTAGTATTGACGTATTGTAACAATATTGTTAAATTAAGTTACATAAATTAATAAAAAGTAGAAAAGACTATGTATACAACAGTTAATGAACAAGGCATTTTAAATAATTACGCTACTGAACCAAAAATTTACTATGCTGCTTACCCCGACCAAGACACACAACGCACCTACGCACTCCAAGGGGCATTCGCTACATTACTTGTTACCACTTTAATTTTGGTTGCCTTGGGCGTTAGCTAGATTTTTTAGCTTCGGTATCGGTATCTCTCATCGTCATTTGGACTTCTCCTAATTACCTCGGTTAGTTTCGCCGAGGTTTTTTTTGCAATTTTCTCTTAGGGTGCGATGTGCGAAACCGTACCGGCTCCCAAACTTAGTATTTGTACAGTTAAGCAAGGGGTGAAAAAGTACAGGAAGGAATGATTAATGCATTGTCAATCCATCAGTGTGGTCTACGCTTGCTAATTATTGATGACCATGCTGACACTAGAGAATTGCTCAAGATTCTCTTTGAAACCGAGGGATATGAAATAAAAGCTGCTGCAACAGCTAGTGAAGCTCTAAATGTAATGTCCGGTTTTCTACCGGACATCGTGATCAGCGAAATCTATTTACCGGATGAAGCAGGCCACTTACTGCTGGCAAAAGTCCGAAATTTAGAAGCGGCGCGAGACCGATGGATTCCAGCTATTGCCCTAACTGCTTTTGCTAAAGAGGAAGACCGTGCATATGCATTAGAAGCTGGTTTTCAGATGTATTTATCCAAGCCGGTCATCTTGGATGAATTGGTCTGTGTGGTTACTAATCTGTTTAGAAGGATCAGTTAAGGATCAGTTAAGGGTTTTCTAAAAATTTTTTATATAACAGTCGGATATGGTGGGCAATGAATGCCCAACGCCAGGTGCTTTAAGCCGGGAAACCCGTAAGGGCGCAGGGCTGCCCCTACATATATTTCAAAAATCAAATAAGAGTCCTATAGCTTCAAAAGTTAGTAGCCTGCGATTACACTAAACATCGCAGGCTACTAACTTTTATCCTGAATTTAGTGTTTAACAACACAGATTCAGATTATTTTTCATCATCTACATACAGGAATATTGGCTTAAAGTTTGGTCTTTGCTTATTTTTTTGATTACCAAAATCTCTTACATCCTGTAAGTAAGTACATCCCTAGAGAGGGAAATACGCAGTGATTTGTATGCTGGTATGGAAATACAATTTCATAACCAATTGAGCAGTACTTTAAACTTTATGGTTGTTGTGCCAACCTAGATTTTCCATGCATCGATATAGCATGTTTCATGAGTAAAGTATTTACATTAAAGTGGTTCACCATCTAGACGCTCTAAGCCATCTTCCACCTCTTTTTGGCATCTCTTGCTGGTGAATTACTACTGGCAATTTCCATCTAATCTTGACTTCTGTGTAAATTATAGATCAGCTGTGGCTGGCTATTCTGTACATTAGTTGAAGAATAGTGGGCAATGACAAATACAGGTAATGTCAAGGTTAAGAGAGCGATCGCAGTTCCCACAATGTCTGCCAAGCGATGGGAATATGTGTCGGTAGAGTTGGCAGACTGGCTATTTGAATTCATACAAAATTGAAGTTCATCAATCACTGTTAGGTTTACTCTCTACAAGAGAGCCTTGATTCTATTTTAACTATTTTTTGCCTGTCAACTGTGTATTTGAACTTAATTTTAACCAGTTTTATAACTGTCATAACAACGGATTGCTACTAGAAAATCTTGATACACATTTCTACACAAATTTTTCAGGCTTTAACCGAGTAGCTAATATTTGAAGCTCACTTACCTTACGGTATAAACTATAAGTTAAGCACAGATTATATTTATAGCATTATAAATCACCTTTTGTTAGCTATTTACGGATTGATTTTTCCAACATATCTGGGCGTTATTGCATTAGTATAACATCCTGAAATCTTTTGTATAAGGTAGTTCCAAGGAAAATGTTTGTTTATGTTACATAAAATAAATGCCGAAAATACACTGATAATAAAATCGTCTTATTACTACTTCAACCGTAGTTACACCCAAAAATCTTTCAGACATCATCTCAACTGATAATGTTACTTTTTAACTAAAAATCTCCACTTAATCACTACATATACATCACTGAGTTTGGCATTATTTATTCAGTGCTTACATCAAAAATTTTATAGAAAACAAATTATCTGGATTGATTAATATCTATTTATTTTTGTCAATCTATATATAGGTAGAGTAAAAATACCTTAGTCATAGATTTAGATTTGCAGTGGTTGGTTGCTAGACATTGCTAAGCTAATCGTCATTTAAATTGCACCATTTTCATGGTAATAAAAGCTGCAAACCCTCTCCCCTGCTCCCTGCCCCCTGCTCCCCTGCGGTCTCAATGTGCAAATTAAATGCTTAACAGCTTAGTGCCTGACCTATACTCATCCAGAATATATAGTCATAAAGCAGAGTTTGGTAAGAATCAAAAATGTTATGTGAGAACTCTGAAAGCAAATTGATCAATGAAAAAAGCCGCCGCTAAGTAGGGCGGTCTGGTTAAGCAATCGGAGGGTAGTTGTAGCTTACTCTACCAATTTTGCAATTGTTGTAGCAAAGGTTGCACTTGTTCACTTAACGTCTACCATAAACAGTCATTGGTTCTTTAATAAACCGAATGTAAAGATGTTTAAACGTGGATTTAATTACACGAGGCATAGCAAAATCGATAGGAATTAATTTGTCTGGTAACTGCCAATCTTCGATGCGGAGTAAGTCAGGTTCTAAGTTAGGGAAATCGATAGCAGCGAGTTCTGGACAGACTCCTAGCCTTTGGGAAGCTGCGACAGTGGGTACTTGATGCGGTGGAACATTGAGGATTTCTACCATTGCCCGATCTAGGGCAAATACATTTGATGCTGCTGCCAAAATACCCAATGCACGAGGTTCGCCATTACTGGGGCCATTACCTTCATGACCAATAATGCCATCCAAAATTGTTAAGTTAGGGTTAATTGCTTTGGCAGTTTCTACTAACATTTCACCAAATCGGTTTGCGTCTTTTCCTGCTTCCATGTGCCACCAAGCTTTCATTTTGCCGGGGACGCAACCAAATAAATTTTTTACTCCTAGTGTTAATGTCAGTTGGGCATGGGATTTTACTTTAGGCAGGTTAATCACCACATCTGCTTCCATCACCTCTTTGGAAAGTAACAAATGGTTAAAATTTTCGCTCAGGGTTTGGTAACGCTTGCCATGAAAATCAACTATCGGCAAATTGAGTTCTTCTAAAATTGGGAGATAGCCATTTGCCACAGCTACTCCCTTAGCGCTGCCAAATGCCGGACTATCTCCTAAAAATGGCTTACCACCAACCTCAATTACCATTTGGGCAACTTCGTAAACTAGTTCAGCACGGGTAGCACACTCTTTACGAGGACGCGATCCTGTGAGCAGATTAGGTTTGAGCAAGACGCGATCGCCTTTTTTAACAAAAGCTGCTATTCCTCCCAAAGGTTCTAGCAGCGTTACTAAAGACTCGCGTAAAGCTTCTCGTTTGTAGGAAGTAGCGCGGATTAAACTGACAGATGGTTTTTGAGTTGGCATGGATCGTAAATTACGAGTAGTAAAGATAAAAGCAAGAATTTCTTTACCTATATCTTCCTACTTTAGTTTCTACTCCACGTTGCTTGGTTCTGACCTGAGGGGTAAGATACCACTCATTTGTTCTAAATTTAACACTGCGGCCAATTCCGCTTCACTCATCAACCCACGTTCAAGGACAATCTGCCGCAAAGATTTGCCAGTTTCCAGGGATTCTTTGGCTACAGCCGCAGCATTGAGATAACCAATGTGAGGATTTAGCGCTGTTACTAAAGCTAAACTGCCTTCAGCGTAGGCTAAACAACGTTCTTGATTGGGAATAATTCCTTTGATGCAGCGTTCAGTGAGTGCAGCAATAGTGTTACCCAAAATTTCAATACTGTGAATTAGGTTATAGGCAATTAGCGGCATCATGACATTTAATTCTAATTGTCCTGCTTGGGCGGCCAGAGCGATCGCACTATCGTAACCCATGACTTGAAAGCACACCATTGATGTCATCTCTGCCATCACGGGATTATACTTACCTGGCATAATCGAGGAACCAGGTTGCACTGGCGGCAGTTGAATTTCTTTAAACCCAGTTTTTGGCCCCGAATCCATCAGCCGCAAGTCGTGGGATATTTTGACTAAATCCTGCGCTAAGTTGCGTAAAGCGCCAGATACATTCACAAATGGAGCCATACTCTGCATTGCTGCCATTAGGTGGGGCGCAGGTTCTAAAGGAGAGTTAAGCAATTGAGATAGAACTTCTACAACACGGGCACGATAAAGGGGATGAGTATTTAAACCTGTTCCGGCGGCGCTACCTCCCAAACCCAGCACCATCAAATCCCCAGAGGCAGTATATATCCGATTTTGATGTTCTGTTAATATTTGTGCCCAAGCACGAAAATTATCGCCCAAGCGCACAGGTACAGCATCTTGCAAGTGAGTTCTGCCAGATTTGACGATGTGTTGAAATTCTGTGGCTTTATCTTCTAAGGCTGCGATCGCCTGATCTAAGGCGGGGTGTAGTGTTTTAGATAGTGCCAATAATCCACCAATGCGAATTGCAGTCGGAATTACATCATTGGTAGATTGCCCATAGTTAACGTGGTCATTGGGACTTACACGCTTATAATTGCCTTTTTCATCACCAAGAATTTCTAAGGCACGATTCGCCAGGACTTCATTGACATTCATGTGGTGAGAAGTACCTGCACCGGCTTGATAGACATCGACGACAAATTGCTCGCGTAACTTTCCTGCAAGTATCTCTTCAGATGCTTGCACAATTGCCTGACTTATCTCTTGGGGAATACAATTTAATTCTCCATTGACAATTGCTGTAGCTTTTTTAATTAGTAAACAAGCATCTACGTAAGTAGGTAATGGCTTAATTCCGCTGATAGGAAAGTTTTCTATTGCGCGTAGTGTTTGAATGCCGTAATAAGCACTACTGGAGATTTGGCGATCGCCCATCGAATCGCGTTCGATGCGGAATTGGGAATCTGTTTGTAAAGTCATGGTTAGTATTGTTTCAAGAATGTCAAAACACAGATCATCCCACGCCTAGTGAAAGATGTGGAGATATGAGATTCAGGATCTAATATCAATTTGAAATAAGAGTGCGACAAATACATGAGTAGAGGCGCACAGCTTTGCGCCCTTACAGATGGGTCGATGTGTTGCAAAGATTTTTTGAATTGATAGAATTCACTTTTTAGGCAATAATTCAAGTATCTATAGTAAAGCTTAAATATCTATCTTTTGGGTGATTTTAGTAGTTTTCTCGCGCATACTGCAAAGCAGAACCCGTATCCCTATGAGGAAGCAAGTTACGCGTAGTGTCTCCGGTACAAAGAAGGGAAGGCACAGATAATAAGGCAAAATTGTGGTTTAAATAGATGGATAAGGCTATAAATTCCCCTTGTTTTAATTTCTTATGACCTTACCCAACTGGATTACGTTTTCTCGGCTATTGGGGATACCATTTTTGCTTTACGGCTTATACAACCCGACAACCCAAGCGAAGTGGGTATGTTTAGCAATTTTTTTGGTTGCTGCATTGACTGATTGGTTAGATGGCTATTTAGCGCGGAAACTCAACCAAATTAGCGATTTGGGGAAATTTCTCGACCCTTTAGTAGATAAATTGCTGGTATTGGCACCATTACTGGTTTTAGTTGAGCTAAGACAGGTGCCAGCTTGGGGAGTGTTTCTCATTTTAGCGCGGGAATTAGCGATCGCTGGTTGGCGAGTGAATCAAACAACAATCACAGGGGCAAATATTTGGGGTAAACTCAAAACCGTCAGTCAGATAGTGGCGATCGCACTTTTAATTGCACCATTATCAGCAATGTGGCATATCCCATCCTTAATTGCTTTTTGGGTTTCTGTTGTCTTAACGTTAATCTCAGGGTTAATTTATCTTCTGCCGCAAGAATGATTTATTAGTAATTGTGTAATTGCAATGATCCATGTTGTTAAGACTGAGGTAATCTAAAGGCAATTTCAGTAACTTTAGACCGTGCAGTTCTTTCCTTGCTGATCGAGATGAGTTTCTGCATTAATGCTGTCGGCCGCAATTTTTCCTGATGCATTTCCCAGGCGAGGGTAGTGTAAACTATGTCATCCAAGTTGTTATGCTTGGGTTTCCAACCCAATACTTGGCGAATTTTCTCTGCACAAGCTGTAACACAGGCGGGATCACCAGGACGGCGTTCTGTTTCGATAACAGGAAAATCTACCCCAGAAATTGTTTTTACTCTCTCAATGACTTGCCGTACACTGTAACCTTGCCCATAACCGCAGTTAAGAATTTGGCTTTCTCCGCCCTGTTCTAGGTAATCTAAAGCATCGACATGGGCCGCTGCTAGGTCTTCGACGTGGATATAGTCTCGAATTCCAGTACCATCTGGGGTAGGAAAATCTGTGCCATAAATTCGCAATTCTGGCTGGCGCTTAAGTGCCGTATTACAAGCAGCTGCAATTAGGTGAGTTGCAGCGCGTGATCTCTGTCCTAGTCTCCCACTAGGATCGGCTCCTCCGACATTAAAGTAGCGCAGAATCACGTACCGCATCCGAGAAGCTAGCCCGTAGTCTTGAATCAGCCATTCGCTCATCAGCTTTGAGCGTCCGTAGGGATTAATAGGTAGAGTAGGAGTAGACTCCGTAACAGGATTTTCTTGAGGCTCACCATAAACTGCTGCTGTACTAGAAAATATGAATTGGTTAACGCCCAGTACACTACAGCAGCGGAGCAAATTCAATGTATTACGCGTGTTATTTGCATAGTAATCTAAAGGATTGGCAACTGATTCTGGTACAACCAAACTAGCAGCAAAGTGCAGGACTGCACTAAATTTGTGTTTGGCAAATACTTGGTAAAGACGGTCTGTATCTGCTAAATCACCAATAATCAAATCACCATGCAATACGGCTTTGGGCACTCCTGTAGAGCAATTGTCATACACCACCACGTCATAACCAGCTTCACCTAACTGACGTACTACGTGGGAACCAATATAGCCCGCACCGCCTGTCACTAACACTTTTTCGTTCATCTGCCTTTACCTAATAAAACAACCCTGACCGTTTTAAAGGCGATCGCTATATCCAACCAAAAGGAATAATTTTTAATGTAATAGAGGTCGTAAGCTAGCTTTTCATACGCATCCTCAACCGAGGCCCCGTAGGGGTACAATACCTGTGCCCAGCCAGTAATTCCTGGTTTTACTAAATAACGCAGTTCATAGTACGGAATTGCTTCTTTGAGTTTCACATCAAACTCTGGTCGTTCTGGACGGGGGCCAATCAGGCTCATATCCCCGCGCAACACATTCCAAATCTGAGGCAATTCATCGATTCGTAATACTCGTAGCCAGTATCCCACCCTGGTGATCCGGGGATCGCGTTGACTGGCCCATTGTGCGCCCCGCTTCTCAGCGTCTTGATACATTGAACGAAATTTGTAAACCTTAAATGGCTTACCGTACAACCCTGTTCGTACTTGACTATAGAAAACTGAACCTGGGCTATCTAACTTAATTGCTATTGCTGTCAATAGCATTAATGGAAACAAAAGAGTAAGTAAAAGCGCTGCCAACATCAGATCTGTCAATCGCTTCAGCTTTAGACTAATACCACCAGCTACTAGGTTGAAACCAGCACTAAAAGCCAACCACTTGTCTTCAAGCAAGGATGAGGGAAGTTTGTACCATAAGATTTCGCAAATATCAGGTAACCTGTAAACTGGTATACCTTGTAGCCTCAGTTGCATCAACTGCTGTATGTGTGTATCAGAGAAATCCATCTGGGTTGCCACTACCACTCCCGACCAAGGTTGCTGACTCCAAGACGGTAAGTCACTAAGGCAACCTCCATAAATTAGCTGGCATTGTGTTTCTGTTAAATGGGTGAGATTTTGATCTGCTTCCGCAAGTATAACCAAACGCCCCAAAGGATTTTGCATAAGGAACATTTGTGCAAAATTGCTCGCACTTTTGTTAGCACCTAGTATGAGCCAACGACTTTGCTCGGCGTGCGATCGCAACCATTTGACTGCCCATAACCTTAAGATCACTGCCCAGCTTGTAAACATTCCTAAACTGACCAGCAAAATTCCCCGTCCCAAAAGTGGGTGCTGCCCCCAAGTTCCAGATAAATAAATGAGAGCCGATGTAATTCCACCAACTATTAAACTGCTGATCAGTATCCGAGATGGAGCACGTAAACCCGCGATTTGGCTATCTGGATGGTAAGTATCTCCTAGATAAAGTCCTGCGAGAACCAACAGTATAAACCCGCAAACAACTAAATCAAAACCCTCAAGCAGTTGCCCCAGACGAAACCAAAAAGCCAGCCCTAAACAGATGACTAAACCAAAAATATCTCCTACCAAAAGTAATGCAGGCAAAAAGCGCGGGATTTTTGGTAAATTAATACTTCCGCTGTCACCGTGAAATGGTATATTGAACATAAGTATTTTATACTACTCTTGATTTTGCGATCAACAATCTGTGACTAGTCAAATTTTTGCACTTTACAGTGCTTGTTTCTCGGTATTGTTAACCAGCATCATTATGAAATTTGCCGATTAACATTTTATAAATGTGCTAAAGAATACTAGTTCAGTTACAAACTTTCTTATATATTTAAGAATAATTCTCGGACCTTTTAAGTGGTAAAACGGCATATATGCTGTATATATATATACCATAATCTTTGTGATTACCTGTAGTTGTTTAGTAGATGAGGTTAATTTAGTTAAGGACGCAGGCATATCCACCAAGTCGCAAAATACTGACGCATAAACTTTTACCTGCTTAAATTAGATTATGCAAAACAGGAAGCGGTCACGCGCAGCAGTTGCGGTGGCCTCACTCAAGTTATAATAAAAACCTAAAATCTATAAGTAATTATTGTCACTTATATTAAATTGTATAAATTGTTTTTATGCACGCCAATGACTGTGTCAAAGGTAGGATTCTTAATAAAGGGATAATAGAAAGTAGTATAAAATAATCAGGACATTTTGGGAATCCAGATATTTTGCAGAAAATAGCCAATAAATATCAAAACTAACGATCCTCATCTGATGTTGTTGGAGTAATAATTGTGTTGGCGCAAGGTGCAGCGCCAACTTAAATTATTTGTAATTTTTTAGTACATAATGTATGCCTACTCAGCAAGACGACCGTGACCTTATTGATTTTCAACAGTACTGGCCGATACTGAAAAGGCGTTGGCCAGTGACAGCAACTGTGATTGGCTCTGTGTTTGGACTGACAGCCTTGGTCACCTTCCTCCAAAAACCAGTTTACGAATCGCAAGCCAAGCTGTTGTTCAACAAACAGAGTGGAGTGTCATCGCTCACTGGTCTGTCTTCACAAGTAGGAGAATTAAGCGGTTTGACCAACTTCAGCAACCCAGTGGATACAGAAGCCGAGGTCATTCGTTCATATCCTATTATCCAAAAAACTATTAGCACCCTGAAGCTCAAGGATAGCAAGGGTAGACCTCTCTCCATAGAAGTGTTTCTCAAACTACTGAAACTGAAGACTATCCGAGGAACAGATGTGATGCAGCTTTCCTACCGTAGTACCAATCCACAGGAAGCAGCATCTGTAATTAATTCCCTGATGAGCTATTACTTGGAGAGTAACGTTCGTAATAACCGTGCTGAGGCAAGGTCTGCAAGGGAATTTTTGAATAAGCAATTGCCTGAGGTCGAAAAAAGAGTTTTGAAAGCGGAAATGTCTCTGCGTCGTTTCAAAGAAAGAAACAGGGTAATAGCGCTGGAGGTAGAAGCAAAAGCTGGAGTAGAAGGTCTTCAGACTTTAGGGGAGCAAATTACTAAAGCCCAAGCAGACCTAGTAGATGCTAATACCCGTACTAGGGCTTTACAAAGCCAAATAGCATTAAACACACAACAGGCTGTAGAACTAAGTACCTTAAGCCAATCCCCTGGTGTGCAGCAGGTACTCACAGATTATCAGAAAGTGCAAGATGAGTTGGCTGTGGTACGGACTCGCTTTAGTGATGAGCACCCTATGGTGATTAATCTAGAGCAGAAAGAAACTGCACTTAGAAGTCAATTAGAAGGGCGAGTTGCCCAAACTCTCGGCAACTCCGAGTTTGTGCCAGAGCAAAACTTGCAAATAGGAGAACTCAAGCAGACCTTGACCGAGGATTTAGTCAAGTCAGAAGTTGAACGGTTGGCGCTGGCAAACCGATTAGCAGAATTGCGCCAAGCATACGTACTCAACCGAAGCCGCTTGGATATTTTACCCCGGCTGGAACAACAACAGCTACAGCTACAGCGACAGTTGCAGGTAGCACGAGTTACCTATGAACAACTCCTGAAGCAATTACAGGAAGTTGAGGTCTTAGAAAACCAGAACATCGGTAATGCGCGGGTAATTTCTCAGGCTTTAATTCCCGATAGAGCAGTATCTCCTATTATTCCCTTAAACTTGGCACTGGGTGGAGTTTTAGGAATTGTGCTAGGTGTGGGAACTGCGCTAATGCTAGAAGCTATAGATAATTCGCTGAAGACTATTGAGGAAGTTAAGGGGCTGTTAGACTATCCCTTATTAGGTACGATTCCTTTAGCTGAAAAAGCCAAGGGAAGTGATGGTGAAAGCGGTGCAGAATTGCCTGTACTCAACAGTCCTTATACGCCTGAGTCCGCAGCTTTTGAGATGCTCCAAGCTAATTTAAGTTTCAGCATTTCTGACAAGATGCTGAAAGTGATTGTTGTCAGTAGTTCAGTTCCAGGCGAAGGTAAATCTTTTGTAACAGCTAACTTGGCAGTAGCAGCAGCACAGAGTGGACGTCGAGTGCTGTTGATAGATGCAGATATGCGTCGCCCTCGCCAACATAAAATTTGGGAACAATCTAACCTGATAGGGCTGAGTAATATTTTAGTCAATCAGGCTGAGTTAGCAACAACTACCAAAGAAGCGCTGATGACCTTAGATTTAGTAACTGCTGGCACAATTCCACCCAATGCTGCTGCACTTTTAGAGTCAAAACGGATGGCTGCTTTAATTCAAGAGGCTACTAATGACTATGACTTTGTAATTATTGATGCTCCACCTTTGACTGCGGTTGCAGATGCACAAATATTGGGTAAGTTAGTGGATGGGATTTTGTTAGTTGTACGTCCTGGTGTAGTTGACTCTGGAGCTGCGACTGCTACAAAAACTCTGTTAGCGCAGTCTGGTCAGCGGGTTTTAGGAATGGTCGTCAATGGTATTACTGCTAGTAGCAGCTATGGAGGCTACTATTCTAAGGGTTACTATCATCAAAATGGACATTCTAAAAATGGAAAAGTTGATGTTAAAACGCCCAAAATTAAGCTTTCTTGATAGATGTGTGTGTTGAAATTAACTATCTACTAGTGCATAAAAAAGCACTGATCTCTGAAGTATCAGGTCAAGATAGAGCTGATGCTGATTTAGCTCAACTAGTCTTTCTTTTGAACAACTGGTAGAAACGCTTGAAAGTTTTGCTCTTAGGACGCTGAACCTTTTAGAGGCAATTCTTTTTATTAGTAAACCCATCAAATTTTATAATGCAGATTCTAGCGAAAGCTTTGGAAATGCAAACTAAAGAAGCTTTTAGTTATGTAAGTTTAGATTGGTAAAATTATGTTGTCGTTGATGATAATTTATTAAGACCATCTAAGATTACTATTGGACAAGGCTATCCAAGTAAAGCCAGAAGAAATTTAGGATGAGCAAGCAAACTATAAAATGAGCAATGTGGTAAAAATGGTGGTCAAGTCAAAGCTAACAATTTAATTCATCTGCATTTTATATACAAGATAAGTCTAGCTTAAGCTTTAAAGAATCTTAATTCAATCAAAAAATGCGGCAATTCAAACAGCTGTTCCAATATTTAACTAGCAATTCTATAGATAGAGGACGAATGAGAATTCGTCGTGCAGGTGTAACCGGTCTGACAACTTTAGTTGTCAAAGGAATTTCAATCATAGCTGGACTTGTTACCATTCCACTTACAGCTAAATACTTAGAAACAGAAATATTTGGGCTATGGTTGATACTGAGCAACTTATTAAACTGGATCAGCATTGCTGACTTGGGACTAGCAAATAGTCTAACAAATGCACTTGCGGTAGCTGACGGTAAAGAAGATAAGAAAATGGCACAAGAGGCTGTCACAAATACGTTTTACTTAATGTTAGGAATAGCATTATTATTACTATTTGTTTTTTTATTAACCTCTCCATTGATTGCTTGGGAACAAATATTTAATGTAAGTTCCCCAATGGCTAAAAAAGATATAGGAGCATCCATTTCTGTATGTTTTATTTTGTTTGTAATCCGTTTACCATTGTCAATCCCCGGTCGCATCTATGGAGCCTATCAAGAAGGTTATTATTATCAAATATGGAGTGTATTAGGTAGTGTTTTATCAGTAATTGGTCTCATCGGTGCTATTCATATTCATGCTAATCTACCCTTATTAATAGCATCTTGCTTTGGAACTTTACTAATAGGAGATATTTTTTCTACTATCCATTTATTTGGATTTCGACGCAAATGGTTAATACCTAAACTTAAATATTTTAATTTTCGCAAATCTAGGTGGCTTTTAAACACTGGCTTGCAGTTTTGGATTGCCCAAATTTCAGCAATTTTAATTTTTCAAACTGATCTTCTTATTGTTGCTCATTTGTTTGGGACAAGTGCAGTAGCAAGCTATGGAGTAACTCTAAAATTGTTCTCTATTGTAATTTATATTTCATCTTCTTTTATTATTTCTCTTTGGCCAGCCTACAGTGAAGCTTCAACAAGAGGAGATTTCTCTTGGATTATTAAAACTTTTAAAATGTCCATTTTGTTTAGTTTTATATGGTCTGTATGTATAAGTAGTTTACTGGTTATATTTTCTCCTCAAATTTTGAGCTTGTTGGTTAATAAAGAAGCAATTCCACATAATAGTTTAGTTTTGGCAATGTTGTTTACAACAGTATTAAATTGCATATCTCAATGTGTAGCAATGTTAGTCAATGGGTTAGGTGAATTAAAATTACAAACTATAGTTGCTCCTGTTTCTGCTATGAGCAATATTGTATTATCAATAATATTAGGTAATTTAATAGGCGTTTCAGGAGTCGCTTGGTCTACTGGAATTTGCATTTTATTATTCTCTTTAGGAGCAGTAGGCGGTGATATTACAAACAAGCTAAGGTTAAGAATCAAAAGTGGTGAATATTAAATGAGTAAATAAAATGAGTAAAGATTGTCCTATATGCTCTTGTACGAGAGATATTTATTTCAAAGAAACTATTCTTAATAAATATGATATTACCTATCTATACTGCAACAACTGTGGCTTGCTCCAGACAGAACAACCATATTGGTTAGAAGAAGCTTATAATAGTGCGATCGCAGATGTAGACACTGGTTTAGTTGCAAGAAATATTGCAATTTCTAAAAAACTAGCTTGTATTCTTTTCTTCTTTTTTGATAAACAAGGCAAATATTTGGATATTGCAGGTGGTTATGGAATGCTAACAAGGCTAATGAGAGATATTGGTTTTGATTTTTATTGGTCTGACTTATATTGTGAAAATATTCTTGCTAAAGGCTTTGAGGCATCTGCTACCACTAATATTTTTTCTGCAATAACTGCTTTTGAGGTATTGGAACATATTTATAATCCTATTGAATTTATTGATAAATCTTTAAAAGATTCAGGGACATCGACAATTATTTTTTCGACAGATTTGTTTCAAGGAAGCCCCCCATCTCCTCAATCATGGTGGTATTATTCATTCGGCACTGGGCAGCATATCTCTTTTTATCAAGCTAAAACACTTAAGCTGATAGCGGATCAACTATCGCTATTTTTTTATTCATATAATAACTTCCATATTATGACTAATAGACAGATAAAATATCCATTCGTTTTAGAAAAAATGTCCGGAAATTTTGCTAATATTTGTTGTAAATATGTCAAAAGAGAAATGAGATCCAAAACGGTTACAGACTACAATGATTTGAGTAAAATTACTACTAAATTTAAAACTATCAAAAATTAAATTATGCTATGCTGATTACGCTAATTTAGTTTTTATATCCTATTTAATATATAGAAAATTATCAATATTAAAATCAATAATTTATAATTAATCTATATCTTTTAAATATAAATAAATTAACCATAGCTTGCAAAAATAATTAATTTTATGAAAATCGTCTATGATTATCAAATATTTAATGAACAAAAGTATGGAGGTATATCTCGCTATATATGTGAGGTTGCTAATAGAATTGCCCAAATAGAGGGATTTGATGTTAAAATTCTTGCTTGTTCATATATAAATAAGCACTTAGAAAGTGTCAATCCTGAGTTAGTAATTGGTATGCAACGTCAACATATTCCTAAAACTAAAATCTTAATAGACAAACTCAATGCTCAATTTTCTAAATTTTGGTTAAAGTCTAATAAACCTAGTATTATACATGAAACTTATTATTCAACAACTAGAATAGCACCTAAAGGTTCTAGAACTGTAGTAACAGTTTATGATATGATTCACGAAAAATTTAATTTCCTTTTAAACAATAAATTAGACAGAGAACTCACTCTCTCTAAAATAGAAGCCACTAAACGTGCTGATCATATTATATGTATATCTAACAGTACTAAACAAGATTTATTAGAAATTTTGGACATTAATCCTGACAAAGTATCTGTGATTTATCTTGGACATTCTCTTATTCATAAAAGCAAAATTGATTGGAAACTAAACATTCAATCTAAGCCTTATATTTTATATGTTGGGCAACGTGCAGGTTACAAAAACTTTGAGAGGTTATTGCAAGCCTATGCTAGCAACCAGAATATACAAAGGGATTTTAATCTAATTTGCTGTGGAGCAAATTCTTTTTCTACTCATGAGTTAGATCTGATTTGTAAATTAGGTCTAAATGGAAATAAAGTTATTCATGTTACAACAGACGATCAAGCTTTAGTTAAGCTTTACCGTGAAGCATCTGTTTTTATTTATCCTTCTTTATACGAAGGATTTGGATTACCACTTTTAGAAGCAATGTCGCTTGAGTGTCCTGTTGTTTGTAGCAACACTAGTTCATTGCCAGAGGTAGCTGGAGAAGCAGCTGAGTTTTTTGACCCTTATAGTACAGAAAGTATTGCTAATTCTTTAGAAAAAGTTTTGTACTCTTCTGAGAGAGCTAAAAATCTTATTAAACTTGGAAAACAGAGAGTTAAAGCTTTCTCATGGGAAGCCTGTGCAAAACAAACTTGTTCTCTGTATCGCTCATTAATATAGAAAATTAATATTAATTTTTTTAGCTAAATATTTCTGATATATAAGTTATATATTTTGTAAGTCAGTTATTTATCTAATTCTTAAAAGATGAAAAAACCAGATATAAAGTCAAATCACAACAATATATTATCATGAAAACCAATCTTTTTGAAGTTATAACAAAGCTTGATAAGCTGAAATCAATTGCCAACAACCAAGGTCTAAAAGGAACTGTTCAGCTTTTATATCGACGCATTGTATCAAAGGATAAAACAGTGCGTAGGAAAATTTCTGCTCGCTATTTAGTTGGGGAGGGAATAGAGATTGGAGCATTGCATTCTCCTCTAGAAGTTCCTGCTACAGCTAAAGTTCGATATGTTGATCGCATGTCTGTTGCTGAACTTAGAAAGCAATATCCAGAGTTAGCAAATTATCAATTAGTAGAAGTTGATATTATTGATGATGGAGAAACCCTTGGTTCCATAGCAGATTGTTCCCTTGATTTTGTGATTGCAAATCACATGATTGAACATTGCCAAAATCCCATTGGTACAATTGAACAGCACTTGAGAGTGCTGAAATCTGGTGGAATACTTTATATGGCTGTGCCAGACAAACGGTATACTTTTGATGTTAGTCGCCCTGTCACATCGCTAGAACACTTAATTCGTGACTATACGGAGGGGCCTCAATGGTCAAAATTATCTCATTTTGAAGAGTGGAGTAGATTAGTAGAAAAAGTTTCTGAAGAAGATTTATCAACATCAGTTCAACATCTAATTTCCATTGACTACAGTATTCACTTCCATGTATGGACTCAAGTGGAATTTTTAGAAATGCTCTTCTATTGTCAACGTACTTTATTACTTCCTTTCAAAATTGAACTATCGCAAGAAAATGCTAGTGAATTTATTATAATTCTCAGAAAAACTTGATTTTAAATCCTCATGTTTATAGCATTTACTAATGTAATGGGGTACAAATTTATATATGTTAATGCTTGGTTAGTTACTTTTTGTACCTCACTCTTTAGCATTTATTAAAATAATAATTAAATATTGTAATAACTAATGAGGCGTTGCTAATTTTATGGAAATTCCTAGCGCAACAGAATATGACAGCAAAAAAAACTATCCCCAATGCCTAGAAGGTGGGCTGAGATTAAGTCATGATTATCAGAAAAAATCTCAAATTAACCAGCCATTAATTACTATTATAACAGTTGTCTTTAATGGCGAAAAGCACATAGAAGATACTATTAAAAGTGTTATTAAACAAAAAAATGAACATATAAGTTATATAGTAATAGATGGTGGAAGTAATGATAATACTCTAAAAATAATTAAGAAATACGAAACCGATATTGAATATTGGATTAGTGAACCAGATAAGGGTATTTATGATGCAATGAATAAGGGATGGGCTGTAGCAGATGATAACAGTCATATTCTCTTTTTAGGTGCAGGTGATTTAATATTGAGCTTGCCAACGGTGAATCAGATGTACTCTAATAAAGCTATTTTTGGCAGAGTAAGCCTGGGGGATAATGGTTTTTTTAAATCAACGTCTGGTTGGAAACTTAAGTTAGGAAACACTCTGCACCACCAAGCATTACTTATCCATAAATCGCTTTCCATGGTTCCTCCATTTAATACGCAGTACAAAGTTTATGCAGATTATGATTTTAATGCAAGGCTTTTTAATGATGGGGTGAATTTCGTCTTTTCAGATTCATTCATTGCATATGCTTTGCCAGATGGCTTAACAAGTAAGCTATACATTCATGAATGTTTAAAAATTATCGAAAAAAATTTTGGAATAATTTGGAAAGTTTTAGCCGCAATTTACTACCTCTACCAAGGAACGAAGTATGGATTCCGCAGAATTTCAATATTTTCTTAAAAAACTTTTAGTTGTTTTAGTACTTTATAAAACTGATCTAAATCATTCCGACTCTTTTAAATCATTAAGCTATTGCTTAGAAAAAAACTCTTCTACCTTAGACATTCTAATTTACGATAATAGCCCTTTGCCAATGCTAAATCCAAAGGAAATGGATTATCAAAATTGGTATATTAATTATATTTATGATGAAACCAATCCTGGGGTAGGTAAAGCATATAATACAGGATATAAAGTTGGTAGACAAATGGATAAGCAGTGGCTATTGCTGCTAGATCAAGATACTAAATTTGAACCAGATGCTTTACTAAAGTACTACCAAGCAGTATACAGCAACCGTAACTCATTTCTGTTCGCACCCATCTTGACTTCGGATATAGGTGAACTTTATTCACCTTGTAAATATGCATTTAGAAGAGGATTTCCCCTCAAAAATATTGTACCAGGATTACATAATACTAAAAATATCTCACTATTAAATAGTGGTCTATTGATAAATATGGATATTTTTGAGAAAGTAGGTGGTTACAATGAAGATTTAAAACTTGATTTCAGCGATTTTGAGTTTATAGATAGGTACAAGCAAATTAATAACTTTTTTTTCCTTATTAATACTAAGTGTCTACATGGATTTTCCTCTCAACAAGATAGCATGGAGGCTGCATTAAATAGATTCGGTAGATATTGTGAAAGTATTCAAGTACTGACTAAAATCCATATAGATGCATTTATACTTTTGTTTTTTTCTTTAGTCCGTTCTTGTAAATTATCAGTTAAATTTAACAATTATCGATTTATTTATATTTTTTATATTAATTTAATTAAACCATATTTTCAGAGCATAAAATTAAAAATTAAACATTTAATTTAATTAGGTGAAACACTTAAGTATGACAGAGTACATATTATCAATAAATTTTTACTTTTATATACCTCTTGTGATTTTGGCCTTAGCAGCACAAGTCTTAATTTTAAGAAAGCTTATTTTTGCCTGGTTCGATCCACTATTCACATATCTGGTTTTTAATTCATTTAGTATTGCATTTGTTATGTATTTGTTTTTTGACGAGCAAATATATTTTGTGTATTTAATCACATTTATTTTATCAAATATATTTTTTATAACAGGACTAATATTAGGAAACAAAAAATTAGGTTCTCAACCTAATAATTTTTCTAATTTAATTAACCTAGACTATAGCAAAGACGATTTGCTAATTAATAATATATCTATATTAAAAAAATATTCCAAGCAATTAAATATTATATTATATATTTGTGTATTTATTCTTTTAACTGCTAATACGATATTATTTTTACAGTATGGATCGGTTCCATTATTTTCTGAAAACGCCGAGGTAGCAAAAGTTGAGTTTCGTACTGGCGGCTTTGGTTTTATTTATCGAATAAATGACGCACTTTTACCAGGCGCAATTGGAATAATTCTTATTAAAATTTTTAATCCTAAAATTCAGGTTGGTAAATATCAATATTTAAGTTTGATATTATGTCTGTTGATTCTGATATTCTTAGCCTTATCGAGCGGTAGTAAAGGAGCAATTTTACTGATTGTAAATTTAGTTTTTTACATTTATTTAATAAACAAGCAGTTTAATACTAAACATATTTATAAAATAAATTTTTATATTTCAATATTATTTATTTTAGGCATTAGTGTTGTATTATTCATTTTGTGGAGAGCTTCAATTGCAGTCCAATATTTAAATGTATTTGAAGCTTTGTTAGTTCGCTTTGTTGGTGCAGGAGATGTATTTTACTATTTCTACAATTATGATTTAATTAATGTTTTTGATTATAATCCCATAGATTATCTAATTAATAGTATCAATCCGCTTTTGAGTCTACTTAGATTGAGTGAATACAGTACTGCACTGGGAGAGCGCATAATTTCAGAAGCAATCGGATTAACAACAGGGGGGTTTGGTGCAAATCCTCAGCATCCTATTGAAGGTTTAATTTATTTTGGCTTTTTTGGGTCTTGGATTTTTAGTTTGACAATTGGTTATATAGTTTCTGTAATTAGAACTCGGCTACTTTTGTTTGTTCTCAAAAAACCGCATCAATTAAATTTATTATTGTATATGATCTGCGCTTACCAAATTATGAAATTACCTGTTGATTCAAATTTATTGCTAGAATCTTTATATAGTACAGTTATTATTGGCATTCCTATTTTCATGTATGTTCAATTATTTTTTGCTTCAAAATCTACTTCTGTTAAGCAAGCAGGAAAATAAAAATTAAATTATGAATGTCTCAGTATGCATGGCGGTATATAACGGTCAAGAATATTTAGAGGAACAATTACAGTCAATCTTAAAACAGCTACAGCCGGCTGATGAAGTTGTAATTGTTAATGATGCTTCTGTAGACCGCACTATTTCTGTTATCAATAAATTTCAAGATTCACGCATAAATTTATTAGAAAATAAAATTAATTTAGGTGTAGTAAAAACATTTGAAAAATCGTTAAATAGTGCAAGTGGCGATATTATATTTCTTAGTGACCAAGATGATATCTGGCTTGCAGGAAAAGTGCAAAAAATTTTAGCGGTGTTTCAAGCACATCCTGATGTAACATTAGTACTGAGTGATGCACAAATTATTGATGAAAAAGGTAAGATAACAGCCGATTCTTTTTTTGAAATTCGTGGAGAATTTGTTGCTAATCCTATTTCTAACTGGATTAAAAGTAAGCATCATGGTTGTACTTTAGCTTTTAGAAGAGAAATGCTGGAATTCTTTCTACCTTTTCCAGATGATACTCCAATGCATGACATATGGATTGGCATAGTTAATGGCATTTATGGCAAAGCTTTTTATATAAATGAACCACTAATACAGCACCGCAGGCATACCAGTAACACGGGCCGGGGAATTTTTAACCATGCTGGAATTTCTCAAATGATAAAGTGGCGATTGATTTTGGCTAAAAATGTTATTAGTCTAATTTTAAAAAATAAAAAATTAATAAATTATATTTGAAGATTTAAAAATACAAAAATATACTATTTAAAATGTTTTTTATATGCAACGAATCTGGATTTTAAGTGAGTTATACTTTCCAGAACAGACATCAACTGGGTATATTTTAACAAAGATTGCTGAAGGCTTATCTGAAGAATATGAAGTTAAAGTAATTACGGGCCCAGCCACAAATTTTTTAAATTGCGAACATCATCAAAATTATGAAATTAAAGATGGTGTTGAAATATTTCGTTGTCAAAGTACTTTATTTAATAAAGATATTTTCTGGGGACGCTTAGTTAATTTAGTCACCCAATCAATATCAATTTTAGGGAAATCGTGGAAGCTTTGTCAGCATGGAGACGTTATTTTAGTTGTTACAAATCCACCTTTGCTGCCTTTTGTAGCGCTAATTTTAAAATGGCTGAAAAATTGTCAATTTATCTTGTTAATTCATGACGTTTATCCTGAAGTCCTTGTTGCTGCTGGATTATGTAGTTCTTCTTCATTGCTAGCTAAAATAGGTCGTAGAGTAAGCGTTTTATTATATACCCAAGCAAGTAAAATAATTACCTTGGGTAGAGATATGACTAAGATAGTTAAAGATAAATTATCTAATAATAGTAGTATAGAAAATTTAAGTTCAAAAATTTATTTAATTCCTAATTGGGCCGAACACGAAACAGTTAGACCTGACGATCGCGACAATAATCCATTATTACAAGAGTTAGGATGTTCCGATCGCTTTGTCGTTCTGTATGCAGGTAACATGGGGAAAACTCATGGTATCAAAGACTTAGCAGAGGTAGCCACAATTCTCCAAGTTGACGGTAATATTCATTTTGTGGTTGTAGGCTTTGGCGCAAAAAAGAAATGGCTGGAAGAATATGTTAAATCTCAAAACTTGCAAAATATGAGTATTATCCCTCTATCAGCTAGACCTCGTTCTGAACAATCTGTTTCGCTGAATGCTGGAGATGTTGCTTTAATTTCATACGTTCCAGGCATGGCAGGTGTTTCTGTACCTAGTCGGATGTATAATCAAATGGCCGCTGGAAAACCCATTATTGCTGTTGCAGATGATTGGTCTGAATTAGCTGAAGTTGTTCGAGAAGAAAACATAGGCTGGGTAATTAAACCAGGTGACATAGAAGGATTAGTTCGTACCATTCAATTTGCAGCAACTAATCGTGAGTTATGCGTTGAAATGGGAATTAGAGCCGCAGAAGTAGCTAGAACTAAGTATAGTTTTGCTCAAACTAATCAAGCTTATAAAAAATTGTTTAAAGAAATATTTTCAATATCTTCTTAAGTTGCAATAATTTTTGCAATTTTTGCTTAATTTTATAAATTACTTAGGGCGATCGCTACAAATTTTCGCCAAACTTTAGCAGGAATAATATTAGCTAATACAAAAGCGATCGCCAAAATCAGCCATATTTATATTACATTGTTCAATTATTTTTTATCAAAGAAAATAAATATGGATCGCCGCTCTTTTCTCGCTTGGATGGGATTGGGTTGGTTAACTGCTTCTCCTTTATTTATTAGCTCTATATTCACTAAACTTCAGCAGCAACCAGTTTTTGCAAATAAATCTAATAGCATAAAATCTACTATTTTTTATGTTGCCCCTGATGGCAATGATGCTTGGACAGGAAAACTGGCAAATCGGAATAAAACTCAAACTGATGGGCCATTTGCAACCCTGGAACGAGCACGCAATGCTATTAGTGAACTCAAGCGTCAACAAGGCGGTATCCTGAAACAACCCGTTACTGTTTTCATTAGGGGGGGTACATATTTTTTAGCCCAACCATTAGTATTCACCCCAGAAGATTCTGGTACGCAAAATTGTCCGATTACTTACACAGCCTATCAAAATGAGAAACCAATAATCAGTGGTGGTCAGCGTCTTCGGGGATGGCAACAGGTAGTAATCAATGGTAAACGATTATGGATGCTGGAAATTCCTCAAGTTCGCCAGGGTGAATGGTTCTTTCGACAACTTTGGGTGGGAAACCAACGGCGAACTCGTGCCCGTTACCCTAAAAAGGGCTACTTGCCAGTTGCAGAAGTACCGGATGCTACCCCCAACTCCCCCGTGGCTCCAGGGCAATCACGGTTTAAGTATCGTCAGGGCGATCTCAAAAATTGGAGTACCATTAACAACGCTGAGATAGTAGTTATGACTCGATGGGTGGAGTCTCGACTAGCAGTTGCCGGTTTCGACGAAAACCAAAGAATAGTCGCCTTTGCTAGCCCCAGTCTTCATAGCATGGAGCCTGGTAATTCCCAGTCTTCTGCTGCCTCAATTTATTACTTGGAAAACGCTTTAGAAGTTTTAGAAAATCCTGGTGAATGGTATTTAGATAGGAAATCAGGCAAACTTTATTACATGCCTTTACCTGGAGAAAATATGGCCAGAGTAGAGGCAATTGTTCCTCGTCTGTCTCGTTTGGTTGACCTCCAAGGTAGCCTTGAAAATAGCAAATTCATAGAATATCTATCATTTCAAAATCTGACATTTGCCCATGCAGAGTGGTACTATGCCAACAATTCTTATATGGTAGGTTTTGGCCAGGCAGCAGAAGGCGTTCCTGGTTCAATTTATAGTCAAGGAGTAAGATACTGCACTTGGCAAAACTGTCAGATTACGAATGTCAGTAATTACGGCATTGAGTTTGCTAACGGCTGTGCAAATAATTCATTAATTAATTGCCAACTTTCTGATTTAGGGGCTGGAGGCATTAAAGTTACTCAAGGAGTTGATGGAATTAAAATTATTAACTGTCATATTCACAATGGAGGCAAGATGTTCCATAGTGCAGTAGGCATTTTAGTAATGAATGCACAGAATAACTTAATCAGTAGAAATCACATTCATGATTTTTACTACACAGGAATTTCAGTTGGCTGGACTTGGGGTTATCAAGCTAGCCCGACTAAAAACAATATTATTGAGCTTAATCATATTCATCATATCGGTCGGCTCTCAAATGGTGATGGCCCTTTGTTAAATGATAAAGGTGGAATTTATACGTTAGGTGTGCAACCAGGAACAATAATTCGTAGCAATATTATTCATGATATTGATGCTTACAGATTTGGAGCTTGGGGTATTTATTTAGATGAAGGTAGTTCGCAAATTTTAGTAGAAAATAATTTGGTTTACCGTACTAGAGACGCAGGATTTCACCTACACTACGGTAAAGACAACTCAATTCGTAATAATATTTTTGCTTTTGGTAGATTTGCACAAATTCGCAGATCAAGACCAGAAGGTCATTTAAGTTTTACTTTTGTAGGTAATATTATTTACTGGAATCAGGGACAACTTCTGGATAGCCAAGGTAGTTGGGATGATTCTAATTATGTATTAGACCGTAATCTTTATTGGTATAGAGGGAAGGGTAATATTCGCTTTGGTAAACTGTCCTGGCAAGAATGGCAGAAAAAAGGCAGGGATAAAAATTCTCTCATTGCTAACCCATTCTTTGTTGCTCCCGATCGCGATGACTTTCGGTTGAAACTGAATTCTCCTGCATTTAAATTGGGGTTTAAAAATTTCACCAAATCACCTTAAACGCTGGTTATAACTTGCACCACTCCGCCCGCTCAAAATCCACAAAATTGATCGCCCACAATCTCGCAACGCTCGTACTAGAGATTCTGATTTATCTAGTGGTGAAGGTACTACGACTGGAGTGACTGCTATTCCTTGGCTACCCAAAACAATAGTTGCGATCGCCCGTGCCCGCCGCATATGATAATCCGATGTAATCAAATAAATATGCTCTAATTTCTGTTTCACAAAATCTGCTGCCAAGGTAGTGAAATTAGTCACCGTATCTGTTGCTCGACCATCCAACCGCAACCGTTGATCCGGGACACCAAATTTGTGGAAAATCAAACGATTAAATTCCAGATTTGAGGTGACATCAGAAACCCAAATATTTAAATTATTATGAGATTGCCCAAATTTTGCAGCAAACTCTATCCTAGCAAAATCTCCTCCCAAGACAAAAATTGCTTGTGGGCTTGGCGCTTGGTAGAGGGCGATCGCTAGTTTAGTAGGAATTATACTAGCCCAAACCAACGCGATCGCTAAAATCAGCAAAACTAATCTCAATCTGCGTTTCATCTAACTATATGGCACTTAAGAAAACTAAAACTTATAAAGTAGCCTCCTAAGAGGCTACCGTGTTTGTTCATCTGTGGTTCGATATAAAAAACACAGGCTTATGTAAAAGGTCTATTAAGGCGTTATCCCTTAATAGTAGAGATGTCAACATTATAAAAGAATTACAGCCATTCAGAATTTAGCCGTTTTTGCATGAGTCTACTGGGGATATTTATAAAGTTCAGCTGGAGTATGGAATATAATTGACGGTCAGCGCTCAAGCTTATATGGATATTAGCACTGGAAAAAATTTTGCTTTTGTTCATGCAGGCAGAGTATAAAGGATGTGAATTTTATTCTTAATCCAAAATAATTTTAGCCATACCTTCTTTATTGAATATTTTAGATATGGCTCAATTCTATTTTTGGCCAGCATAAACTTTATTAACTTATTACGGAGAAGATATGGCTAAAGTCTTAGTCACAGGTGCTGCGGGTTTTATTGGCTTTCATTTGAGTCAGAATTTATTGAATAGGGGTGATGAAGTTGTTGGTTTGGATAACCTCAACAATTATTACGACGTTACTCTTAAAAAAGACCGTTTAGCTTTACTGCAAGAAAAAAGTAATTTTATTTTTTATCAAGTAGATTTAGAAAACCGAGAGAAAATATTTAAAATTTTTAATCAACACGAATTTGATGGGGTCTTGCATATGGCAGCCCAAGCAGGCGTGCGATATTCTTTGCAAAATCCTTATGTTTATGTTGATAGCAACGTAGTAGGATTCATCAATATTTTAGAGGCTTGCCGCCATTCAGCAATTAAGCATTTAGTCTTTGCTTCTTCTAGCTCAGTTTATGGTGCAAATACCAAAATACCTTTCTCCGTCCATGACAATGTAGACCATCCCTTGAGTTTATATGCTGCTACTAAAAAAGCTAATGAGTTAATGGCACATACTTATAGCCATTTATATAGATTACCTACTACTGGATTGCGCTTTTTTACGGTCTATGGCCCTTGGGGACGACCTGACATGGCATTATTTACCTTTACGAAATCTATATTATCAGGGAAACCTATTGATGTATTTAATTACGGCAAGATGAAACGAGATTTTACATATATTAGTGATATTATCGAGGGAGTAATCAAAGCTTTAGACAAGATTCCTCAACCAAATCTTAACTGGTCGAGTGCGCTTCCCGACCCTGGAACTAGTAATGCTCCTTACCGGATTTATAATATTGGTAACAATCAACCTGTAGAACTAACACACTTTATTGAAGTGTTAGAAGATTGCCTGGGAATGAAGGCACAAAAAAATCTGCTCCCGCTTCAACCTGGTGATGTTCTTGAAACTTACGCAGATGTGGATGATTTAGTTCGGGATGTTGGTTTTAAGCCCAGCACACCTATTGAAGTAGGAATTCAGAACTTTGTATCTTGGTATCGTTCTTACTACAAAATCTGACGATAAAGCTGCAAGCTGATTACCTCTAATCATTGGGAGCTAAAACTAACTCTAAACTCTTTTGCCAATCTGGTAGAAGCAGCCCAAATTTATTAGTTAACTTCTGACTGTCTAATAAAGAATAAGCTGGCCTACTTGCTGCTGTTGGATATTCTTGGCTGGTAATTGCGATCAACCTCTGCATTCTACGCTCACTATGCTTAACATCATTCGCAAAAATTGCTTTGGCAAATCCATACCAGCTAGTCTTTCCGCTTGCTGTTAAGTGATAAATTCCGCCCTGAGTATTAAGAAACTCATATATATGATGTGGAGATTGAGACAAAATTTGTGCTGTCACTTCGGCAATCATGCGACTCCAAGTAGGTGCGCCAATTTGGTCATCAACAACTTTGATTTCTTCACGTTCCTGAGCTAGCTTCAACATAGTGAGTAAAAAATTTTTACCTCGCAGACCATAAATCCAACTGGTGCGTAAAATTAAATGCGGTACGCCTACAGCCGCGATCGCCTGTTCACCAGCTAGTTTTGTTTGACCGTAGGTATTTTGTGGATGAGGCTGATCTTGCTCAGTGTATGCAGTTTGTTTAGCACCATCGAATACATAATCTGTTGAATAGTGAATGATAGCTGCACCTATTTTTTTTGCTTCCTCAGCGATCGCACCTGGGGCAATACCGTTAATTGCCATTGCTAATTCTGGCTCAGACTCTGCTTTATCTACCGCCGTGTAAGCGGCAGGGTTGACAATTAAATCGGGTTTTACTTCTCTAATTGTGCGGCGAATGCTGTCTGTCCGAGACAAATCCATCTGTAAAGTTGCCTTACTAGCGCTGCGTCCTACAGGAATTACTTTACCTATAGTCATTAAAGTGCGTTGTAATTCCCAACCCACTTGCCCAGTTACACCTGTCAGTAGGATGTTCATGCATATACCTCTGCATCTCGCAGCAACTTTCCAGATTTATCTTTAGCAGATAAGATTGGTTCTTCTTGAATTGGCCAGGCGATCGCTAGATCCGGGTCGTTCCAAATCACAGTACGTTCATACTGGGGTGCATAGTAGTTCGTAGTTTTATACAAAAACTCAGCATATTCGGAAAGCACCACAAAACCATGAGCAAAACCTTTAGGTATCCAAAGCTGCCGTTTATTTTCGGCTGTTAGATATGTCCCAATCCATTGACCGAAAGTATTGGAGCTTTTTCTCAGATCCACAGCCACATCAAATACTGAACCTACTACCACCCTCACTAGTTTTCCTTGAGGCTGCTGAATTTGATAATGCAAGCCACGCAAGATGTTCTTAGCAGAACGCGAATGATTGTCTTGTACAAAATGCTCAGTAATTCCTGTTTTTTCTAGCAAAAGCTTTTCGTTATAGCTTTCATAAAAGAAACCGCGATCGTCTCCATATACCTGCGGCTCAATCACTAATAAATCAGGAATTTCTGTTTGTGTAACCTGCATCGCTTTACCCTTAATTAAATACAAAATTTTTTGCTCAATTAAAGTGCATTTCATTGACAAAAAATGTTAAATACACAAATTTATGTAAAGCCTGGTTCAGCTTTTAGTGTTGATTGTACCAATGAATTTTAACCTAATGAAAGTTAGTCAAAATAGAATATTCTTGCCCATTTTTATGTTCTATGGTTGCAGAGCTTTGCTCATTTTCTATAATTGTCATGAGGTAACGACCATAGCTACTCTTAGCCATAGATTCAGCTAACCGACGAAGTTGGGAGAAATCAATATATCCTTGAAGGTAAGCAATTTCTTCAATACAGGCTATTTTTAGACCTTGCCGCTCTTCTAAAGTTTGAATAAAATTACTTGCCTGATGTAGAGATTCATGAGTACCAGTATCCAACCACGCGTATCCTCTACCTAAAAGTTCTACTTGCAATTGACCTAGCCTCAAATAAGCTAAATTTACATCTGTAATTTCTAGCTCATTACGAGCAGAAGGTTTCAAACTAGAAGCAATTTCTACTACTTGCGAATCATAAAAATATATGCCAGGAATAGCATATTTAGATTTAGGAATTAAAGGCTTTTCTTCTATACTAATTAGCCGTCCAGATTCATCAAATTCAATTACTCCATATTGGCTTGGATCTTTCACTTGATAACCAAATACTAATCCGCCTTCTGTAAGTGTGGCAGAGCGAGCCAAGACTTCTGTCAAACCATGCCCATAAAAAATGTTATCACCTAATATTAAGCATACTGGTTCGTTAGCAATAAAATCTTTACCTAATATAAAAGCTTGTGCTAACCCTTCTGGCTTCGGCTGCTCAATATAACTAAACTGCAAACCCCACTGGCTACCATCTTTTAAAAGTTGCTGAAATAATGGCAAATCATTAGGAGTCGAAATAATTAAAATTTCCCGAATGCCTGCGAGCATCAGTACAGACAAGGGATAGTAAATCATCGGCTTATCGTAAACAGGCATTAATTGTTTACTAATAGCATAAGTTATAGGGTACAGACGTGTACCAGAACCGCCAGCTAGAATAATACCTTTCATTTTGCATCCTTATACATAAACACAGAAATTACTATTAGCTGGAAGTTTCAGCTTTTCTGTTTTCATAATTTTGTTTAAGCCAGTTTTGGTAAGCACCTGAGCGCACTTCGTTTACCCAGGCAGAGTTACTAAGATACCACTGAACCGTTTTCAGCAAACCACTTTCAAAGTTTTCTTCAGGTTGCCAACCTAAATCACGGTTGATTTTACTACAATCAATTGCATATCTTCGGTCATGACCAGGGCGGTCTTTCACAAAAGTAATCAAAGAAGAATAGCTGTAATCAGGTTTCGGTGCTAAGTCGTCAAGGATAGCACAAATTTTTTCAACAACTGTCAAATTAGTTTGTTCATTAAGACCGCCTATATTATAAGTTTCACCAACTTTTCCTTGATTAAGAACAAGATAGATAGCCTCGCAGTGGTCGGTCACATAAAGCCAGTCTCGAATATTTTGTCCATCCCCATATATAGGTAACGATTTATGATCTAAAGCATTGAGGATAGTTAATGGAATTAATTTTTCAGGAAACTGACGAGGCCCATAGTTGTTTGAGCAATTAGTTGTTAAAGTAGGTAATCCATAGGTATGGTAATAGGCTCGTACAAAATGGTCGGATGCAGCCTTCGATGCTGCGTAGGGACTATTGGGTGCATAGGGAGTATCTTCCCGAAAAGCTGGATCTTGTGTTTTTAGTGAGCCGTAGACTTCATCTGTAGACACATGCAAAAAGCGAAATTGCTGTTGTTTTGGCGATGATAATTTTTGCCAGTAAATTCTGCTTGCTTCTAGTAGTTGAAACGTTCCCACTACATTAGTTTGGATAAAGTCTTGAGGGCTAAGTATTGAACGATCTACATGACTTTCGGCTGCAAAATTAATAATCGCATCTGGCTGATACTGTTTCAATAAATAACTTACTAACTCTACATTGCCAATATCGCCTTGAATAAAGTGATAGTTAGGATCGTTTTGTAAGTCTGCTAAAGTTTGTAGGTTACTAGCGTAAGTTAATTTATCTAGATTAACTACATTTGCCCATTCTGCTTGTCTAGCAAGGAGGATAAAGTTAGCACCAATAAATCCGGCTCCTCCGGTAACTAATATTGTTGGCATATTTTGCTATAACTCCTGATTCATAGATATTGGTATTAGTGCTGAATAGTAGCTCATAAATTAAAGTCAGGGAATTGAGTAATGAAAAAATTTCTTATTCCTCCACAACTTGAAATCGGGTTATAGCCTGACGTGAATTCGACAAACCTCTCCCACCCAACCTCCCTCTTTTCGCAGGCTACGGTGTACACACAAGTCTTTGAAAGTTGCCCCACAGCCTTTTGATCCCCCCAACCCCCCTTTTAAAGGGGGGCTAAAATCCCTCAAAGTCCTCCAATTTATCGGAGGATAATGACGGATCTACAATGATTTCGGTTTAGTACAGAGATGTGTGTACACCGTAGCTTTTCGCAGGAGAGAGGTTTGGAGAGAGGTCAAAATCATAATGCATCCAACTCACGTTAGCCTGCGGTAACGCTACGCGCAAAAAAAAAGTCCTTGCAATGACTGCTGGGTAATGTTTCGGTGAGTTGGATGTTACCTTTACATTCACAAAGCTTGTAAAATCTCTTCATCCACAGAGAAATCAACCTCGGCTTTATCGCGCCCAGAGGCAAGATAGTCATTCTCAAATGAATCAGTCAGCCCGGAGATTAAATCATACTCAGGCTGCCAACCCAATTCGTTCTGAGCTTTATTCACAGATGCAAAGAAATGCTGCGCTCGTAGTGGAAAAGCTTTGCGCTTACCAAAATCAAATTTTTTTGGGTCGTAATGGACAATTTTCACTGCATCAGGTGATTTGCCAGCAGCTTGGACACAAGCACGAGCTAAACCATCAAAAGTGACAAAGCGATCGCCAGAAACATTATAAATTTGACCTACTGCTTGGCTATTGCCTAAAACCTGCGTCATTGCCTTTGCTAAATCTTTGACATGGCCTAGCTGAGTGATATACAACCCATTACCAGGGATAGGAATCGGGCGATCGCGGGCAATTCTGTCAAAAAACCAACTTTCTAAATCGTTATAGTTACGCGGCCCGTAAATGTAAGTTGGACGAATAGAGGTAAAGGGCAATCCTTGCTGAGTTAGGTAAGCTTCTGTTTCATGCTTACCGCGATGGCGGCTTTTAGGATCTATGGGATCACCTTCAACATGAGGCATTTGGTCAGATTTGAGATATACTCCAGCAGAACTCATATACACAAAATGTTGTATACGATCTTGAAAAATTTCTGCCAGTGGTTGAGTATCAGTCAGTTCCCGGCCATTATTGTCAAAAACGACATCAAAATTTTCTGCTGATAACTTTGCTTTTAACTGGGTAGCGTCCGTGCGATCGCCTATAATTTGTCCTACTCCCTGCAAGGAAGGTGCGGGACGATTACCACGATTGAACAGCACCACCTCATGTCCTTGCTCTACCAGCAGTTGAGTTAGATAGACACCAATGAACCGAGTACCGCCCATAATCAAAATTCGCATAAATTATCAATTCCTATATCGATTGTTGTCAAAGGATTTGGGATTGGGGGCTAGGGGCTGGGAATCTCAAAAATAAACTCTTCCCAATACCTAATACCCAATCCCTAATCCCCAGTACCCAACCCCATGTTTGAGGTTATCAGGTTGCAGCATCCGTCTGGAACCTGTTTCGGAGAATTACGTCTTTAGAGTCAATCTGGGGCGCTTCCCATTTTTAATTACAAGGGAAAACCTTTCAGTTAACCTCATAATTGGCTTTAATTATTTTCAACTCATTTAAAGTTAGCTGTGCCCTTGAAATATGCTCTGGTTCATGAGTGGCTGACACCTAAAGCCACAGGCGGTTCAGAACTAGTTGTGCGGGAAATTCTGAATCACGTTGATGCCCATTTGTATGCACTGATCGACTTTGAATCTAGCAACCCTCAAAGTTATTTATACAAACGTCAGATTGGTACAACATTTCTCCAACGCTTTCCCTATGCTTACAATGGTGTACAAAAATACCTGCCTTTGTTGCCGTTGGCGATTGAACAACTGGATTTACGACAGTATGACGTAATTTTGTCTTCATCTCACGCTGTCGCAAAAGGAGTGATCACTACTCCCGAACAGATACATATTTGCTACTGTCACAGCCCCATGCGCTATGCTTGGGACTTAACTTTTGATTATCTGCACCAGAGCAAGCTGGGAAGTGGCGTAGCAGGATGGGTGACACGGTATTTATTGCATCGTTTACGCCAGTGGGATGTATTAACAGCAAATCGCGTTGATTATTTCATTGCCAATTCACAGCATACAGCTCGTCGAATTTGGCGCTGCTATCGGCGAGCGGCGACAGTAATTTATCCCCCAGTGAATGTCGAGGCATGGCCATTTTCTCCTCAAAAAGAGGATTTTTATCTGACAGTTTCCCGGTTAGTGAGTTATAAGCAAGTATCCTTAATTGTCAAAGCGTTTAATCAACTGCAAAAACAATTGGTAGTAATTGGCACGGGCCCAGAGATGAAACATCTTCGCCAGATAGCAAACTCTAATATACAAATACTAGGATGGCAACCTGATGATGTAGTAAAAAAATATATGGCTAGAGCCAAAGCATTTGTGTATGCAGCTTGCGAAGATTTTGGTATTGCCTTAGTAGAGGCGCAGGCTTGTGGTACTCCAGTAATTGCCTATGGTGCAGGCGGTGCATTAGAAACCGTGCGAGATATTCGCTCCTGTCAGGTCAATACAGGAACAGGCATCTTATTTAAGATGCAAACAGACGCGGCTTTAGTAGAAGCAGTAGAAAAGTTTGAAATGTATCAGGGTGCTTTTAATCCTGAGTATGTGCGATCGCATACTGCCCAGTTCTCTGAGCAAGCCTTTGCCAATCGCTATCTAAATTTTTTAGAAAAGTTTTGCAAAGAAAAGGCATCTTTAGAATGATGATCAAAATTTTTGTAATAGTTTTGTAGGCTTTTGGAAATTTAAACCCAGAAGCACCTCATTTTAGCTTTAAGATTGGGACTATGTGTGGTGTGGATTATTAAGGAGTATGATGACTGCCCAGAGCTCACTCCTCTCCGGCAAGCGACGAGGCCTACGGCAAGACGCTAGTACGTCTACGCGTACTTTCTTAAAACGTGGTCAACAGAAAAAGGCTCCTAGGCTAAAACCTAAAGGTTTGTCTTTTCAAGGTTTAAACGGAGAGTTTGCCAAGCGATTGTTCGATATTGTGTTTTCGCTGTTGGTTTTGATATTGTTTTTCCCCCTTTACTTAGTCTTAGCCTTGCTGATTGCTTTAAGCTCACAAGGCCCGATTTTTTATATCCAAGAACGGGTTGGTAAAAACTACAAACCTTTTAATTGTATTAAATTCCGCACAATGGTGAGCAATGCCGATGAAATTCTAGTGCAAATGATGGAAACATCCCCTGTGATGCGGCAAGAATTTGAAAGCAGTTTTAAGCTGAAACAAGACCCTCGGATTACAAAAATTGGTCGATTTTTGCGAATTACCAGCTTAGATGAATTTCCGCAGTTTTGGAATGTCCTCAAAGGAGACATGAGTGTTGTCGGCCCGCGTCCTTTAGTAGCGGAAGAACTACCAAAATACGGATATCACATAGATGATATTCTTACCATTCGTCCAGGAATTACTGGATTGTGGCAAGTTTCTGGGCGTAATGATATTCCCTATCCTCGAAGAGTTCAAATTGATTTACACTATGTTAAATTCAGAAATTTTTGGCTTGACTTATGGATAATCTTGAAAACAATTGATGTAGTCATTATGCCCAGAAATAACGGGGCATACTGAACAAATAGTAAAGTTTGTTGTGTGGGGCAGTTTATGCCCCAAAGTACCAGATCTTTATCAGAGTCTAGATAAATGCAGGAGAATTAATCTCTATCTCACAGTCAAACTGCATTTTGGTACAGATTTGTTTAATTATATTTTTATCTATGTAAATAATAATACTTGAGCAAATATAAGTTTTATTTATTTTCCATAAACACGCAAAATGTATAAATTTATAGCAAAATCAAAACAAAAGATACAAAATAATTCAGAAGTCTTGATTTTAGCAGTGTTAAATTAAGTTTTATTAAGGATGTTTGTTTAAATTGTAGATAGAGTATAAACGAAGACTAATAGTTTCCCATTAGGCAAGTTAGGAATTAACTGCTAACTTGTATAAGTTGCTGCAACTACTGCACTCAAAATTACAAGGAATAACTAAGCATGGCGCAAAAGAAGCGAGCATTGATTACCGGTATTACTGGTCAAGATGGTTCATATCTAAGTGAGTTTTTGCTAGAGCAAGGTTATGAGGTTCATGGTATTATTCGCCGGACTTCTACATTTAACACAGATCGTATCGATCACATGTACGAAGACCCTCACAAAGAGGGAGTAAAGTTATTTCTTCACTACGGCGATTTGACTGATGGCACAACGCTACGCCGAATTCTAGAAGAAGTGCAGCCGACAGAAATTTACAATCTAGGCGCTCAATCTCACGTCAGAGTTAGCTTTGATTCACCGGAATATACGGTCGATGCGGTAGGCATGGGCACATTGCGTTTATTAGAAGCAATTCGAGACTATCAACAACGTACTGGAATTCAAGTACGCTTCTACCAAGCAGGTTCTTCAGAGATGTATGGTTTAGTGCAAGCCGTACCTCAAAGCGAGACGACGCCCTTTTATCCCCGTAGCCCCTATGCTTGTGCTAAAGTTTACGCCCACTGGCAAACAGTGAATTACCGTGAGTCTTATAATTTATTTGCGTGTAATGGCATACTTTTTAACCATGAATCGCCCCGACGCGGTGAAACTTTTGTAACACGCAAAATTACCAGGGCAGTTGCTCAAATTGTTGCTGGTAAACAGAAAAAAATTTATATGGGTAATCTTGATGCCAAGCGGGATTGGGGCTATGCCAAAGATTACGTTAAAGCAATGTGGCTGATGTTGCAGCAAGAACAGCCAGATGATTATGTAATTGCTACTGGTGAAACGCACTCAGTGCGGGAGTTTTTGGACTTGGCATTTGGGTATGTGAATCTTAATTGGCAAGATTATGTAGAGTTTGATGAGCGCTATCTCCGCCCTGCGGAAGTTGAGTTACTAATTGGCGATTCTACCAAGGCACGCCAACAGTTGGGCTGGACACCATCGGTAACTTTTGAGCAACTTGTTGCCCTAATGGTAGAAGCAGATTTACAAGCATTGGGTTATACTTCCCCAAATGGAAATGGTTCCACAGCACTGCATGATATTGCAACTATTCGTCAACAACTGGGCGCTCTCCATTTCTGATTTACACTTGCTGAGGATAAAAATATGACCGCCTTAGAACTAAAAAACAAACGGATTCTCGTCACTGGTGGATCGGGTTTCCTAGGTCGTCAGGTAATAGATCAGCTGTGTAAGGCAGGGGCCGATATTGAAAAGATTACAGTCCCGCGATCGCGGGACTACGATTTGCGGATTTGGGAAAATAATCAACGCGTTGTTGACCAGCAAGACATTATTATCCACCTAGCAGCTCATGTCGGCGGTATTGGGCTGAACCGCGAAAAACCAGCCGAGTTGTTCTACGATAACTTGATCATGGGAACTCAGCTAATTCACGCTGCCTATCAAGCTGGAGTAGAAAAATTCGTCTGTGTTGGTACTATTTGTGCCTATCCTAAGTTCACCCCTGTACCATTCAAAGAAGATGACCTTTGGAATGGTTATCCAGAAGAAACCAACGCCCCTTATGGAGTTGCTAAAAAAGCACTTCTAGTCCAACTGCAAGCTTACCGCCAGCAGTACAACTTTAATGGTATTTATCTGCTACCAGTAAATTTATACGGGCCAGAAGATAACTTTGACCCCAGAAGTTCTCACGTGATTCCGGCGTTAATTCGCAAAGTTCACGAGGCACAAATCAAAGGTGAAAAAGAACTCCCTGTTTGGGGTGATGGTAGCCCTACCCGTGAGTTTCTATATTCAGAAGATGCGGCTCGTGGCATTGTTATGGGTACTCAATTTTACAACGATTCTGAACCGGTTAACTTGGGAACAGGTTATGAAATCTCCATTCGTGATTTGATTAATCTCATCTGCGAACTCATGGAGTTTGACGGTGAAATTGTCTGGGAAGCTGACAAGCCTAATGGTCAACCCCGCCGTTGTTTGGATACTGAACGGGCAAAGCAAGCTTTTAATTTCACAGCCCAGGTCAGTTTTCAGCAAGGGCTAAAAAATACGATTGAGTGGTATCGTCAACACGCTGCTGCATAATTAAATTTTTGTTTGATTGAGACTGTTGGCTATATCTTTTACGTAGGGCAGATGCCCTACGTGTTTTTTGGTGATAAATTTTATACTTTCATGGATGAAGTTAATCTTCAAAATTGTCAGTTAGCTAAAACAGAACTACGCCGTACTCTGCTGCAAATACGTCAATCAATGCCAGTCAAAGAGTGGAGAGAAAAAAGCGATCGCATCTGTACGCAACTGCAAAACTCTGCTTTACTTAACCAAGCAAAAACAATACTTGCTTATTTTAGCTTTCGCCAAGAACCTGACCTCAGCCCGTTATTTACAGATAATAAATACTGTTGGGGATTTCCTCGCTGTGTGGGTAAATCCCTTGTTTGGCATATCTGGACACCTAACGACTCTGTAAAAATTGGTGCTTATGGTATTAGCGAACCTCTTCCCAATGCTCCCAGGTTAGGCCCTGCTGAAGTAGATTTAATTCTTGTCCCTAGTGTAGCTTGTGACTATCAAGGATATCGCTTAGGCTATGGCGGGGGATATTACGATCGCTTACTCAATTCACCTGAGTGGATAACAAAGCCAACTATAGGAATTGTCTTTAATTTTGCCTATTTGCCTCAATTACCTGTGCAATCTTGGGATAAACCTTTGAAAGCTGCGTGTACAGAAACTGGCTTGACAGGTTTATGAAGTCAAGAATTGCTAAAAAACTGATAATTTGGATATTTTTAAATTCTCTTGCTTACCTACTTATTTAATAAAAAAATCTCAAAAAACACAAAATCATTATAATTAGATTTCAAAGCGGCAAATTCAGGTCAATGATGAATTTTCTCAAGCGCAATTCACAACTTAATATTATAGGGATGTATGGAATTTTAGGAGCGATCGCAATAGTCACTCTGTTTCCATTGCTTTGGCTGATCAGTACAGCCTTGAAATCTCCAACAGAAAATATCTTACAATCACCACCGCAGTTGTTACCAACTCAACCGACACTGAGTAATTTCTCTAGTGTTTGGCAATCCCTACCTTTTGGACAGTATTTTTATAACAGTATATTGGTAGCGCTGCTAACTGTTGCTTTGAATTTAGTATTTTGTGCCTTAGCCGCTTACCCCTTGGCGCGGTTATCGTTTCCAGGACGAGATGGGATTTTTATTGCGATCGTGGCTACGATTATGATTCCCTTTCAGATTGTGATGATTCCCCTATACATTCTGACCGTCCAGATGGGTTTGAACAATACCTATTTAGGAATGATTTTTCCTAGTTTAGCGTCTGCCTTTGGCATTTTTCTGTTGCGACAAGCTTTTATGAGCGTTCCCAAAGAGATAGAAGAAGCCGCCCGTATGGATGGCAGTTCAGAATTAGGCTTATGGTGGTACGTGATGTTACCAGCGATTCGCCCAGCACTAGTGACTCTAGCTATTTTCGTCTTCATCGGTTCTTGGAGCGACTTTCTTTGGCCTTTGATTATTATTCAAGACGAAAATTTATATACTCTGCCTTTAGGAGTAGCAAAACTAGCGGGTACATTTTCCCTTGATTGGCGGTTGGTAGCTGCTGGTTCTATTATTTCTATTGCTCCAGTACTGGTATTATTTCTGTTTTTACAACGCTACATAGTACCCACAGAAACTAGTAGTGGGGTTAAGGGTTAAATCATTAATTTTAAATTCAATATTATAAATTCAGATAAAAGTTTGATTTTGAATTCATAATGTTGAATTTTTTATTTTATTAGCGTCGGCGCACTTGGGATAATAACAGAGGCAAAAACTTAATAAGCACCGCTTTTTGACAAGACTACCCAAATAGTTTTCAAAATTAAATTCAAGTCGTAAGCTACAGACCACTTACGCTGATAATCAAGATCCATGCTGACGATGGTTTCAAAGTCTTTAATGCTGGAGCGACCGTTAGCTTGCCATTCCCCAGTAATACCTGGCTTAACTCGCAATCTTTGCCAATGGTGTAGTTCGTAGTTGATAACTTCATCAGGAGTAGGTGGGCGAGTTCCAACTAAGCTCATTTCTCCCATCAGAACATTCCAAAACTGAGGTAATTCATCTAGACTGGTGCGCCGCAAGAACTTACCCACGCGAGTAATGCGTGGATCTTCTGTAGATTTAAAGATGTGGCCTTGGGCTTGATTGTTCACCAGATGCTTGAGCTGATCGGCATTAACAATCATTGAACGGAACTTCCAAATCCGGAAGGGACGCCCATGAAGGCCACAGCGAATTTGGCAATAAAATATCGGGCCAGGATTATCAATAATAGTAGCTATTGCTACAGGAATTGCTACTAGCGCTGTAATCATGAGTCCGACAATGGCACCGAAAATATCAATTAATCGTTTTTTCGTGCTGGCGATAGAAGGGTGTGAAGGCTGTTGTAAAAAATTTCCTAAATCAAGCTGACTCAGCAGGGCTAAATCATCAACAGTACAACCTTTTACGTTAGTACTCAAAGTAGACATGGACATAAGTGGTTTTTGGTTTTTACTTATTTTGTCTTTCTACTATGTTTCCAGTTTTACCAAAATTATTACTGAGTGCTAATATAGACAAGTTTTTGGTATTATACAACCGTAGGCTTAACCTTTGTACAATCTTTCACTTGATCTGGGTTACTGTAATTTTTTAGTACATGAGCAATGAATTAAAAATTCATACTAGCAGATACTGTTAAAAAGTTTCACGCTGACGCAAATACTCAGCTAGCATTTCTCACTAAAGTAGAAGCGATCGCCTGATAAAATATACAAATTTTTTCCTGTCTCTGTAAGCGATCGCGTCGTTGTAAAAGAAGAGTCTGCCCCAAGCTACCGCAGAAAATACAGAGGTATAGAGCAATCAGCAATAATATGTAAACAGCATGTAAACAGCAGTTTGCTGTTTATATTTGAAGATTGTGTGAAATTATATACTTAGACAAGTATCTGTCCTTGAGGTTCTTACTAAGTCTGTGACCAACAGGAGTATTTAGCAGTGACGCGCATCCAGAGGTTTAGCGCCAAGGTCAATCCTCAAAATAGCCTTAGAACCCGGTTGGGACTAGCAATTTGTGGTGTGGCTTTTGTGTTGTCGATATTAGCCAGTCTAATTGTCGGGCACACTACCAGCAAACAAGTCAAAGTAGATGTGGGAAGGTCGCTGGCAGAACTGGCGTACCAAATGAGCGATAAACTAGACCGGGGGATGTTTGAGCGCTACCGCGATATCCAAATTATCAGCACCTTGGATGAGTTAACGAGTTACCCCAACACTTCAACATTTCAAGTACGTGTCCTCTTAGAAAAGCTGCAAAGCACTTATAGTGATTATGCTTGGATAGGTTTTGCCGATCACCAAGGAATTGTCCAAGCTAGTACAGGAAAATTATTAGAAGGTAAAAATGTTTCTCAAAGACCTTGGTTTATCAATGGACTAAAAGCTCCTTATGCGGGTGATGTGCATGATGCAGTAAAACTCAAGCAACTGCTTCCTAACCCAACTGGGGAACCGTTGCGTTTTGTAGATGTAGCAGTACCCGTAATTGATTTTCAAGGAAATCTACGCGGTGTACTTGGCGCTCATTTGAGTTGGAATTGGTCTAAAGAAGTCGAAAAATCGCTGTTGCGTTCGGTGAAAGAGCGTAATAAAGAAATGTTCGTTCTCAGCTACAATGGTGATGTGTTATTAGCACCATCAGGATTTAATGCCCAACTGCAAAACCTAGCGAGTGTGAAAGCAGCACAAAGAGGGATCAGCAGCCATATAGTTGAAATCTGGCCAGATAATCAAAAGTACCTCACCGGCTTTGTCCAGAGTAATGGTTATCGTAATTATCCTGGTTTACAGTGGCTGGTGTTGGTACGCCAAAAAACAGATATTGCCTTTGCTCCAGTCAGGCGACTACAACAGCAGATATTTACCTGGAATATAATTTTAGGGGTAATTTTTGCTGTTTTAGGTTGGTTAGTAATAACTGCAATCACCAACCCCATGTTAGCGATCGCTACAGCCGCTAACCAAATTCGTTTTGGTAATAAACAAGTTAAAATTCCTGTACTACGAGGCAGAGATGAAATTGCCAATCTATCTCAATCCCTCAGCCGGTTAATTTCTACTTTGACTCAGCAGGAAAACGACCTAAAAGCTAGTAACAACCAGTTGCAGATAGAACTTACGTCAAAACTGGTAACGCAAGAAATGCTACATCAAAGCGAACAAAAGTTTCGCCAGTTAGCAGAAAACATTCAAGAAGTCTTTTGGCTCAAAGACCTAAATAGCAACAAAATAATCTATGTTAGTCCAGTCTATGAGCAGGTATGGGGTCGTAGTTGCCAAAGTTTATATATTAACGCCAATTCTTGGATAGATGCGGTTCATCCAGAAGATAAGGAATACGTACTCGCCACCAGAGAGAACAACCCTAAGAGCACTTATGACAATGAATACCGTATTATCCAGCCTGATAAGTCAGTACGCTGGATCTGGGAGCGCAGCTTTTTAGTAAACAATAACTTTGGAGAAATTTATCGTCAAGTAGGTATTGCCCAAGATATCACTGAGCGCAAGCAAGCAGAAGAAACACGTTTAGCCCTCGAAAAAGAAAGAGAAGTCAGCGAACTTAAATCTCGATTTATTTCCATCGCCTCCCATGAGTTTCGCTCACCATTAACTAGTATTCTCTTAACTTGTGATTTGTTACACAAATATAGTCACAAATTAAATGAGGATAAAAAAGACCGATATTTTGAGCAAATTAAATCAGCCGTCACTCATCTTAATCAAGTCATAGAAGATATTTTAGTGATTGGAAGAGCAGAAGCAGGAAAACTCAATTTCAGCCCTGCTCCCTTAGATTTAATAGATTTATGCTGGCAAATAGTTGGAGAACAACAGTTTAGCGCTGGCGATCGCTATCATATTAACTTTGTGGAACAATGCATTTATGGTTGCGATACCAAAAAATTGCCTTTAATGGATGAAAAACTTCTGCGATATATTCTCAGTAATTTGCTTTCCAACGCTATTAAGTATTCACCTGAAGGCGGCAACATTCAATTTGAACTAACTTGCGATCACAACAGTGCCATATTCCGCATCCAAGACGAAGGAATTGGCATTCCTAAAGAAGACCAAACCAAGCTCTTTACTTCCTTTTTTAGATGTAGTAATACAGAAAAAATTTATGGAAACGGGCTAGGATTAAATATTGTAAAAAACGCCGTTGAATTACACCAAGGGAAAATTACCTTTCAAAGTGAAGTAGGTGTGGGTACAACATTTACAGTTATCCTGCCGCTGAATTACGCTGTCGCTATAGGAAAAATAGAATGATATGTTAATAAATTAAAATTATGAATCATCAAACCTACAAGCTTCTTGGCGCTAAAAGATGTGTATTTGCCATCAGCATAGCATCCCTGACTACTTTGCTAGCAATTGGCCCCACTGCTGCTGACTCCCCTAAAAATCCCATTATTGAAACACAGACAAAACAACTCCGCCCAACTCGTATTACATCAGAGGAAATCAGCCAAGTTAAACAAGTATTACCTCGCCGGAATATACTTGTTAAACATGCATTCCGAATTAATTTACCAGATTTTGGTTCCTGTCTATTCGTACCAATACAAGAATTCCCACAAGGTTCCAAAAAAGCCAAGCTTTCTTTATATCTAGTCAAGAATAAACGAGTACTCTATACTTTACCTCAATCCCAACAAGTTCAACCTTGGAACTTCTTAGCGTTGAAAGCTGTATCTTTTCTAGAACTAGATTTTGATGGGCCTGATGAAGATGGCATTCTTCTCATTGGTAGTTACATGACTAGCGATTTTCCTAGCTCTCGAAATTTACCTCTAAGAACACCTAAACCTTTTCCAGTAGCAATTCTGTACCATAGAAAAAAAAATGGATTTGAAGTTTATGAAGATATTAGTAAAAAACTGACACAGCGTCAGGTCAAGACGATCACCGAAGCTAAGAATATTTTAAGAAGAGATTTTGGTTTTATACCATAATCTTAAATAGCAATTTTTAACTTTCAATCATCACTCAAAGTTTCAATTAACAAATCCACTTGTTGCTGTCGCTGCTGCAAGAAACTTTCGCACTGGCGCAAATATTCAACAGCCTTAGCAAATTTATCAAATACCTCTTCCAATTCCAACTCACCCGCTTCGATGCGAGCGATAATTCCCTCTATTTCCACAACCTTTGCTTCATAATTCCAGCCTTCCATTGAGTCAGAACTAGAAGAATTCTTACGTTTAACCATTCAAATCTTGACGTCCTTGGCGGTTTATTAATCTTTCACTTCCATGACTTTCACTTTAACTTCCCCTTGACCCAACTGAATCACCAATTTCTCGCCTACAGCTAACTCCGTAGCAGAACGAGCGATCGCACCATTTTCTTGTCTAACCACAGCATAACCACGCTGTAACACAGCCTTTGGATCAAGAGTTGCTAACTTTTGCCGTAACATTTCTAGATGTTGGTTTGCTTGTTGCGATCGCCTTGTTGTTACTTGCATTAGTTGTTGGCGCTTCCAAGTTAGCTTTTGCATTTCTTGTTGCACTTGCCGATCTAACCGTAAACGCCGCAAGCGATTTTGCAATACTTGCAGTTGGTTTGCAGCAGTTTCGCAAGAGTAAGCCACCGCCTCATGTAAAGCAGTCACTCGCTGCCGATGTTGAGTATATAGCTCCCAGAGTGATGGTACAACCATTTCTGCCGCAGCAGTAGGAGTATGCACACATGCATCTGCAACTAAATCTGCTAAAGATTCATCTCTTTGATGACCAATGCCAGTAATTACTGGTATTGAACAATTAGCAAGCGATCGCACTACTCGTTCATCATTAAAACAAGCCAGTTCCTCTACCGCGCCTCCTCCCCGTGTTAAAATTAGCACCTCTGCACGACCATCTCGTTCTACTCGCTCAATTGCTTTAACTATCGATTCTGGCGCTTGCTCACCCTGCACTGTAGCGGGAGAAAATAAAACGTGTAAACCAGGATATCGTTGTTTGAGAGTTTTTTGAATATCACCCCAGGCCGCCGCAGTTGGTGAAGTGACAACGGCGATAGTTTGAGGATGGAAAGGAAGCGATCGCTTTCTTTCGAGATCAAATAATCCCTCAGATAGCAAGCGGTTTCGCAACTGTTGATAACGCAGCGCCTGTAAACCCACACCAGCTGGCAAAGCCTGCCACACTGATAGCTGATATTCTCCCCTTTGAGGATAAACTCTCATGCTACCCAAAATAATTAACTGCTCGCCAGGAATAGGTAGCTGTGCGAGTTTTGTCAATTGACTATTCCACGCCACACACTTAATTCCTGCGGTTCCATCCGGATCTTGCAGTGTGAAAAATAACCCACTGCGATGATGATTAGCGCTGGAAACTTCTCCAGTCACCCAAACTTGCCGCAGTTGCTCATCTTGTTCTAAAAGCAAGCGGATGTAATCGGTTAACCCAGCTACAGAAAGTGCGGTATCGGGAATTAAAAATTTAGCAAAATCAGAAGTCATCAAAGATGCTCAAATGGGACAAAGACTGGATACAGTAGCTTAAAGTCTATCCAAATCCTAGCAAATCCCTGTATTTGACGGATCTGTTGATAGCGTGGCAATCAGCCTAATGTACGCAAATAAATTTGGTATAATAGAGACAACTCGTCAGATATACAATTTCTTCTTGCTGGAATATTTACGCAAATTTTGCATTATATATAAACGACGAGGACAAAAGCAGGTTCGGTAAGAAACTGCCAGACAAAACCTCAGCGATCGCTAATTGGTAATCGTAACCACCCTGCGCCCTATAATAAAATTTTATCGGCATCAAAGCGTATTGGTTTGCCTTTTGCGCGCTACAAAATCTCACCTTACTTAGAGAGGCTATCTAAATCAAGTAGAGATCAGGTTACGATCTTGTCACACTTGTTTGTCTAAAAAGCCCTATTCCAGAATTTTCTGGCTAAAATAGTATATCTGTTCTACTCAAGCTCCAATCCCAACACTCCTTAAATTCATCTATTTCAGAGGCAGGAATGGCTATCAACACCGATACTTCTGGCAAGCAAAAAGCGCTGAATATTGTACTCAACCAGATTGAGCGTAGCTTCGGTAAGGGAGCAATCATGCGCCTAGGCGATGCTACCCGGATGCGGGTGGAGACGATTTCTACTGGGGCACTCACCCTGGATCTAGCATTGGGTGGCGGTTTACCCAAAGGACGGGTAATCGAGATTTATGGCCCGGAAAGTTCCGGTAAAACGACAGTAGCACTACACGCGATCGCCGAAGTGCAAAATGAAGGTGGTATTGCTGCCTTTGTTGATGCTGAACACGCCCTTGATCCCACTTATGCTGGAGCTTTGGGTGTTGATATCGAAAATTTGTTGGTTTCGCAGCCTGACACAGGGGAAGCCGCTTTAGAAATTGTCGATCAGCTCGTCCGGTCTGCCGCAGTTGACATTGTAGTTATTGACTCCGTGGCAGCACTAGTTCCTCGGGCCGAAATTGAAGGCGATATGGGCGATGCTCACGTTGGTCTTCAGGCAAGGTTAATGAGCCAAGCTCTACGTAAAATAACTGGTAACATTGGTAAATCTGGATGCACAGTCATCTTTATTAACCAACTGCGGCAAAAAATTGGTGTTACCTATGGTAGCCCAGAAACCACCACTGGCGGTAACGCCTTAAAGTTTTATGCTTCAGTGCGCTTAGACATTCGCCGGATTCAAACCTTGAAGAAAGGTACAGATGAATTTGGTAACCGTGTCAAAGTCAAAGTTGCCAAAAATAAAGTAGCACCGCCCTTTAGAGTTGCCGAATTTGACATTATTTTTGGTAAAGGAGTTTCTACTTTAGGTTGTCTTGTTGACCTAGCAGAAGAAACTGGCATTCTGATCCGTAAAGGTGCTTGGTATAGCTACAACGGCGATAATATCTCCCAAGGTCGAGACAACGCCATCAAATATTTAGAAGAAAAGCCGGAATTTGCTGCACAAATTAAGCAGCTAGTACGTGAAAAGCTAGACAAAGGGGCTGTTGTTTCTGCTAACTCTGTAACGAAGGTTAGCGACGAAGAGGAAGAAGTCGAATTAGAAGAAGAATAGTAGTTAGAGAGTTCGATAAGCCAATACAGTTCAGTTAATGGTAACCGTCACCCCGTCGGTTTGTTAAGATAGCCCCAGGCATTAGTTCCTGCGGGCTTATCTGAGAACTGAAAACCACTAACTGAACTGTATTTATTAGGTTAAAAATCTTGAAAAGCCGATTATAGAAGCAATGTTTCTTCTGCCATCTTGCACTATTGATCATAAATTATTAGTTGCATTATGGCACTTCAGATACAACGACTGAATTCAAATATATAGGTTATGCAACTAATTTACTCTACCAATATGTAGGGTAAATTTTTTTTGATTAGTTTGGAAAGCGTTTATCTGCTAAAAAAGCGGTCTAAAATTTCTGACTTTTCTTCTGCACTAAAAGTATTATGTTGGTGTATATATTTGTCAATTAAAATTGAGTCTCTAGCAATGTGTAGAGCATCGTTTGGGTTTTCAAATAAATACTTTTGTGTATCATTTGATTTACTAATTATTTTTTCTAAATTGGAGTCTATTCCAGGTACAAGCTGCATCAGCAACTCTATTGCCACAGTCGGCAAGGCACGGCACGTATGATTAACAAAAAAATCAAAAGTTAGATTGCCTAATCGAATACGATCGCCATCATTAAGCTTGATTGCCTGATAAATCGGTTCACCATTCACAAATGAACCATTGGTACTGTTAAAGTCTATTAAGTAGAAGCCTTGATTATTAATATATTGAATAGCAGCGTGGCGAGGAGACAAATATTTATCAGCAACATATATGCCACTACTACAATCCCGGCCTATTGTCCAGATTTGCTGTGGCTGTTGTAAACTTTGTGTTTTGTTTTCACACAAATTAGTAACTACATAAACACAAGAACCATCTACTACACCCTGTAAATAATACGGCTTCACTCCTGTAAAAGATGTCTGAGTTAGGTTTTCTAACTGGAGAATATCATCTAGAAGGCTGCTATGTTGTTCATACAACTTGAGGAATACTTGAAATAAACTTAATCGCCTCTCTAGTTCCTTCTCTTGCAACTCAGTCATCATAGATAAGCCTTTTACTGCTAAAAAATGTGACTTGCTGTTTTCGGTCATTATTATTTTTTATTAGCTTACTATTAGAAATAATTTACTTGCTACTACTACGTACACAGTTGATCTGCTGAAGAGCATTGATTTGTTAACCTTTTAATTGAAAGTTTTCCAAGCCTTAGCCGTCATAAATGTCATGAAAAATTTTATAAAAAAGTATTGCTTTATGTTTTATTGTAAATTATTTTTTTATAAATGTAACAGAGAAATTATTAAAATTTTACTATCTAAAAATCGTCAAAAACAAGGTATTGCTTCGCTATCTACCAGCGAAATTTAATATTAAGCAGTTACGCTCATACTAAGCATAATTACCACAGCATTAAACCGATAATTTAGATACAGCGTTTTTAGCTTTAAGTATTCAGGATACTCATCTCTTACTGCCTAGATAGCGCCTTAATAATTAAAATATTTTTTATTATTAAATTTACAATAGTGAATTAGCTGAATCTAACAATCCCACCTAAATCTCGACATTTCAATCACAGCAGCCCTCGTTTACCATTAGGGCGCACTGTCATCCAATTGGTCTTAGCTAGTACCAACTGCTCATCAGAAATCTTGGCACCAGTGAGATTGGCTCCACACAGATTAGCTCCTCGGAGATTAGCATTACTGAGATAAGCATTGCTGAGATCTGCTCCTCGCAGGTCTGCTCCTTCTAAATCAGCATTATTGAGGTAAGCTTTGCTCAAGTTAGCATCTCGGAGATTAGCATCAGTGAGACTAGCTCTTCCAAAGTCACTGTTATGAAGATTAGCTCCCTGGAGGTTGGTTTTCTGCAATTGAGCGGAATTGAAATTCGTCCCTGATAAGTCAGCACCTTGCAGGTTAAGCATACTCAAATTGTGTAGAGCAAAATCTCGTCTCCCCTTAAGATAGGCGGTTAGTAAACCTTGAGTATTTATCTTACGTACAACTTTAGAATTCTGAATTGGCAAACTACTAGTGTTGCTGCTATCCAAAATTGTTGGTTTTGCCATTAGAACTCCTGGGCGCATTCCTCCTGCCTGCAAGCCAACGCTTTCTACTGACTTAGCTCGTCTAGCCCGAATTGCAGCTGCTACCTGGGCTACTCCTGCACTAGTAGAATTACTAGGAGAGTTATTACATAAAACAGCAGAATTTGCTACATGATTATGTGCTTGTTCTTTAACGCATAAATCTGATTTAGTCAGCATTCCCTTAGCCAAACTGTCTAGGTAAGGTTCCATTTCTAAGCCCCTGAGTACTTCTTGGGCTGACTTGTAGCGATTGCGGACTGATACCTCTAGCATTTTCCGTAACACACTTGTCAAGTGATCACTCACTTGTACAAGCGATTCCCATATCATTTCACCAGTTGTGGGATTGTATTCTAAATCTTTAGGAGACTTACCAGTAAGTAAATAAATACATGTTACCCCCAGAGCGTAGATATCACTGGCATATACTGGACGCATAGCCATTTGCTCTGGAGGCGCAAAACCAGGAGTACCAATTGCATATGCAGTTAATGCTGTTTGCTCTGATTGGCCCGTTATACCTTGAGTAACTTGATTTTTGACTGCACCAAAGTCGATCAGCACCATTCTCGCATCTTGAGTGCGACGAATTAAATTGGCTGGTTTAATATCACGGTGAATCACCTTTTGCTCATGAATGTATTGCAGCAACGGCAGAATTTCACTTAAGAATTGCTTGACTCCGGTTTCAGTAAAGTTGCCATTATGTTGGATCTCCTGCTGCAAGGTAGCACCGCTAATATATTCCTGAACTAAGTAGAATTGTTGATGCTCTTCAAAATAGTCTAGCAGCCTTGGAACTTGGGGATGATTGCCAATTTTACCTAAAGTTTTAGCTTCTCGCTCAAAGAGTTCTCGCGCCATCTGCAAAACGTGCGGTGCGGTTGCGGAGGGACGTAGCTGCTTAATTACGCAACTTGGTTCTCCTGGTAAAGCCTGATCGTAGGCTAAAAAAGTTGCACCAAAGCCACCTTGACCTAATGGTTTAAGCACCTGATAGCGATCGCTCAAAAGTAGTTGCGAACCGCAAGACTGACACCTTTGGCTATATGCCAAATTTTCTGGATGAGGACAGGTAGGATTTAAGCAGTAGCTCATGCATTGACAACTCGCTACACGAATAATAATGAGTAGAGTTACACTCTCACATCATTATTGTGATTCGGAATCGAATTGTGCCAGGTAATTTCTGCTGGAAAAGCTTTAAAGTTTTCCTAAAGTTTGCACTGGGCTTACGTAAAGTCAAGCCGATTTTACTATCCTTAATTATACTTAGGCTTAAAAGTAGTTATTAGAGGATGTTTTAACTTATATTTGCTAATCTGTTTATGACTTGTCGCAAGTGTTAAGTTATATTTTCATTATCATTAAGTATTAATTACATATTTTAAGTAAATTAACTTTGTTTGAGTTTGCTTTGATAGCAGATTTTCATCCTTGGCAGAAATATTGATCGGTATTGTCTAACCTTTAGGCTCTGAATCCCAAATATTGGTCTAAATTATGTTAACTAATATCTGAAAATCTGTTCAGATATCATAGAGTAATCTTACGAAGAAATGGAGAAAATTATGGCAACCGTAAACCAAATGAAGTGTGCCTGTGAGTCTTGCCTATGTATCGTTTCACTTGAAGATGCCATTAATAAAGACGGCAAATACTACTGTTCTGCTGGCTGTGCTGAAGGTCATAAAACTATCCCAGGCTGTGGCCACACTGGCTGTGGCTGTTAATTAGTGCTGAGTTGTAAGTGCTGAGGAGCCACTTGCTACCCTGCGGCTTGCCGCTACTCTGCGAGAAAGCTTTGCCAATCATCAATGTATCTACGGGTGTCTACAAGCCTGGCGACCGAACGCGCTGGCTCCTCAACACTCAGCACTATTTTAGTTACAGGCTAGAAAGCACATCTCTTGCGACTGCTAGAGTCTGTTCAATATCTTCCTCAGTGTGAGCAAAAGAAGTAAATCCAGCTTCAAATTGAGATGGCGCTAGGTAAACACCGCGCTCTAGCATACCGCGATGAAAGCGTCCAAATTTGGCTGTATCCGAATTTTTGGCATCTTCGTAGTTATGAACTGGGCCAGAAGTGAAGAATAACCCAAACATGGCACTGATGTGACCACCACAAGCTGCGTGACCAGTTTCTTGAGCAACTTGCAGCAAGCCATCTGCTAGTTTTTGAGTAATTCGGTCAAGATACTCGTAAGTACCAGGTTTTTGCAGCAATTCCAGGGTCTTAATGCCAGCAGTCATTGCTAGAGGATTGCCAGAAAGAGTCCCTGCTTGATAAACAGGGCCAGCAGGGGCAACCATTGACATAATATCCCGGCGACCGCCATAGGCTCCTACTGGTAACCCACCACCAATAACCTTACCCAACGTTGTCAAATCGGGGGTAACGCCAAACTTTTGTTGAGCGCCACCATAGGCGATGCGGAAGCCAGTCATTACTTCGTCAAATACTAATAATGCTCCATGCTCATGGGTAAGTTCCCTTAAACCTTCAAGGAATCCAGCATCAGGAGGAATAAACCCAGCATTGCCAACAACTGGCTCAAGAATCACACCAGCAATCTCATCACGGTTTTCTTCAAATAAAGCTTTGACTGCTTCTAAATCATTGAAAGGCGCAGTCAGAGTATTGTTAGTTGCCGATTTAGGCACTCCTGGGGAGTCAGGTAAGCCGAGTGTAGCAACACCAGACCCAGCTTTTACTAGGAACATATCGGCGTGACCGTGATAACACCCTTCAAACTTGATGATTTTATCTCGGTTGGTGAAAGCCCGCATCAGCCGCAGCACGGACATACAAGCTTCTGTACCAGAATTGACAAATCGTACCATTTCGATGCTGGGAACTGCATCGATGACCATTTCTGCTAAGACATTTTCCAGTACAGAGGGAGCGCCGAAACTAGTACCTTTTTCTAATGCTTCATGCAGCGCTGCAATTACTTCTGGATGGGCATGACCGCAAATAGCAGGTCCCCAAGTGCCTACATAGTCGATGTATTTGTTGCCATCTACATCCCAAATATACGCTCCTTTAACACGATCAAAAACAATAGGTTGTCCACCTACGGATTTGAAGGCGCGGACTGGGGAACTCACTCCCCCTGGCATGAGATTTTGGGCAGCAGCGAAGATCTCTTGTGATTTTGTAGTTTTAATCGTTGTATTTACCAAGGTTCTCTCCTAAATCGGTGGCAAATAAAAAGCTCTATCTTAGAATAGGGTTAAAGACTGCTTAGAATTTCTATCGTATAAAATTAGAGGAACCAGGAAAATAACATTATGTTATGCAAGTCTAACCAAGACTTGCCTTTAGAGATTCGTAATCGATTATCTGAGACCTAGCAGGATATTTACCGAGCAGCTTTTAACTCAGCAGTTCATTGGTATGGTGAAGCAGCAAAAGCTCATCAAGTTGCTTTAAGTGCTGTTAAAATGCAGTCTGCTATGAATAAAAATGCTGCTTTTGAAGGCTAAATTAGAAGCTTAAATAAAAAATCGTACTAGCTGCCCTATTCTGAGATGGTATCGTGAATCCATGAATCATTCTCACTAGAAAAAATTAGCTGGTATGTTTTCTACTGAACCGCATTCACTGCACAACACTATTCCTGTTGAAAAAATTCATTATAATGAACAGGGCTTAGTGCCGGCAATAGTTCAAGATTATCTCGATGGCACTGTCTTGATGATGGCGTGGATGAATCGGGAATCTTTACAAAAAACTTTGGAAACTGGAGAAACTTGGTTTTGGAGTCGTTCCCGTCAGGAGCTATGGCACAAGGGGGCGACTTCTAGTCATGTTCAGAAAGTGCAGAGTATTCGTTATGACTGTGATAGTGATGCGCTACTAATTGGCATAGAGCAGGTAGGAGATATTGCCTGCCATACAGGTGAGCGTAGTTGTTTTCATCAATTAGATGGGCAAATAGTTCCACCACCTGGAGATACTTTATCGCAGCTATTTCAAGTGATATGCGATCGCCGCGACAATCCATCAGAAAATTCTTATACTTGTCAATTATTTGCAGGTGGCGATAACAAGATTTTGAAAAAGCTGGGCGAGGAAACTGCTGAGGTGGTTATGGCCTTTAAGGACGATGATAGCGATTCCATTGCAGGGGAAGTTGCAGATTTGCTTTATCATACACTCGTTGCCTTAGCCCACCATCAAGTTGATTTGAAGTCGGTATATCGGAAGTTGCAAGAGCGTCGTCGGTAGAGCAAAAAAAGCCAATTAAATCTAGCAACTCTATCATCAATGCTGTAAATAAAAAGTTATTAACTAGGTAACAGAGGTAACTAAGAACTAGGGCGTTGCTTGCTGAAAGGGAACTGACAAATAACGGCTATGCAAGATGCCATACAAAAAATAGGGCAATTGTAGTTTCAGCTAATCTTGGCATGACTTACACGTAAAGGACTTACGTGCAAAGGTTGTATGTTGAGATTGGGTGTAAGAGAGTAAAGGTGTGTAGACGCGACTTCAAAGGCTTCTCCTTGAGTAGATGTAAGAATTTCATCATCTACACCCCTAAACTTTTATATCCCTAAACCCATTGTCCCAACGCTTGATGAGTGCGTATCACTGAGTAAATTCTGTTTATCAAAAAATTAATGTTTTTGTAATTCTTATCATTAGTGGACATTTTCCTCACAGATTCCACAGAGTTTCCACAGGGATTTTAGCAGTTTTCCACAGATGCTCTACGAGACGATAGGCTCTTGCCGCCTTACTGGGGATTTTTTGCTTCTAAGGGCAAGGAATCTCAGTGACTGAGTTTTTGTTAAATTGAGTAACAAAAATCAATACCAAACCCTGATGATTTCGTTAGCAAATATTTTTTATACCATCGTTTTTAACATTTCGCAGCATTGACAAACCTACCCCCTCTTAGCGCACAATGATTCGGCTTGCTGTTGTAGTTCGTTGAACCCGTTAACATCAAAGTGTGTAAAATACCTCAGATGTTGGTGGAAATTGTCGGCCAGGCAAAAAATTGTATGTGTCGCTCCAATCTGCTCGCTGCAAGCAACTAGTCCCTCTTGATTGTCCTCAGTGGAGGAAAATCTTATGAATGCAACGGTTAACATCTTTACAGAAATTCCGGAAACACTTCACGAATCCCTCAAAAGCTACTTAGAAACACATCCTGATTGGGATCAAAATCGAGTACTGACGGCAGCACTGTCACTATTTTTGCTTCAAAATGGAGATAGCGATCGCCGTGCCGCTCGTGTTTATCTGGAAACTTTATTCCACCACAGCTAAGTAAAACAGCCCTATAATGATTCAGTTTTGACAGCCTACTTTGTCAGTGCGATTATTAACGGTGCTAGTCATGTTCATGCTCTCGTATGGGCAAAACATAACCTTTAATTCTTCAAAAGAATTAAGTTTTTGTGTTCGTCTTGAGATTGATGAAGGCATTCTACAAAATTTAAAGATGCTGTTCTATTGGTAAAAACCCCTACAAATTTCGATTCAAAGTCAAATATTAATAAATTTGTAGATGGAACAGACAAAGCCATAAATATATTTGTTGGGAATTGTTATGGCTTGGCGGGATTCTATGGTATCCGTGTGCTTCCAAATTCAAAACGTCACAGTTTTGAATAACCATTCCATAAAATACTTAAAAATTATCCTCCGCAAGGAGGATTTATTATCAAATTTATTGGTTATATATTTGGGAAATATTCAGTTATGCAAATATATACTTTCTTACATAGCCAGCATTTCAAGCTTAACTATCAATCTTTAAAATAAATGCTTGGTCTGTATAGGCGCACTATATATTTATGGTGTGACTTTGGGCGACTGTGTTAACCTTGGTTTGAGTTAAGCCCAAAGAGTTCACCAATTTTGACAGCAAGCATACTTATTAGCCGTAAGCCAAGAGTTAAAAAACTCTCAACCATAGACTATAACTTAGGAATTAACTTCTAACTGCGGGGAATGAGTAGGACATTCAAATTTATAACCTACCCCACGTACTGTCTGAATTAATGCTGGCTGACTAGCATCGGCTTCAATTTTCTTACGAATTTGGCCGATATGTACATCTACAACCCGTTGGTCGCCCACATATTCATAATCCCACACCTCTTGAATAAGTTCTGCTCGCCGCCACACTCGACCTGGATGGCTAGCTAAAAAATGTAACAAATCAAATTCCAAAGCGGTTAAGGGTACTGCTTGGTTGTTCAATGCTACTTCCCGCCGCACTGGATCAATCATCAACTTTTCAAATACCAGACGTTTCTGTTCTGCAGTGGTTACAACCCGCTGACGCCTCAAGATAGCTGCAACTCTGACTTCCAGTTCTCCCAGCCCAAATGGTTTAGTGAGATAGTCATCAGCACCTTTAGAAAAGCCGCGAATCTTGTCAGCTTCATCTGCGCGGCTAGTCAGCATAAGAACAAAAACACCATTACGACTTTGCATCTCTTGGCAGAGGTTAAACCCGATTACATCTGGTAAATTTACATCTAAAATCACCAAATCTGGGTTAAATTGCTCAAATAGTGCTAAGGCTGTCTTACCATCCTCAGCCGCTTCTACTTGATAGCTCTGCTTAATCAAAAAGCGTTGGATTAAATTCCGAACCGCTAGGTCGTCGTCAACTACAAGAATCTTGGCAGGAGCCATGACCATCACTTTGCACAAAAATTCATAGGATTAACAAGGGGATTGCGTAAAAACGCAATTTCGACTTTGGGAATCAATAAAGAATCTACAAGGCTAAGGGATGCATTTCCTGATTATCTTAAAAAAATAGTTTAATCAAGATTCTGGACAATATAATACTAAAAATCTTTTGGTAGCCTACCCTGTATCTAAGTGCAGCTACTATAGTAGTTAAATTTGTGCCCAGTATGCACTTGTTCTATCCCAAGCCACAGCAATTTAGTAATTTAGAATACTTTATTATCCCAATCAAGTGGTAATTTAAATTGTTACAATTTTAAATCGATATGCGGATCGATACCACCAACAATTATGAAACTCATTGATGAAAACTCCATCTGAGTAGGCTGAGTGGCTAAATTGGCAACAGAAAAGTTATTTTTTCATAAAAAATGCATTTTAGGTATCCCTAGTTCAAATTCTAGAGTAAAGCTCTAACTGGTCAACGACATGGGGATATACACTGAGTTATAACAATATGTTAAAGTGACTTATAGTTAAAATTCCCCAGTCGATCAAACTAACCCATGCTACTATCCAGGTAGGGCATAAAATTGATCGGCGTATTGGTTCCGAATCAAGATAAAACCTAAAGTTGTATTTACGTCAACAAAAGACTGCCGCTGACTGAGGCTGAAGTATAAACTCCCATGAGCGATCAAAATCCCTACGAAAAACTTGGGGTATCAGAAGACGCTAGCTTCGATGAAATTCAGGATGCTCGCAATCGCCGATTGGAGCAACACAGTGGCGATGCCAAGAGTCTAGAAGTGATTGAAGCGGCTTACGACGCGATTTTAATGGATCGCTTACGGATGCGCCAGGAAGGTAAAATTAAAGTGCCTGAGCGTATTCGGTTTCCAGAGTTACGAGTGCAATCGCTCCCGAAAGAAAGCCCAACCCCCCGCGAGCAGTCACCGGCATGGCTGCAAAGAATGCTCGATCAACCAACACCTGCTGATATTGTGTTACCTGGGGTTTGGTATGTGGGTTTGAGTGCTGCTAGTGTGTTTTACCCAGCTACAGGCGATCAGGTTTTGCAGCTGGCATTGGTGGTTGGTGTAGGAATTAGTATTTACTTTCTTAATCGTAAGGAAGGTAAATTTGGTCGAGCAGTTTTGTTTACGCTGGTTGGGCTAATAATGGGCTTAATCATCGGTGGGCTAATTGCTAACTGGCTGTTGTTGCAAATACCATTCATTGGTCTGACACCGAATCAGTTTTCTACGGTGCTGACGTTTATATTGTTATGGTTAGTTAGCAGTTTTTTACGTTAATTTAGGGGCTAGCTTACCATATCTACTTTTTGGGAAGCTACCCGAAAGCAGGTGTCTGAAAATTGGAGATTTTTAATCACTAAAGGGTAATAGATACTTAAACTCATTATCTATTACCCTTTAGCTATTACAGAGATTTTTACCGACGCTCAGATTCTACCCAACAGAAAGCTGCTTTGTATCTGTATATGCGCCCTCTAGGATTAAATCTACTGCAACGCTTAAATCTCGAACAATGAATTCAGGGTGGTAAAGTTCTAATTGAGCGCGATCGCGGATACCAGATTCGACAGCGATCACTTTAATGTCGTGTTTTTTAGCAGCAGTGATATCGGCTTCCGTATCCCCCACCATCCAGATGTCATTAGCAGGAGGTAGTTCTTCGATTGCTCGTGCCATTAATAAAGGCTTATCATCGATATCGCGGGTTTTAACATAATCGTTACTCAGGCAATAACAGCGGTTCTCCGGGAAAAATTTACCTAATTGGAATTTTTGAAAAGCATAGTCGAGTTCCCTAACCCTACGCATTGTCATGACTGCCAAATCAATTCCAGTTTGTTGAATTTTTACCAGTGCGTCCACAGCACCAGGTACGAGGGTGTCATATTGAAAGTACGGTTCTGTATGTACTGTTTGCCGCCGCAGTTGTGCAAACTCTTGTGCTTGCGCTTCGTCCAGTCCTGAATTCAAAGCAATTTGCTTTTCGGGAACCCGCGATCGCTTTAGTTGCCAAAATTCTTCTTTAGAAAGTTCTCGTACTGGTTGGCCTGAACGTCGAGTTTTCTCCAGGCAAAATTGATAAACACGGTAGTATCTTTCGGAAACATCAATAATAGGGCCGTCGAAGTCAGTAATTAGTCTTAGCATCGGCGGAAAATAAAACATTAACTTTTATTAATATTATCTCACCTGTTGCGGTTGAGAGGCAGGCACTGAACAAATTAAAATAACTCATCTGTGTTTAAATCGGCTGGACGAAAATTCACTTTATCTAGTTTATTCAATTTTTTTCTGGGTGATCAGTTGATTCTGTTTTTGATTTAGAAACTAATTTCAATCAAATATGCCAGTAGAGTATATCTATTTACGCTTAACTACTTACTGTCAAAATTCATTACTTCGTATTTTTTGCCATTAGCCTTTAATACAAATTTGGCAGATGAAATTAAAAATTTCATAAAACTAGAACCTAAGTTTAATTTTTTGATAATTGAATTAGGTAATTGACCACATATTTTCTGCAACTCTGTACCTAGTTTCGATATCTTTATTGAAAAAGGCTAGCAATCGCAATCAATCATAATTATCTTTGCTCAATTTGATATTATTCCATGCGATCGCATTTTCTGAAATACTTCCTCAATGCCTCATTTTCTATCCCTGAGATAGAGGCGGATTTTACCTGTGGGTTGAAATTTAATCTCATAGCTGTTTGTGAATTATTTTAACAATATCTCCCCTAAGATGATGTAGAACTAACAGCGATCGCAATTAAACTTGCAGAGTGAAACTAATTTTTTATTTAAATAGCTATGGTAGATATTTATATTCTTGACCTTTTGGTTATTGGTCTACTCTTGCTAATAGTCACATTAGGATCAGGCTGGATTTCACGTTTACCACTTTCATTTTCTCTCATCTATCTAGTGGTAGGTATTTTGTTAGGGCCTTATGGCTTAGGGTTGATTCAATTACGTCGTGATGAAGTATTTAACGCTGAATTTCTAGAGCGAATTACAGAACTTGTGGTAATTATTTCTGTATTTAGTTGTGGCTTAAGAATAGTTCGGCCGCTAAGATTAAAGGCTTGGGATATTACAGTAAGACTCATTGCGTGGTTGATGCCTATTACCATTTTTGCTCTAGCTGTTGTAGGTAAATTCTTTTTAGGAATGGATTGGGGAGCAGCTATTTTATTAGGAGCGATTCTAGCACCAACTGATCCAGTGTTAGCTTCAGAAGTTCAACTAACTGATATAAATGACCAAGATGAGTTGCGCTTTGGTTTAACTTCTGAAGGTGGATTAAACGATGCTTTAGCTTTTCCCTTTGTTTATTTTGGCATTCATGCTTTAAAAGATAACAGCTGGGGTAACTGGTTAAAAAATTGGGTAGCAGTTGATTTAATTTGGGCGATCGCTGCTGGTATTGTTATGGGAATTATTGTTGCTAAAGCAATAGTTTGGATTGATAAAAAAATTCAAAAACGCCGTCAAGCTGATGATTTGATGGAAGATTTCATCGCTATTAGCTTGATTTTCTTGACTTATTCATTGACCGAAATTGTTAATGGCTATGGATTTCTAGCAGTATTTGTTGCTGGTTTAGTTACACAACGAAGTTATAGAAATGCAGAAAAATCTATAGCTCAATTAAAGTTTGTGGAGCGCTTAGAAAAGCTGTTAGAAGTAGGGACAATTTTGGTATTGGGTTCGATATTATTATTCCAACCGATGCTCAATTATGCGGCACAATCTTTGTTAGTGATAGTTCTTTTATTCTTGATTATTCGACCTGTAGGAGTCTGGATCAGCACAATTGGTAAACGTCCTATTGATTCCCGCCGCCGAACTATGAATCCAGGAACTCGATTATTAATAGGCTGGTTTGGCATTCGTGGTGTTGGCTCTTTATATTATCTTGCCTATGCATTTGGTAATGGCTTAGAAGGTGAAACTGCCGAACAAATTTCCTGGATAACTTACACTACTATTGTAGTTTCTGTGATTGTGCATGGAATTAGTGCAACTCCATTAATGAATATGTATGAGCGGTATCTTGCTGAGCACAAACAACCTCATACTCCTGCCACAATTGATGAATTTGAGTGAAGAGAGCTGGGGATTGGGTAACAAAAACAAAAAATTATGGAATTGAATTGGTCTCAACCCCTCCCATAATTCTTCCGCTGATTACCTGATTCCCAATCTCCAATACCTAATCCCCAGTCCCTTTTACTTCACCTAGTAATTCCCTTCTGTTGTTTACTTGCCTGTCACTTTGTCAACTATTTCACCAGCTTTTTCAAGTAAATTTGGTTGGGAATTGTCTCTTTGTTGAGCTTTTAAATTCCTTTCATAAGCCTTGTCTAGACTTTCTAAATTTTCAGAGTCCTTTATCGCTTGCTTGTAAGCTTCTTGTCGCTGTTCTTCTCGTACACCAGCAGCGCGGTTATATTCATAAGCACGATCAATTTTGTCTTCAGCCGTCAATCTTTGATCTGGAGGTATCAGCTGCAATTCTTCAAGTGTAGTTGCATAAGTAGGTTGCTGAACAACAACGAACAAACTTGACAGGCTAATAAAAGCCATTAAACCTAAAACAAAAACTATGGAGCGCAATGCTTGCTTTAAATTGGATACAATTCTCTGCATGGTAATTCCCTCCTAAAATCCTGCTGTCAACCCCCGTTGTGCGTAAATAAATAGTATTAATTACGCAATACGTAAGGTTTACAGGCATCGTATGTGTTGAAGTGCCGCTTCTCCTTCTATCGGAGGGTATATATAACATCAATTCATAATTTGTAATTCATAATTTGTATTATCTGCTATTATCTGCCTGTAAATTCTACAACCAATGATGATCAATCTTAATTCCTCGGCTATCCATCGCTTGGATAAATAAATCGGTTGGTAGTGCTTCTTCTACAGGTGATACACCTGGTTTCTTGAGTTTACCTTCTAGTAATAATTGGGCAATGCTACCTGTGCCACAACCAGAAGCTAATGCTGTATTTTCATACACTAAATTTGAGCAATAAACAGCTTTTTCACCATCTTTTTGACCTGTAACTTCTGCACGCACTGCTACTCCAATCCCACTAAAAGGATTAGTGACATCCGTCATAAAATGACTGACGTAAGACAAAAATTCAATCATACTACGACGCTGCATTAACCATTTAGGAAAGATATGGGCTGCAACCCAGGTAAGGTGATTGTAAAAATCGGGAATAGAACCAAACTTGGTAATTACAGTTTTGACTGATGGGAAATAATGGGGCATCGTGAAGGTTTCAGGCATATCAAACCAATAAACTCCACTTCGTCCATAGGGGGCTGGAAAGTTAATAACTTCCCTTTGGCTGTAAGGTTTAACTAACTGCCAATTACCATTGATCCAAGCCTCAAAAGGATGTTGCAACCCTAGAAAAGTTGTCCGCATTACTGTAATACCCGCACCACCAGAACCAGACACTAAATAACTGAGATGGATTTTTTCTGGCTGCTCGAATTGCTCAACACCTTGGCGTACCATGCTGTTAGAAATGCCGGGAAAAATCCCAGTATTAATAATTGCAGTTACGCCAGCAGCGGCAGCTTGTTCATTATAATTTAAGGCTTTACTCGTATAAGAACGGTGGTCGCTGACATCTAAATAGTTAACGCCTTGTTCAATGCAAGTTTGCAAAACATTGGTGTCTCGGTAGTGAAAGGGGCCAGCACAGTGGATGACTAAATCGGATCTGGCGATCGCCTCCCGCAGTTTACCAACTTCCGCCAAGTCCAATACCAAAAACTGCACTTGTGTACCCGCATTCCAGTGTTGATTATCGGTTAGCCACTTCGCGTCTGCGTCCCCTTCAGCTACTGGGGAACGTCCGGTAATCGTAATTTGTGACTGCGTATGGGTGGCGATATCCTGAGCAACACTGCTACCAATCCGCCCCCGTCCTCCAAGAATTAAAACGCGGTGTATCATTAGACTCGCTGGGCAAAACTAGCTTTATTTGACCAATTTAGAGATTTGATTGTCATCGGTAACAAGTAAGACCTTAACCATCAAGCAAGTAGTAGGATTTGAAGGAAAGTTTAATTAAATTAAAAAGGTCAAAATCATATTTAAGTAAAAATCATTACAAAATTTTGTGGAATACTTGCGTAACTCTATCTTTCGCTAACGCTGCCTCTATCTCAAGACTGTATATAGCTCATCATCTAGGCATATACCCAAATATATCAGAACTTACGCACTCAGATCCCCCAACCCCCTTTTTAAGGGGGGTTAGGGGGGATCAGGGTTTCAGACTTCAGTGCGTAAGTCCTATATATATATTTTTTGCTGCACTTGGTTGGAAAGTGCTGAATGCTGAGTAATAATTTCTCCCCTTCCGCGCCCCCAGCCCCCAAAACGGAGTGGGCTATTTTTATTAGAATAAAGTAAAGATAAGTAAAGAAAGTGCTGTAGATTAAATGGCTGTTCCAAGCTTAAAAGAAATCTCTGCTCAGTTAGAAAGTCCGAATGTGCGCGATCGCATGGTAGCGCTTGCTAGTCTGCGCCATGTTCCTGCTGAAGATGCAGTACCTTTAATTAAAAAGGTTTTGGATGACGAATCTCTGCAACTGCGATCGATGGCGATATTTGCCTTGGGAGTTAAACCAACACCAGAATGTTATCCAATTTTAGTGAAAATTCTGGAAAGTGACCCAGATTATGGCATCCGTGCTGATGCGGCTGGAGCGTTAGGCTATTTAGGTGATGCTAGAGCTTTTGAAGTGCTGTCACGAGCATTTTATGAAGATACTGATTGGCTAGTACGCTTTAGTGTGGCAGTTTCCTTGGGTAATATTAAAGACCCCCGTGCCCATGCCGTCTTAATCCAGGCATTGGATAGTAAGGAAGTAATATTACATCAAGCGGCGATCGCAGCACTGGGAGAAATCAAAGACATTGAATCTGTAGATTTAATCTTACGCTTTGCCCAAGCAGAAGATTGGTTAGTGCGCCAACGTCTTGCAGAAGCTTTAGGCAATCTTCCCACCCCCAAGAGTGTATCCGCTTTGAACTATCTGGCAAGAGACAGCCATTTTAATGTTGCTGAGGCAGCAAGAATTTCTCTCCAGAGGCTCCAAGCAAACGGCAATTAAACTTAAGGTCAACACCTCCTCCTGCTACCTTTTAATAATAAGTGGGATTTTCAGCATTTTGATGCAGGTAGTTTCATTCATGAATATAAAAGAGTTTTTTGAGTTGAGCGCTGGTAAGTGGTTTTCCCATCGTACTAGTCATCATTTGGCGTTCAAGCAATCTGAAGATGGTAAGTCAGATATCGTTATTGAGACGCTGGCCGCAGATCATCCAGAGGTGATCAAACTGTGCCAACAATACGAAGTTAACCCTAGTGATGCCTCCTGCGGTGCTAGAGTTACTTGGAACGGCACGATGGAGTGGGACGAAGAAAAACACAAGGGATCTACTGTGTTAGTTTCAGTACCCGATGCTGATAACCCAGATGAAGGCAAGTTACTACGCGAAATGGGTTATGCCGAAAAAGCTCCAGTCGCTGGACGCTATAAAATGGGTGGCGATGGTGCATTGACGCTGACTACAGAGTATGAAACTATGTGGTCTGAGGAACGCCTCTGGTTTGCTAGCCCTAATTTGCGGATGCGAGTAAGTGTCCTGAAACGTTTTGGCGGCTTTAGTATGGCTTCCTTCACTTCCGAGATTCGCATGGGTGGTAGTCCACCAAATGCAAAAGCGTCCGAGGCAGCTAATTCAGCATCCAGTTAATTTTGCTACCTCATCAGGTTTGTTTTATTCTTTAATACTCCCGCCTCTTCCGCTTCGCTCAAGGGGTGGGATTTTTGTTTACTTTAGGTACAAATTTATCTGTGTACATCTGTGGTTATACCAAGTTGCGTTCTGTTGTAGTAATCTTTCGTCAGGGGAGATTGCTTCGCTCCACTTTGTTTCGCTCGCAATGACAGTTGCTACTTTTGATTGCAACTTGGTGTTAATTACGCTTCTCGGCGTTGCTGATTAATGGGATGAATTTTGTTTTGCGCAAAGGCGCTAAGAATTTACTTTTAGCTTTTGACAAAAATGATAATTCATCCCGCCATTATGCAACGCCAGAGGCATAACGCGATCGCATTTCTTATGAACTAATTTGCCCGAAAATTGATTACACATAACCACAATAATTGTAGTAATCGCTACTCATTTTAGACAAGCAGTATTTTGTAATGGTTGTGATATGCGATCGCAATTTAATATTTACCAACTTAATCAGGTAAAAGTTGGTAAATTATGAAATAATTGCTCAAAAAATCTATGCCTCAGGATTTATCGCCCCTCTGGATATCACTTAAAACTTCATTACTTGCCACATTTATCACGTTTTTTCTCGGCATTGCTGCTGCTTACTGGATGTTAGAGTATCGTGGCAAAGGTAAATCGTTGATTGAGGGTGTGTTTGTAGCTCCCCTAATTTTGCCTCCTACAGTTGTCGGCTTTTTATTGCTGCTGTTTTTTGGTAAAAATGGCCCTGTAGGGAAACTCATGCAACCATTGGATATCACCATTGTTTTTACTTGGTATGGTGCAGCGATCGCAGCTACAATTGTTTCCTTTCCACTGATGTATAAAACTGCATTGGGAGCTTTTGAACAGATTGATGGCAATCTGCTGCGGGTAGCTAAAACTCTTGGTGCTTCGGAAAAGACAATTTTTTGGCGTATCACTTTACCTTTAGCACTGCCAGGAATTATAGCGGCTACAACTCTTGCTTTTGCCCGTGCTTTGGGAGAATTTGGTGCAACCTTGATGTTGGCTGGTAATATTCCTGGACAAACGCAGACAATCCCGATGGCGATTTATTTTGCCGTAGAAGCAGGAGCAATGGATGAGGCATGGTTTTGGGCGATCGCTATCATGGTGATTTCTCTATTTGGAATTATTGCCGTCAACTTCTGGCAAGAAATGAGGAGGAAAGTTGGACGCGCGGATAGGGAGACAAGGGGACAACAAAATTCAAAATTCAAAATTCAAAATTCAAAATTGAAATTTCAGCAAGATACAACTAGCTGTGCAAGACTAATCGTAGACATCGAAAAACATCTACCGAGTTTTCATCTTAAAGTTACCTTTAATAGCGATCAGCAACCGTTAGGATTGTTGGGGGGTTCTGGAGCGGGTAAAAGCATGATTCTGCGGTGCATCGCCGGGATAGAAACACCGACAAAAGGCCGGATTATCCTCAATGGCAGAGTGCTATTTGACTCGGAAAAAGGAGTTAATTTACCTAGCCGCGATCGCCGTATCGGTTTTTTAGTTCAGAACTATGCTCTGTTTCCACACATGAGCGTGGCACAAAATATTGCTTTTGGCTTACCCAAAGGGTTATCTACCGGGAGCATTCGGGTACTAGTAGAAGAGCAACTAATAGCTATGCAGTTGCAGGGATTAGGCGATCGCTATCCACACCAACTCTCTGGAGGTCAGCAACAACGGGTAGCTTTAGCACGAGCTTTGGCTAGTCAACCAGAAACATTACTATTAGATGAGCCGTTTTCCGCACTCGATACTCATCTGCGGAGTCAACTCGAACAGCAAATGACCGAAACTTTAGCTAATTATCCAGGTGTGACTCTGTTCGTCACTCATAATATGGAAGAAGCTTACCGGATTTGTCCCAATTTGTTGATCTTAGAAGATGGTAGAGCAGTTCAACATAATTCTAAATACGAAATTTTTGAGCATCCTGTAACTATGAGTGTTGCTAAAATCACAGGTTGCAAAAACTTTTCTCCTGCTAGTCTTGTCTCATCGTATCAGGTAGAAGCAAGTGATTGGGGTTGTACTCTTCAAATTATGGAACCAATCCCCAACGAATTAACTTACATTGGCATTCGTGCCCATCACATCATCTTAACCAGCGACTCCAACCAAGAAAATACCTTTGCTTGCTGGTTAGCTAGAACTAGCGAAACACCGCACCGCATAACTTTGTTTTTAAAACTACATTCTGTGGCTAATAATCCTCACGATTATCACTTACAAGCTGAACTCTTCAAAGAAAAATGGTCAGTGATTAAAGACCAACCTTTTCCTTGGTATGTGCGGTTAGATCCTCTACGCTTGATGTTGATGGAGTAATACCAAATAATCGTAGTTTCGCTGTTCAAAATTAACCATTCTGCGATACTACCCCGTGCTTCAATGTGGAAGCAACAAATTATGACTTACGGGTATGCCGCAGAAAACAGCCGCTTTAAAGTTTGTTATTTTACTCGGTTTTGTGAGTCTCTGTGCTGATGCAACTTATGAGGGCGCACGTAGCATTACCGGGGCTTACCTAGAAGTTTTAGGAGCTAGCGGTACTGTAGTAGGTCTGGTGGCTGGTTTTGGGGAATTGATTGGCTATGGGTTACGGTTAGTGATCGGTTATCTCAGCGACCAGACACGCAAATACTGGGGCATCACAACTTTAGGTTTCATTTTAAACACCGCAGTTGTGCCTCTTTTAGCCTTAACCGGAACGTGGCAAGCAGCCGCAGGTTTGATGATGGCTGAACGCACAGGTAAAGCGATTCGTACTCCTCCGCGAGATGCTTTACTTTCTCACGGTGTCAGCCAAATTGGTAGAGGTTTTGGCTTTGGTTTGCATGAGGCTATGGATCAAACAGGTGCAGTTATGGGCCCTTTGGCTGTAGCAGCTATGGTTTATTGGCAGGGAGAGTATCGTAACGGCTTTACAATTTTAATTGTGCCTGCGGTGTTGGGATTAATTGTTTTATTAGTTTTACAACGAATTTATCCAAATCCCAGCGATTTTGAAGCCGAAACTGTTACGAGCCAAGATGAAGGAATGCCACGGGTATTTTGGATTTATCTTGGTGCTGTAGCAATTATTGCCGCCGGATACGCTGATTTCCCGCTTATTGCCTTTCATTTCCACAAAAGCGAAATCGCTTCTGGGCAAATGATTCCCCTGTTTTACGCTATGGCTATGGGAGTAGATGCCGTAGCAGCGTTAATATTTGGATATTTATTTGACCGCATTGGTATTTCTATTCTGATAGGTGCAGCCTTATTGTCATCCTTATTTGCGCCGTTGGTATTTTTTGGTGATACCCGTCTAGCTCTGTTAGGAATTGCATTTTGGGGTATAGGCATGGGAGCACAAGAATCGATTTTAAAAGCCGCGATCGCCGGAATGGTAGCGAAGGCAAAACGCGCTACAGCTTATGGCATTTTTAGCACTGGCTATGGTTTATCTTGGTTTGTAGGTAGCGCTCTCATGGGTATTTTATACGATCGCTCAATTACCTCACTAGTGGTCTTTTCTGCCACAACTCAAGTGCTAGCAATTCCTTTCTTGATTTGGGTGAAGTTGCAAATTAATAATTCCAGCAGAGTTGACAATACCTAATCAGCGATTCAGGCAAGCTTTAACTTACACTAATTTGAAAGCAGAATATAACAGATACAAACAAAGGAAATCTAGATTAAGATTCAGACTTAAAACTATCGTTCGTACACAACATGAAACGCTCAAACCGCCTAGCATGGCTGGGGGCGATCGCACTGGCGGTCTGCATTTTACTCAGCTTGATAGCGGCTCCCACTAGTAGCACAATTAATAGTGGTTCCACCTATAGCCGTGCTGCTGATGGCTATGGTGCTTGGTACGCTTTTATGCAACAGCAAGGAATTACTATCAAGCGCTGGCAAAGACCTTGGAGTGATCTCAAAGCAGAGAAAAGTCCAGTAACTCTGTTACAGGTATATAGTACTCTCACTTCACCACTGCTGAATCCTGAAGAACGCGCTTGGTTAGCAAAAGGTAATATTTTGATCGCCTTAGGCGTGCGTTACCCAGCAACAGGGGCAGATTTTAGCACTATGCAGAATTCCCCGTTTGGTGATGTCAAGATTGCAACCCGAAGACGTTATAAGAAAACAGAACAGCAGCAAATTTTGTTAGGCGATCGCTTCGGCGCTGTCGTTTGGGAAGAAAAGCACGATCAAGGAAAAGTAATTTTTTCTACTACTCCTTATTTAGCTGCTAATGCTTATCAAGATAACTTGAGTAATTTTAAATATTTAGCAGATTTGGTTAGTAAACAAAATAATGTAATTTTTGTCGATGAATATCTTCATGGCTACGAAGATGCTGATGTACAGCAAAAAGAAGGCGAAGGCGACTTATTAAGTTATTTTGCTAACATACCCTTGTTTCCGGCATTCTTGCAGACAGTTATTTTACTATTAGTACTAATTTGGGCGCTTAATCGTCGCTTTGGTAAGCCAGTCACTTTAAATACACCAGGCTTAGACAATAGTGAGGCATATATCCAAGCTTTAGCGGGAGTTCTTCAAAAAGCTGAATCTACAGATTTTGTTGTGGAGATGGTTGGCAAAGAAGAACAACTACAACTACAAAAGTCTTTGGGATTAGGGCAAATACCACTAGAACCCCAAGCCTTGATTAACGCTTGGGTAGAAAAAACAGGTGCAAGTCCAGCAGAATTAGCTGCATTATTAAAGCTACAATCCCGAAAACGACCTATGAGCGAACGAGACCTGTTAAGCTGGTTGGGGAAATGGCGGAACCTGAGAAAAATTCAAAATTAATAGCTAGAATTTTACGTTTTCGATACGTTTCTTTGCATAAGAATTTATCAATAAAATATGAGCGAGATCCATTCTGTTTTAATTCGCCTCGGTCAAGGACTTAACCAAGTAATTGTGGGACAATCCAGCCTTGTACAGCAACTACTAGTAGCACTTTTAGCGGGTGGACACATAATTTTGGAAGGAGTACCGGGAACTGGTAAAACACTTTTAGTAAAAGTGTTGGCGCAGTTAATTCAAGCAGAGTTTCGCCGGATTCAATTAACGCCGGATGTTTTGCCATCAGATATTACTGGGACAAATATTTTTGACCTCAATAGCCGCAGTTTCACCCTCAGAAAAGGCCCAGTTTTCACTGAGGTGCTACTAGCAGACGAAATTAACCGCACTCCCCCCAAAACACAAGCGGCTTTACTAGAAGCAATGGAAGAGATGCAAGTAACGCTAGATGGTGAAAGCTTGCCTTTACCGGATTTATTTTGGGTAATTGCAACGCAAAATCCCTTGGAATTTGAAGGTACTTATCCTTTACCAGAGGCGCAGCTAGACAGGTTTTTATTTAAGTTAGCAGTAGATTATCCCGATCAAGCTGCCGAAAAGCAAATGTTACTCAATCGTCAGGCGGGGTTTGCAGCCAAGCGCTTAGATATTAATCGTTTAAAACCTATAGCAACAGTAAGCGAAATCTTGGAGGCACGACAAGCAGTCAAAGAAGTTAAGGTAACTGAGGCAATTATTGATTATCTTCTAGCGTTGGTCAAAACATCACGGCAATACCCGGATTTAGCATTAGGTGCATCGCCTCGCGCTACCGGTGCTTGGTTGCAGACATCTCAAGCAGCAGCGTGGTTAGCAGGAAGGAATTTTGTTACACCAGATGATGTCAAAGCAGTTGCATCACCATTGCTGCGTCATCGCCTGATTCTCAAACCAGAAGCGATGCTAGATGGTTTACAAATTGATGCAGTAATTGCGGCTGTAATTAATCAAGTCCCAGTTCCAAGGTGAAGAATAAGGATGAGTAAATAAATAGATGAGGGTCTGATGAATCAAGAAAAATCCCAAAATCGGCGTTATTTAGTTTTGCTTTCTGGAGGCATTCTGAGTATTTTGGTTATCTCGGCAGTTTTTTTAGTTGGGAGACAAAAAACTGCTCAAAATCAAGCTGTAGTCCAATGTATTGCTTCACCATTACCAGCGCCATCACCTTCACTATCACCATCGCCATCGCCATTACCTTTTTTAGGGAGTAATTACCCTGTAAATAAAGAAACTTTAGAACAGTTGAAAAGTGATATTTGTAAAAATCTTATTGGTAAATATGAATCTTCCAGTAATTTAAATTGGTATTGGAATCTAATTATACTTTTCGGTACTTTAATTACAACCTTAATAGTTTCTGTAATAGATGATATTAAAATTAGAGCTTTTTTGGGAGGTCTTGCTGCTAGTTTAGTTTCTATTCGGGCTGTAATTCCAGTAGAGCGCTGGTCTACTTTTCACCAAAGTTTAGCAGCCGATGGACGAGCTTTGCTAATTAGGCTTAAGTATAGCGTCACTGAACCTGCTGAATTTCAAGAGGTTGTTAGGGAATATGAAAAAGTAATCATACGTGCGGGTCAAGAATCACCTCTCGTTAGCCCTAGCTCAAATTTAAATGTTAGTCCAAATGAATCAAATACTGAAGTTAATTCCAAGCCAAATGCGACACCAACTGAATAGTTTATTAAACTTAAAGATAATATATCGTCTGAAAGCAGCAATTTCAATAATCCCTAATACTCGTTCTTGCTTGACTTCAATAATATTATTATTAAGTTTTACAATAATTTCCGTACCCATTGGTTTATATTTCAATTTCCTTAAATTTGGTTTTGTCCATTTAAATTTAGCAGAAATAATCAAGCTCATAGCGATTTGCTTATTTACACCTGCAATCACAGAGGAGATTTTTTTTCGAGTTTTACTATTGCCTCATGTAACAGAAAATGTTTCACCAATTAAAAAAGGGTTGTGGGGATGTATAAGTTTAGCAATTTTTATTATTTACCATCCTCTTAATGCCTTAACAGCATACCCTGCTGGATTCCCGACATTTATGAATCCATTTTTTTTATTACTAGCAGGATTTTTAGGGATTATTTGTACTAGTGCTTATTTACAAAGTGGTTCTTTGTGGACTCCAGTTGCAATACACTGGGTAGTTGTAGCAGGTTGGCTACTATTATTTGGTGGGTATGAACGATTGAACACTTGATTAGTTTTTAATATTTATAATCAAAAAATAATCTTTTTCAATTTAAATAATGGTTCCTGGAAATAGAGTTTATTTATTATTAGTTTTAGGAATTGCGATCGCCCCGATCTTAGCCATCTTTTTCGGCATTTCTCTCAGCATCGCCCTCACACTATTATTTGATGTCGTAGTCTTAGGATTAATGGTTGTAGATGGTGTTAGGGTACGACGCGATCGCGTTCAAGTTACCCGCGAATTTCCATCACGATTATCTATCGGTCGAGATAACTCGGTTGTGCTAACAGTAAAATCGGGTAATGCTGATGCTGTAATTCAAATCCCCGACTACTACCCAACAGGATTTGATGTTTCTGTACCCACACTCAGCACTAATATTGCAAAAAACAGCACCCAAGAATTAACATATACCGTCCAGCCAACACAACGGGGAGAGTTTGCTTGGGGAAATATTCAAGTACGACAACTGGGAATGTGGGGATTAGCTTGGGATGATTGGAAAATTCCGCAAAAGCTACGGGTAAAAGTTTATCCAGATTTAGTCGGGTTGCGATCGCTTTCAATTCGTCTCACACTGCAATCATCTGGATCAATCCGTCAATTTCGCCAACTTGGTATTGGTACGGAGTTTGCCGAACTGCGTAACTATCGCAACGGTGACGATTTGCGGTTAATTGACTGGAAAGCTACGGCCCGTCGTGTAGGGCCCTATGGTAATACAACGCCATTGGTAAGGGTTTTAGAACCAGAACAGGAGCAAACTCTGCTAATTTTGCTAGATCGCGGGCGATTGATGACAGCAAAAGTGCAGGGTTTACAGCGATTTGACTGGGGTTTGAATGCTACTTTGTCTTTAGCTTTAGCGGGTTTACAACGAGGCGATCGCGTAGGTGTAGGTGTATTTGACCGCCAAATGCATACGTGGATTCCTCCTGAACGTGGTCAAAATTATCTGAGTCAGCTAATTGAGCGCCTGACTCCGATACAACCAGTTTTGCTGGAATCTGACTATTTAGGCGCAGTCACCAACATTGTGCAGCGACAAACTCGTCGGGCATTGGTAGTATTAATTACTGACTTAGTTGATATCACTGCTTCTACTGAACTCCTCGCTGCCCTTTCCCGCCTAGCACCCCGATATCTACCATTTTGTGTTACTCTTCGAGATCCTAAAGTGGATCATCTAGCACACACCTTCACTGAAAATGTTACAGATGGTTATGTCCGTGCAGTTGCTTTAGATTTATTAGCACAGCGACAAGTTGCCTTTGCCCAGTTGAAACAAAAAGGTGTGTTAGTACTTGATGCACCAGCCAATCAAATCACAGATCAGTTGGTTGAACGATATTTGCAACTTAAGGCGCGGAATCAACTTTAACAACCTAAGCAGCACGACGACGACGAGTTGTTAAAAAGCCAAGTCCAACAATAGCAAATAGTGCCATAGTTGCGGAAGGTTCTGGTACAGGCTTAACAACACTAGCGTTTTCTTTACCAATATCAATGGCGAAAACTGTATCGTTATAATCTTTGTCGCCACCTCCCCACCAGTCTTCAAAACCGAGTATTAAGTAGTCCTTATAGAGATAGGATATGGCGTGCTGCATACCATCTGGGTTCAAAGCTGTATTCAAACTCCAGATACCCTTTGCCTTGTTCCCGTTGACATCTGTTCCGTAGATGCCTCCGTTTATATCATTTGAGTGCAGCAAAAAGTCCAATTTTGTACCAGCGCTCATCGAGCCTAAATTCACCCAGTCACCCACGTTCAAAGGTCTGTTGGGTGCAACTTTATTTGCTAACGGTTTATTAGGATTAGAGCAAAATTTACTAAAATTAGCAAATTTTGCATCTCCAGCGTTACAAGAAGTATCGCCAAAGATTTTGCCTGTTGTCACTGTAGAACCTTCAACAGCTTTGAAATCTAAGCGGTTGCGGTAACCTCCAGCCGTTTCGCCAATAAAGAAGACTTTTACTTCATGAGCAAATTTAAGTTGCAACTGAGAAAGATCTACCTTTTTAGCATTAATAGTTTCAGGTGATAAAGTATGAGCTTCTTCACCGACGAAAGCTCTAAAGTCTTGAAGAATACTTTTGAATTCATCAGGAGCCTGGTCTCTGCTTTTTATCTCATACGCTCTAGCAGGAGCATTTGCACAGAAAATGCTAGTTCCCAAAGTAGCAGCAAGTAAAGAAATAAACAGTTGATTTCTCATAATTAGCTATGACTTTATGAAGACATAAAGTGTTTACAGTGCTAATTAATTAATATTTAAAATTTTATGAATTTGTCCACTATATTATCAAAACTTTATTAATAATTTGCAATTCCATTTATTAAGTAGTATTTTCCCTTAAATCTAAGTAGTATTACTACCTAAACAACAAAATATTGTTTTTTAGAGTACGGTTTTTTTATAAAACCAACTCCCTATAGAAGAGAAAAAGCTTATTACAGAAATTTATCAACCTTTTTCAACCGGATATTTATTACCGCCACTATGCATCAGTATTTACAAGGGCTTTTAGGTTTAAGTAATTCTATCTATTTAAATAAGCTAATACCAAGTTGCAATCAAAAGTAGCAACTGTCATTGCGAGCGAAACAAAGTGGAGCGAAGCAACCTCCCCTAACGAAAGATTACTACAACAGAACGCAACTTGGTATAAGTTGCATTATGGAATGCTCTGGACTGCTCATATTTTATATTAAATAAGTTCTACATTCAAAAATCATGCAATTCCAAAATGTAAAAGTTAAAAGTATTTAATTATTTTAAAATTTTTAATTTTACATTTGAGCGAAACGACAATCATTATCTGTTGCTTTATTTTTGAGAATTTGCATAAAGCCGCTTGCGGCTACAGTACTTTACCAGAAGCACAAATAATCCCAGCCCAGCGAGATATTTTAAAGGATTAGGCACGTTGGGATTAGGAGATAAAAAGCCTTCGATAGCGCCAGCGATCATCAACAGAGGTACAATTCCAAATACTAACTGCACCGCTTGCGAACCGTAAAATTTCAGTGCATCACGACGACGATATATACCAGGAAATAAAATTGCTTTTGCTAGTAATAATCCCGCACCCCCAGCTAAAAAGATGGCGGGTAATTCTAGGGAACCATGAGGAAATACAAATGCCCAAAAGGGATAAGCAAGTTGATTTTGACCAACTAAAGTACCAATAGCACCAATTAATAAGCCATTAAATACCATCAAAAAGGCTGTGTATATTCCGGCTGTCATCCCACCAGCCACAGCCCCAAAGGAAACTGACAAGTTATTGATCATAATATTGCTGGATGCTATGGGTTCAATCCCCACAATCGACCCCATCCATAATTTGCGCTCATCTCGCACTTGGGAAATTAAGCTTTCAGGTACTAGTAACGACATAAAGGTTGGGTCTTGCCAAGCATACCACCAAGCAACTACCGCCCCCAGTAGAAACAAGGCGGTAGCAGTAGCGATGTATGGAAATGTTTGCTGCACTACAGATGGGAACCCCCATCTGTAGAATTCCATCGCAGCTTGCCATTCTTGGCGACGTGAACCTTGATAAATCTGCGTATAAGCGCGAGTGGTTAATGATTGTAAACTTTGTATTAAAGTATTACCGACTTTTTGAGTACGGGCGCGTGCCAAATCTGCCGCCACGGAACGATATAAACTCGCTAATTCACAGATTTCAAGTGCCCGCAGTGACTTTAGCCCTTTTGTTTCTACTTGTCTTAAAAGGTAATCCAAACGCTGCCAATTTGGTTCTCGTCTTGCAATCCAACGTTGAATATTCATAAATTTTAAGAATATTTGGTTTAACGTACTTTAAGATAGCCTCAAATTCATCTCTGTACTATCTAGGAAAATTTGTCCTCATGTCTGGCAATATTGGTTCTTCCAGTCCCATGCAACCCCTAAGTGTGGGAAATGTTGTGAGTGCAGGAATGCGGTTGTATCGTTCTCATCTGAAAGAGTATTTTTTACTTGCTCTTAAGGCTTATGTGTGGATACTTGTTCCAATTTATGGCTGGGCGAAGTTTTCTGCCCTTTCAGCATTAATTTCTCGCTTGGCTTTTGGCGATTTGGTTGAGCAACCCGAAAGTATTGCTGCTGGAGAAGGTTTTGTCAATTCTCGATTGTGGCAGTTTTTATTAACAACGGTGTTAATGTTGATTGCCAGTATGGGAATTATTTTCGGTGTTGGTTTTGTATTCGTGCTGTTGGGCGTTTTAGCCGCGGCGTTGGTTGGAGGGATAGGTCAAGCGAGTGCAGCTGCTTCTATCCTGGTTTTTTTAGTAGCTTTTGTAGTAGGCGTTGCTGCACTTGTGGCAATTTGCTGGTTGTTAACAAGATTTTATTTAGTAGATGTGCCGCTTGCAATTGAAGATAATGTTGATGGAACCTCAACTATTAGTCGTAGCTGGGAGTTAACTCAGGGTTACGTCTGGCGAATTCTTTTGATCGGATTTGTAGCTTTTTTAATTACAATACCTGTACAAATTGGGCTTCAAATTATCACCACTATTATTCAGTTAATTTTTGCGCCCTTAACACAACAGGGCAATGGCGTTTTTAGTCTGCTGGCGTTCGTGTTAATCCTAGCTGTAAGTTTTGCTAGTGGGGCAGTTGTTTTACCATTTTGGCAAACAGTCAAAGCTGTTATTTACTATGACTTGCGGAGTCGTCGTGAAGGCTTGGGCTTGAAGTTACGCGATCGCGACATTTAAACGCTAAATTTGACTAATATGCATCTTTTTAATCGTGTTACATTTCGCACGCCAGAAAGTGTAGAACTCGAATTCACCCTCGCTGGAATTGGTAATCGCGCCTGGGCTTTGCTTATTGATTATCATATTTTGGCTGTAATTTTGGTGGGATTTTTCCTTATCTGGGGAACTGTGGCAATACAGCTAACAGCTTTTTGGTCAAGGATTTTTGGCACTGCTCTAGGTTTGTGGTTGCTGGCGATCGCTTTTATTGTTACTTTTGCTATTTACACGGGTTATTTTGTATTTTTTGAAACTTTATGGCAAGGGCAAACCCCTGGTAAACGATTTGCTAAAATTCGTGTTGTTCGAGATGATGGTAGACCCCTTGGGTTACAACAAGCAACTTTACGTGGCTTACTGCGTCCCATTGATGAGTTTTTGTATATTGGGGCTTTTTTAATTATGTTGAGTCGCCATGAAAAACGCTTAGGTGATTTAGCAGCTGGTACGATTGTCATCCAAGACCAAATCTCCACAGCATCAGCGACTTTTACGATATCAGAACAAGCAAAGTTATTTCATGAGCAGCTAATCCAAACTTCTGATTTATCAAAATTATTACCAGATGACTTTGCTGTAATTCGGGAATATTTACAACGACGTAGTGCAATGTCATCTAAGGCAAGAGCTTTGCTTTCCCTCAAGTTATCTCAGCAGGTTCAAATTATTATTAACTTAGAACAAATTCCCGCAGATGTTGCGTCTGATGTGTTTTTAGAAGCTATTTACCTTGCGTATCAACATAAAGAATTTTAAGTTTTCAAGCTGAAGTAAGTAGAAGGCAGAAGGCAAAAGGGTGAATATTTTGATCAATTCGTTATGTACGAAATACATAGGGGTTTGACTTGAGAAAGTGCTGAGTACTAGGTAATTTTTTACTAAATACTCAGCACTCAACACTTCATTACTCAGCACTCAACACTCAAAAATGACTAATGACTAAACTTGGCCAGTCTGATTGACGATAATAGTGTGTCATATCGTCGAATTTTCGTAGTTCAACACGATCTATCAAAAATTTTGGTGAGTTTAAAAGCCATTGTTGATTCAACTGAGATAGCATCGTACCGAAGTTTGTACGGTCTAAATCAGAGGAAATCTCCCCAAAATAGCCTAGTGTGATATGGGCAGTGAAATGATAGTGTTGTTCGATGCCCAAGGCAATTAACTGAGGATTTTGATAAATGGTTCGACGAAACTTAATGATCTGCTCGTAACAACGTTCATCTTGAGGTACTAGACAAACGCCTACAGCTCTTGGCATAACAATCAGTCCCAGCACTTGCCAATAAATGGGTTGGCTCTCACTAGCGATAGATTGTTGATATTCTTGAAAAATTTCAGCCAAGCAAGAACGTAACTGCTGCTCAAATTCAGGGTTTTTCTCGCAAGCATCACGGTAAGCACTGTCCCAGATCAAATCTGCTAACGTCAAATGGAAGCTAGTAGAGGGTACAGGCACAATCAAATCACTGTCCACAGACAACTTTAACAGTTGCTGTTGGTAATCTTGTAACTGGGCATAGAAAGCAGAGTTTTCTGAGGCCTCTACCGCAGGCGGGGTAATTAACGTATAGCCTGGAAATGGTACTGCTTGCCTATATCCGGAATCTGGCTGAAATTTAGCAGATTCCTGAATGTGCTGGACTTGGGATCTGTAAGCTTCTGGTAGCGTCATTCGTGCTACCCGATTCAAGTAAGTTTGATAGTTGTCGTCCAATCTTCTTGGCCTCGCGCGCTCTCTTGATAGATTTTAGGCAAAGTTACCCTGATTAACAAAGTAGTTTTGAGGTTTTTTGAGGTTTTTCGATGCCAATCTATGTTTACTGGGGTGAAGATGATTTTGCCATAGAAAAGGCGGTTGCTGTGTTGCGCGATCGCGTCCTCGATCCTCTATGGACAAGTTTTAACTACACTTGTTTGCTTCCAGATCAACCTGATGCGGTAATTCAGGGATTAAATGAAGCCATGACACCAAGCTTTGGAGCCGGTGGACGGTTAGTATGGCTGATCAATACTACCCTTTGTCAGCACTGCCCAGAGAATGTGTTAGCAGAACTTGTACGTACCCTACCAGTAATTCCCGAAAGCTCATATTTATTGCTCACCAGTCGTAACAAGCCTGACGAACGTTTAAAATCTACGAAAATTTTGAAGCAGCTCGCCACTGAGTTCCGTGAATTTCCTTTGATTCCGCCTTGGAAGACGGAGTTGCTGGTGCAAGCTGTTCAGCAAGCTGCGGAAATCGCGGGTGTAAAACTAACTGCCAATGCTGCGGAACTATTAGCGGAATCTGTAGGTAACGATACACGCCTTCTCTACAATGAAATAGAAAAATTACGGCTTTATACTAGTAGTAGTAACCAGCCCTTAAATGTAGAGACGGTTACTAAGCTAGTAAGAAATACTACGCAGAATAGTTTACAATTAGCAGCAGCAATTAGAATCGGAGACACAGCTAGAGCTTTAGCAATCTTGAGCGATCTCATGAATGCTTCTGAACCTGGCTTACGAATAGTTGCTACACTGATTGGTCAATTTCGTACTTGGTTATGGGTAAAAATTATGATGGAAAGTGGTGAGCGCAATCCCCAAGCGATCGCTTCTTCTGCTGAGATAGGTAACCCCAAACGTATTTACTTTTTACAGCAAGAAGTCAAATCTCTTTCTGTACAGCAGCTCATCTCTACCTTGCCTTTACTACTAGAGTTAGAAGTGAATCTCAAGCAAGGATATTCTGATATGTCAATATTTCAGACTAAAGTCATTGAACTGTGCCAACTTTCTAAAGAAAGCTAAAAATAAATATAAAAGTTTGATGGATTGGAAGTTTTCTGGAACTTCTCACTCCTAAAATAATTCAAAGCCAATATCATATCCCTACTGTAGTTCTGTGTCACCCATCATATGAAAAATTTTTCTGATTTCTTTTTCCGAATTAGCTGGCAGCGGCTGCTTTCCCAAACTTTATCTTATAGTGCGATCGCCACTACTAGTTTGGTTGCCAGCGCTTTAGTTTTAAGTAGTAAAGCTAACGCTCAAACTCCATCACCAGTTAATAATAATGAAATAAATAGCTACGCTCAAGCTGTATTAGCAATGGAGCCAGCACGTCAGCAAGCCTTTGATGAAATTAAAAAAATTATTGGTGGTAGAGAAATTCCTAAGATTGTTTGTAATGACTCTCAAAGTATAAGTACTCTGCCAAAAAAGGCTCAAGATATTGCAGTGAATTACTGTACCCGTTCTCTAAAAATAGTCCAAGATAATGGTCTTAGTATTGATCGTTTCAACAAGATTACGCTAGAACTACAAAATGACAATAACTTAAAAACGCAGGTTTATAATCGATTAATAGACATACAAAAGACTGCTGGCCCTCGCTAGAAATCACCTAATCAAAAATCAATAACCCTAGGCATATCCAAGGGTAGGCAATAGCGAAGAATCATTAGTTGTTAACTTGTCAAAGCAAGTATGAACATCCTCTGAATTTATTACCATCTTAAATAAAGACTAAAAATGCCTGTCGCTAAACGTGAATATTTTTCATCTGCTTCTTTACAGTGTTAGTTGTAATGTATTTTCAGGTGCGACTAACAAGACTAGCAACTACTGTAGCTAATTCAGCTGCTTCAATTGGTTTAGGTAAATGTAACTGGTAACCTTCCTGTATAGCGCGCATCCGATCTTCTGCTCTAGCATAGGCTGTTAAAGCTGCTGCTGGAATAGTTCCCCCTTGCTCTGGTGGTTGCGATCGCAGTTTCCGAATTAAAGAGTAACCATCTTCTTGAGGCATACCAATATCGCTGACTAAAACATTAGGTTTCCACGTAAGTATTAACCGCAATGCTTCTTGTACTGATTCGACTGCTTGCACTTCGGCTTGGCACTGGTGGAGTACAGTGGCGATAAATTCGCGGCTATCAGCTTCGTCATCCACAACTAGCACCCGCACGCCTTTAAGATTAGGGTACAGGGAAGCAGAATCTTCTTCCTGGCTCTGTGGTTGTGAAACGATTGCCTGATCTGGCACAATTAGTGGTAGTTTAACTGTAAACGTCGCTCCTTGCTGCTCACCTTGACTATCCACGTGAACAGTACCGCCATGCAGTTCTACTAAATGACGCACAATCGCTAACCCCAGTCCCAATCCACCATGGGCCCTGGTACTAGAACTATCAGCTTGGCAAAACCGATCAAAAACATAAGGAAGGAATTCTGGATTAATACCAATCCCTGTATCAATTACTTGGATTTGAGCATAACTAGTAATATCACCCTTGAGCTTTTGCTGCTCACCGCCGTTCTTCGAGAGCCTGATTTCTACCCTACCGCCTTGAGGTGTGAATTTAATGGCATTGGATAGCAGATTCCAAATGATCTGTTGCAAGCGTTCTGCATCCCCAGAAACTAGAAATTCTGAATTTAGCTCTTTAGCATCGTTGAGGTTGCTATGGTGTGGAACATCAAAAAGACTAGTTGTAACTACTGTAGATTCGGGATTTCCGCTATTTATTCCCAATGCTAAATTTGCTGTTGGTGACTCCCACCCAGGATAGGAAAATTTCACATCGATTTCCTTGACTTGGGCTGCTAAACTGACAGTCTCAAGGGCTGATTCAATAATTGGAATCACATTGCAAGTCCGAACATTAAGACGTAATTTGCCTCTAATCATGCGCGAGATATCCAGCAAATCTTCAATTAACTGAGTTTGCGCTTTAGCATTGCGCTCGATTGTTTCTAGTCCCTTATGAGTCTGAGTTTCGCTGAGATTGCGGGAACGGAGCAACTGTGCCCAACCAAGGATGGCGTTGAGGGGCGATCGCAACTCATGAGACAATATCGCTAAGAACTCATCTTTCATGCGGTTTGCTTCTTGTAGCTGCTCAGTTTGCTGCTGTAAAGAAGCAATTAACTTGGCACGTTCCATAGCGATCGCTATTTGGTCACAAACTGCCTGCATCATTCCTTTTTGATTATCGGTGAAGCGAGTGCGAGTGCGAGAGCCAAAAGAAAGAGTACCCAAAAGCTGTCCCTGCGCTATTAAGGGGTAACAATAATAAGCCGTAATCCCTAGAGAGCGAATCAATTCTGTTTTTGGGTCAGTTGATTGCTGTACATTTTCGACCGCAATGGCACAACGCGTCTGAGCTACAGTACCGCAGACTGCTTCACCAATCTCTAAATATTCAATTTCTGTTGCTAATTCTTCTGGAATGCCTGTGGATGAATCTAGATGCATTAGTTGAGAGTTTGGCTCAACCAAATAATTCAAATAAACATCTAAACCAATCTGCTCTGAAAGTTTTCCGTATAAACTGGCGATTAATGCTACAGGATGCTGGCTCGATAGTAGTTCACTGGCAGTGTCAAATAAAAGCTGGAGTCTTTTATAACCCAATGACAAAGCTTTTTCCACCTGCTTGAGATTGGTAACTTCTTGAAACACCAAGATACAGGTCGCTGGATAGCCGTGCATTGCTGGCATGGTATCAGCAAATATTAATAAAGAGCGAATACCTTGGCTGGTGTGCCAGTCTACCTCCAACCCATCCAGACGTTCTCCACGCGCCACCCGCACCCCTGGCATTTGCTCGTTTGGGATGCGATCGCCATTGAGGTCAGTGTAATAGTAAAACTGATGATATTCTTCAGCGGTTATACCTTTAGGAAACTCGCCTCCGGCCAATTCATTAGCAGATCGATTGGCAAAAGTCACCCGCGCTGTTTCTGGTTCGATAAAAAGCAGCGGTCTGGGCATTAAATTTAACACTTCTTCCAGCCATTTTTGCTGATTTAGCAGGATTTCCTCGGCTTGCTTGCGCTCTGTTATATCTAAAAATGCACCGATGCATCCTCTAGTCTTGCCTTCTTCATCAAACAGGGGTGTAACGTATTCCAGCAGTTTGACCATTTTGCCATTTTCTTGGACAACATCAACTTCAAAATCTAAAACTTCAACACCGTTAGCAGCAGAGTACTGCATGGGTAATTCATTTCCTGCAAGTTCCCTACCTTTACGGTAGAGTTTAAATTTCGGTCTTTCCTCAATGGAGGTAGTTAGGGAAGCATTCATATCTGGCGATATCCCTAATTGTTTGGCAAAATGGGGGTTTACCCTGATAGTTTGGCATTCTGGATCTTCAGCAATGCCGATGCCAATTGGGATCACATCTAGCAAAGTTTGTAACTCGCTGATGCGGCGCTGTAAATCTTTGTTGAGTTGTAGAATTTGTTGCTTTGCTTGCTTGCGTTCACTCAAGTCGAGAATAAACGCTACAGACTCTTCCCGTTTTTCTCCTAGCAGTACGTAACCAACTAAAACTAAGATGCGGCTACCATCTTTGCGAATATATTCTTTTTCATAAGGTGTACAAGCACCGTTAGTATTTGCCTTTGCTTCATTGATGCCTTGCTCGTCCAAGTATAAATACTCTGGTGGTGTGACATTCTTCCAAGATATTCTGCCTGCTAATAAATCTTCACGTGTGTAGCCAATCATCCTCAAAAATTCTTCGTTTGCTTCTTGGATGCCTCCATCAACATCACCAAATAGAATACCGATGACGTTAGCATCTACAAAACTTCTCAGTTTTTCTTCGTAGGCTTTCAGTGCATCTTGGATACTATCGCGTTGATGGCTGAGGTGATCGATATGTGCGGCACTGTGCCATATTAAAATGGCAAATATCAAAATTACGGCGATCGCGAACAGTGATATTGCAAATGCTGTGTCATATTTTCCGGCTCTTTGACCTTGAACAATTAGCCAACCCAAGGTAAAAGGCACAAGAATTGCTGCAAGCAACAAACGACGAGCAAGCAAACCTCCATAGTTATTACTCATGACTACCTGCATCAATCCTTTGTGTGGATGCGTGCATACAATACCAATAGATAACACAGTGAAAGTCAGTGCCGTGTGTAAGGCCATTGATGTTGTATAAGGTTGGATGCCGTAAAAAACTTTGCTTTGGTAGGCATAGCCAATCAGAGCTTGTAGGGAAATTAAAGCAGCTATTAAAGTGAGAATTTGGGCATACCAATAGCTCCTTTTGGTTTTTTGATGTCCCGCAAGCTCTAGGGATCTACCAACAAGCATAAAACTCAGTGCAGTATTCAACCCCATGCGCCCTGGATGGGATGTTAATACTGCATTTGGCGAGTCACGGAATAAAAGCTCGTCAATACCCAAGTTCCAACCAAACAGATATTGACCAAGTGTGAGCGAACCAATTATGCTCACACCTACTGCACACATCCTGGACAACCATAGGTAAAAAGCGCTGTTCAGGTAAGTTTTAGCTTCGTCTTTTCTTTTTCTTCCTCTCTCAATTAACAGTAGCGATACACCAGACAACAAGAAACACAAGGCTGTATTTGCCTTCATTGTTACTACGCTGGTATCAAAGCCATTTTTGAGAAATTCAATGTCTAAACTCCAGCCAATTAGTACCAAACCACCAACCAAAATGGCGATGGCTCCGCCAACACCTCCGGTGAACGCACTAGTAGCTTGTACTATCAATGAAAGTGAGGCGATCGACTGTTGAACTTGCAGCCGCAAGCAGTTGACTTTTAACATTGAGGTTTTTTAACCCCATCTAAACGAGCTTGTTAAAGTTCAATATCTCTTTTGGGCTAGTGTGTTTCTTGGCTTTCTGGTCATGCTACTAGTAATTGGAAGATATTTTATCTATCTATATGCATATTTTGTCGTTATAGCATTGGCAGTAAAAAATTATGTTTGCCCAAAATCTCTCTTTGAGCATATTTCAAAATTCCCAGCTATGTTCCAAACCATCATCTTGAAAGCGTCGTTCTCCAATGCCGACAAGTTCAATAATTACTTCTCGCTGTGGTGACCATTCTCCTTCGCGTGCGCCAATTGTGATAATTGTTCGCTCATCATCTGTAAACACGCTAATGGTTCTTAAAGAATAGTTTTGATTTTGCTCTACTGTATATCCATCATCTTCAAAAAAACTGTATTCATTGTTGCCTGGCCAAATACAAATGCGAAGTTGATTGAGAGGAGATTGATCAACATATTGCGTAACAGCTTGCATGGGGATAATTGCACCACCACGAACATAAAGTGGCATTGTTTCTAGTGGCGCATGGGTGAGAATATGGGTAGGCCCTTCATATTTTTCGCCGTTCCACCAGTCATACCAAGTACCTGCGGGTAAATAAACAGCCCGATATTCAACTCCAGGGCGGTAAATAGGTGCAGCCATCAAAGAAGCTCCCAACAATACTTGATCATAAAGGGTGTAGGTTTTAGAATCCTTGGGAAAATGGTATAATAATGGTCTTAAAATCGGAGCGCCTATTTTTGCTGCTTCCCAAAAAAGATTGTAAATATAAGGTAGTAGCTGATAACGCAGATTAATGTATTCTCGACAGATGTTCTCAACGCGATCGCCAAATACCCAAGGCTCATGACGAGCAGTAGACATTGCTGAATGACCACGCATCAGTGGATACAGCATTCCTATCTGCATCCAACGGGCAAATAATTCAGCTGTCGCGTTACCTGCAAATCCACCAATATCGCAACCGACAAACGCCACACCCGAAAGCCCCATATTGCACAGCATCGGCAGCGACATTTCTAAATGCTCCCACAATGAATGGTTATCCCCCATCCACACAGAAGACCAACGCTGTATACCAGCATAACCAGAGCGAGTCAGCACAAACGATCGCTCTGTTGAACGATGTCTTTGCAAGCCTTCAGCACACGCTTTAGCCATCATCAAACCATACAAGTTATGCACTTCCAAATGAGTTGAAGAGGACGTAGGAAAATTCTCCCCATCTCCCTGCTCCCTGCTCTCCTGCTTCCCTGTACCTCCCTGTGGTGCATCTAAAGGAAACCAAATTTTCTCTCCACCATCCCCAAAAGGGCGACTATCAATGGCAGGTTCATTCATATCATTCCAAATTCCTGCAACACCAATGTCAGTGAGACTTTTATGTAAATCACCCCACCATTGACGCACATCAGGACGTAAAAAGTCAGGAAAAACAGCTTTCTCAGGCCAAACATAACCGTGAAACAATTGACCATCGGCTTTACGCACAAAATAGTCATTGGCTATTCCCTGGTCAAAAACGTGATAATCGGCTTCTGGTTCATACTTCACACCAGGATCGATAATTGTGACTGTTTTAAAACCATCCTCCGCCAAATCGCTTACCAATTTTGCCGGGTTAGAGAAGCGCTTCGGACTCCAGGTAAACACCCGATAACCCCGCATATAGTCAATATCGAGGTGGATGACATCGCAGGGAATGCGCCGCTGGCGGAATTCTCGCGCCAGTTCGCGCACAACATCTTCTGATTCATAACTCCAGCGGCATTGATGATAACCAAGCGCCCATTTTGGCGGTAGCGGCATCCTACCACTTAATTGAGTGTATGTATGCAGAATTTGGGCAGGTTCAGGCCCATAAATAATGTAATAATCCAACTCCCCACTACGAGTTTCCATTTTCCAAACACCGGGTTTTTCCGCGCCAATATCAAATTGACTCCAAAAAGTAGTGTTGAAAAAGATGCCATAGCCAACCTCTGGACGCAAAGCCATAAAAAACGGAATGGCTTGGTACATTTCATCAGTCAGCGCATCGTAATCTAAAGCATCGACTGTCCAATTCGTTTTAACTTGGCTAAGTTTATCGAGAAAACCTGTGCGTTCACCAAAGCCGTAAAAATGCTCATCAGCTGCAATTTGCTTCCATGCAGCAGTTGCACCCATGCGCCAACCCATCCCCATATCTACATCTTGGGCAAACGGACGATTAGCTTTGTCAAAGCAGGCGATGCGACACTCTTGTTTTTGAATGCATACCCGTATTTGTTCAGTGACAATTTCTACTGTGGTATCGGTTTCGTGTACCTCAAAAGCTACTTTTGCCCATTCTGAATCATCCAATGTTACTGCCCAAGAACGGCGATGCATAAATTCCCCAGTCGGTGCAAGCCTCACTCGAATTAAATTTGGAGCAAGTATGATGATTTTGAGGTGTGAGTTACCACACTCCAAATTGATAGTGCGATCGCTCCAATTTACAGCTTGCACACTCCCAATAGTTGTCCACGGTTGGTTAGTTGTGGGTAATTTTCCAAAATATTGCGGCATGATAAACCTGTTTTGCAAATAGGGACTGGGGAAATTAAACCTCCACAAAGTAGGGGCACAACATTGTTGTGCCCTTACAAAAGATTTGTATTCCACGCAATTGAAACTATCTATAAACGACCTGTTTTGAAAATAAGGCAGAAGGCAGATTTTTAATAATACAACGGCGTATATTGGCGGCTAATTATTCATTTTTTGCACTATTGCCAAAAGCCTCATCTACATCTTGCGGCTCTTGGGTTAATGACTTTAATTCTTCTAAACTACAAAGCAGACGTGGCTTATCAGAGTCAGTCAAATCTAGCTTGTCCCAAGGTACTATATATCCACCGTAGATTTTATGTGCCCCAAATAAATGTAAAATTCCTAACCCAATTGTCCACGCGGATAATCTTTCTAAAATTGCAGTATACCCAATTAGATATTCTTGAACAACCCATTTTTGACCTTGTGGGCACGTACTTCCTCAATGTGTCCAATGGGTTTACCAGTTGAGTCTAATACTCGTTTACCAAGTAGCAGTTGTAAATGAATTTCACAAGTTGCCATTATCCTGCTCCTGGAATGCGTTTGATAATGCGATGTGCAGCCATTGTTCATAGGCTAATGCTGGCGTAGCTTTGGCTTCTACATGAATTTTTACATCAATACCAACATCCCGCACTTTTGACCATGGAATCCGAATCGGAAAATCTGAATGTTGCTGCCCTGTATTTAGAGTAAATTAACGGGAGCTCACTATTGTGGATCTATCAAATCATCTTTCGTGATTTATAGCTTCAAAAAGCTGCTCTCGGTTAAAATCTTGACCTTTATTGTCATTTTAGATTACTGTGATCTGTCACCAAGTGTTATCCAATTGTCTTTATTGGCGCAAGAAGTATGGCTTTCTAGCCAGATGGCCTTAGACTCTAGAGGTTTTAACCATGTAAAATTGGCTGTTCCCTATTAAATAACTTGAGAGGTAATTGACCACTTAGCATAATTGTTCATATTACCGTGAAAATTTTATGATGCCTGTAGTATTTCATACGCTATGCATTTTTGCCATAAAAGCCTTATATACTAGACTAGACTTTGAGAAATTTGAGATTTTTGTTAATTGTGATACCGACAACTATTAGTTTTTAGAGGAAATACTAGCGGAAATACAGTTCTTAAGGTTTAGTAAAAATTAGATCCAGTATCATCAAAAAACTGAAAACTTCATGTGGTGTGAAAATCAAGAGAGGAGTGAGGAAATGGATTTACGTAGAGATGCGCTGCAAATCCTGAAGGAAACTAGCCGAACTTTTTACATTCCAATTAGTATTTTACCGCCTGGATTACAAGAGGCAGTCGCATCAGCATACTTGTGTATGCGCGCTATTGATGAAATAGAAGATCATCCCGATCTGGATAACGCAACTAAAGCAAAACTATTACGAACAATTAGTTTGACATTACAAGCTGGCGTTGATGGCTTTGCAGTTGATGCTTTTTCTTCAGGATTTAGCGGGTATGAGAATACTTTAGCAGAAGTCACCCTTGGAATTAGAGAATGGTCAATCTTAGCACCTGAGGCGATCGCACCCCGGATTTGGGACGCCACCGCTGCAATGGCAGACCGGATGGCTCACTGGGCGGAAATCAACTGGAAAATTCACACCGAGTCTGACTTAGATCGTTATACCTTTGGGGTTGCAGGCGCGGTGGGATTGTTACTATCAGATTTATGGGCTTGGTACGATGGGACACCAACTAACCGTACTCAAGCAATTGGCTTTGGTAGGGGTTTGCAAGCTGTTAACATTCTGCGTAATCACACCGAAGATTTGAAAAGAGGAGTAGACTTTTATCCTGAAGGTTGGAGCGCGGCAAATATGCAAGAATATGCACGCCGCAATCTAGTGCTAGCAGATGCTTATACTAAAGACCTCCCTGCTGGCCCTGCTCTAGACTTTTGTCAGATTCCGCTCACCTTGGCACATGGTACTCTTGACGCCTTAGCTAATGGCAAAGAGAAACTCAGCCGTAATGATGTGTTGGCACTCATCCAACAGTTTATCAATGTGAACATGAAAGCTAGCTAGTTTAAAAAGGCAGAAGGCAGAGGGACGACGGCAGAAGTCAAAAGTCAGACAAGGGAGAATAACAATCATGCCCAATGCCCAATGCCCAATGCCCAATTACTTTTGACCTTTGACTAAGGAGAGATATCAATGAAGAAAACTTTGTTCCTCAGTCCTCCTTCCTTTGATGGATTTGACGGTGGCGCGGGTTCACGATACCAAGCCAAGCGCGAAATTACTTCCTTTTGGTATCCGACATGGCTGGCGCAACCTGCCGCGCTTGTCCCAGGTAGCAAGCTTGTAGATGCGCCGCCTCATGGCCAAACTGTGGAAGATGTGCTGAAAATCACTAAAGATTACGAACTGGTGATCATGCACACCAGCACCCCCTCACTGGCTAATGATGTCAAGTGTGCAGAAGCCATAAAAGCTCAGAATCCAGATGTGGAGATTGGCTTTGTCGGGGCGCATGTGGCAGTATTACCAGACGAGACGCTGCGGGATAATTCAGTTATCGACTTTGTGTGTCGTAATGAATTCGACTATACCTGCAAAGAGCTAGCGGAAGGTAAACCTTGGGAAGATATCAAGGGTCTGAGCTACCGCGATCGCACTGGTAACGTGCGCCATAATGAGGAGCGCCCCTTAATTCATGACTGGGATGCTATGCCCAGCGTCCTCCCCACTTATGCCCGTGACTTAGACATAACTAAATATTTCATCGGTTACCTGCTACATCCTTATATTTCCTTTTACACTGGTCGCGGTTGTCCGGCAAAATGCACCTTCTGCCTCTGGCCGCAGACGATTGGAGGTCACCTCTACCGTCATAAAAGTCCAGAAGTTGTAGGGCGGGAGATGGAAGAAGCCAAAGCCATATTTGGTGATAAGGTACGGGAATATATGTTTGATGACGATACGTTTACGATAGATAAACATCGGGCGATCGCCATTAGCGAACACATGAAACGGCTCAAACTCACTTGGAGTTGTAACGCCCGTGCCAACTTAGACTACGACACCCTAAAAACCCTGCGCGATAATGGTCTGCGATTACTGCTTGTAGGTTTTGAATCTGGTAACCAAGAAATTCTCAACCGCATCAAGAAAGGCATCAAGCTAGAAGTGGCGCGGGAATTTATGAAAAACTGCCACAAACTCGGCATCACCGTTCACGGAACTTTCATTATAGGTCTACCAGTTGAAACGAGAGAAACTGTAGAAGAGACAATTCGCTTTGCCTGCGAACTCAGTCCCCATACAATTCAAGTTTCAATTGCCGCGCCTTACCCTGGTACAGAACTTTACGAACAAGCCAAAGCCAACGGTTGGTTTACCAACCAATCTTTAGTAGCTAACTCTGGAATTCAAACTTCCACACTACAATATCCAACTCTTTCTAGTGAGGAAATTGAAGACGCAGTAGAGCGCATGTATCGTAAATTCTACTTCCGTCCCAAGGCGATTCTGCCAATTGTGCGGGAAATGCTCACAGACCGCCAGATGATGGTACGTCGTCTACGCGAGGGTGGGGAGTTCTTCTCTTACCTGAAAGAACGCCGCACTCAGCAGGCTGCTGCACACGCACAATCTATTTAGAATTGGTGACTGGGAACTGGGAAGAATCAAAGCTTCTTAATTCCCTAATCCCCAGTCCCTAGTCCCTAGTCCCTAGCTTCCTATGCCCAAACAAAATCGTCGTTTTGTCATTATCAATGGTGATGACTTCGGCTTTTCTCGTGGTGTCAATCAAGCAATTATCAAAGCTTTTAAACAAGGTGTACTAACTAGTACCAGCCTGATGGTAACGGGAGAGGCTGCTGAAGAGGCGATCGCAGAAGCGCGTAAACACCCTAACTTAGCAGTCGGTCTACATCTAGTGCTGGTGTGCGGTCGGTCTGTTTTGTCACCTTCCCAAATTCCCCATTTAGTTGACTCACAAAGTAACTTTCCAGACAGCCCCCTCCAAGCTGGTTTACGCTATCAATTCCATCCTGCCGCCCGTGAAGAATTACAACGAGAAATCCGCGCCCAGCTAGAAAAGTTTCGTGATTCTCGGTTGCCCCTTTCCCATGTAGACGGACATTTACATCTGCATACCCATCCCGTAGTATTGCGTATTCTGGTTGAATTGGCACAGGAATTTAACATCCGGGTGATCCGTCTGCCATCTGAAGAACTGAAGATGACCCTCAAGCTTGACCGCCGTGGGTTACTGACTAAGCTAGTCTGGGCAGGAGTATTTGGTAGACTGCGCCGCTATGGTGAGGGATTACTGAAAGCTCATGGTATTAACTTTGCTGAACGAGTCTACGGGTTGCTGCAAACTAGCAGTATGACCGAGGAATACTTGCTTGGTTTAATACCTCAGATTCAAGCAGACTTAGTAGAAATTTATTCTCATCCCGCAGTAATTAACCCAGAGGAGCCACTGAATGGCCCCTCAGGTTCAGGTGCAGCAGAACTCTCTGCGCTTTTGAGCGACAAAGTACGAAATGCTATTGTTCAAAGTGGGTTTGAGCTAACTAATTACAATCAGTAGTTGGACAAAAATAAATTAATTCGTAGCTTTTTAAACGCAGAGGGACGCAAGGTAAGCGCAAAGTAACGCAGCGAAAAGTTCCTCGAAGCCGGGTTTCCCGGCGTAGGAACGCCACTTTGCACAACGGGGGGAACCCCCGCAAGCAAGTGGCTCAACTTTTCAAGACAGAGTATTTTTATCAATTCGCTACGAATTAATGAAATGGTGTACTAAGTACTGATCAAGAGTGAGTGAAAGCGTGTTTTTGCAAATCTTCTAAATTACAGGCTTCTAAAGCTCTGGCATGGGTGGCTGCAAGCACAACGGGTGGAGCAACGCCAGCCTCAAGCGCTTCTTGCCAGCGTGCAGCACATAAACACCAGCGATCGCCTGGCTGCAAACCAGGAAAGTTAAATGCCGGAACAGGGGTGCTGAGGTCGTTTCCTTGAGATTTAGTAAACTCTAAAAATTCTGCTGTGACTTGAGCGCAAACAACGTGCATTCCAAAATCCTGACCACCTGTATTACATAACCCATCACGGTAATACCCAGTCATCGGAGAAGTGCAGCAAACCTCCAGGTTTGTGCCTAGTACGTTTTTAGCCTCTGCCATCTTCAATTCCTTGATACTGCTTGCTATATTCAATTCTGCCGTAATTTAGTTTTACTATCCGGTCTGCTAAATAAAAATAGTGATCGTCGTGGCTGATAACCACCACTGTTTTACCTCTATCTCGCAGTTCTGGCAGCAGTTGAGTATAAAATACTTCCTTAAATATTGGGTCTTGGTCAGCTGCCCATTCATCAAATAAATAAATTGGTCGGTCTTCTAAGTAAGCTGTAAGCAAAGCCAGTCTTTTACGCTGCCCTTGAGAAAGAGCAGTTGTAGAAAGTCGCCCATTTTCAACTTTGACTTTATGATCTAGTTGGAGTTGCTTGAGGTATTTTTGAACTTGAGTATCCAAGTCAGAATTTTCTAATCCTAAAAGTTCTTCAAATAAATAAAAGTCCGAGAAAACTACCGAAAAATGTTGACGATACCATTCTCGGTTATTCTCATTAATTGTCTCTCCATCTAACAAAATTTCTCCATTGTCAGGTATGTAAAGTCCAGTAATTAATTTAGCTAAAGTGGATTTACCGCTACCATTTCCGCCAACAATGAACAATAGTTCTTTAGCATATAGTGTTAAGTCTATGGGGCCAAGAATAAAGCTACTATCTTGTTGTTCTGTGTAATAAGTGTGGGTCACACCTTTGAATTCTAATCTTTGCCAAGATGATTTAATAGCAGGTGGTACTGTCGATGTTTCTACTCGACTAGCTAGATATAAACCTAGTGATTCTATCTTTTGTAAGGCGACATTAGCTTTAATAATCTGAGGTAAGTTATTAACAAGGTTGTCCATCGGCAACATCAAATAAGTAAAAGTCAAGACGTAGCTAGAAAGAGTTTGACGGCTGACGGTAATCAAATGCGGCAGTGCGAACAACAAAAAACCAACCGCGAAAAAAAATATGAATCTGCCCCAACTAGTAGTGAATGCGAAAAGAGTCAGACCTTTAACGTTATGCTGACGGTAATTAATAGCTGTTGATTCTAGTTGTTTTTCTAAGAAGACTTGACGGCGCTGATAGTTGAGTTTAAGTTCCTTAACGCCTTCGGTAATCGTGCGAAAATGCTGAAACAGTACATCTTGATCCTCACGAGCAAGAGCAAGCGATCGCCCTCCTCCTTGCAATAGCCACTGGCAACTACCAAGCGCTACTACCATCAGAGTTAAAACCAACAAAAATACTAACCAAGAAAGCCAAGTTATGTAAACTAGGCAACCCAACACCATCGATAGATCAATGCAGAGGAAAGGAATTATATAGACAGCGTTAGCAACAGCTTGCACATCCTCTGTGAGGGTTGCCAATATTCGCGGATTTCCTAGCTGTTCTAAATGGCTTAACTCAGAAGCCAATATCTGACGGCTCAAGTGCATCCGTAATTGCAAGATTGCATTTTGAGAGAGGCGAACCAGCATTACCTGAGAAATGATACTGGTAATCAGTGCAACTATTACCAAGCCCACAAAACCCCAAGCTATAGTTGTCAGGGGTGAGGTTGTACCAGGATTGGCAGCAGAACTAATTAAAGCAATCAATCCAGCACTACTACCACCACTCAGGAATCCGGTTACGATCGCGATCACCACCATCCCCCATGAAGAACGTAAAAGAAAATAAATCAGATTCATGATGGTATAGCTGCCAGTTTATAGAATGCCTTCTTCCAGGAGTAAAATTGACTCATAAAATTATATAAGCAAAATTTATCATTCTTTTATACCAAAATCTGTTTTTGTTTCCTCATCCGAGTGTGGTAAATCCTATTTTTAATCTCTGCTTTTATATACCTTTAAGACTAAACAAACAGAGGATGGCAAACTCAGTGTACTAGAGTTAAAAATGTAGCATATGAAACCGTGGAGATAATATTCAAGTGGGGTTTACTTCTTTCTTCAGTCTTGATCTCGCACTCATTAAGTTATTTTTAATAATTCTTTGTTTATCAGCCATCTTTTTCTACTGCTACGGCATATATGCAGCGATCGCTTTTTGTAGTCACCCCCATGCTATCAATCGGGAGTTTCATCCACCTGTTACCATCCTCAAGCCAATTTGTGGAGTTGATTGGGAGGCTGACAAAAACCTCGCCTCGTTTTGCCAACAGAATTATCCAGAATATCAAATTATATTTGCTGTGCGCGATCGCAATGATCCAGGTATAAAAGTTGTCGAAAAAATTATTCAGCAGTTCCCAGATGTAGATATTAATTTGGTAGTGAGCGATCGCATCATTGGGGCAAACCTGAAAGTCAGTAATCTCGCAAATGCTGTCACTGCTGCCAAACATGAAATTCTCCTCATCGCCGATAGTGACATTCGAGTTGGCACAGATTATTTGCAACGAGTTATCCAGCCTTTCCAAGATGAGCAGGTTGGTGTTGTGACTTGTTTGTATCGTTCTTTAGCTCAAGGATGGGTAACTATCTTAGAGGCAATTGGCACTGCTTGTGATTTTCATGCCAATGTTTTAGTCAGCAATCAACTCGAAGGTATAAAATTCGCCTTTGGTTCAACCATTGTCATCCGCAAACAGGCGCTAGAAGCAATTGGTGGATTTGGGGCGATCGCTGATTATCTTGCAGATGACTTTCAACTTGGCTATTTACCAGCCGAGGCTGGTTATAAGGTTGTACTGTCCGATTATGTAGTTGACCATGTATTAGCTACCAGCACCGTAGCTGATACTATCGCGCGACAGATTCGTTGGGCGCGTTGTATTTGCGTTTCTCGCCCTTGGGGTTATTTAGGACTGCTGTTTACTTACGGTACAGTTAACAGCTTGCTTTTGTTGTTAACTACGGAAGGGTCAATATTCAGTTGGAATGTGCTAGTTATAACTTTGCTATTACGGTTAGTAATGGGTTGGGTAGTTGGAGTTGGAATACTCAATGATCCATCTGCCAAAAAGTTTTTATGGATGATCCCTATACGCGACTTGATCCACTTTGTCATTTGGTGCTGCGGCTTTATGGGCACAACAATAGAGTGGCGGGGACAACACCTGAAATTGATTAAAGGAGGTAAATTAGTAGCGATCGCTAATAATTCTCCAAAGACACTTTCAACTCCTTGGGAGGGAATTTAGAATTTAGACTTTTTTTGTAGTTTATATCAAGTTCAGGTAATTAGTTATAATTATCGCATCTGTGCAAAAACGTAAAAACCCTTTCTCTCCCTGCTCCCCTGCTGTCTTAATGATAAGTCTTTAACCGAACACGATATTACACGATATTAAAGGCGACGCAACCAAGTTGCTTGTTCCCAAACCGCTTTGAGAGAAACCAGGTTCTTACGGTTAAACCAATGTTGCCAAGCTTGCTTTAAGTCTCCTTTGGCTGCTGCTTTTACCCCATCACTGACAGCGACACCGATATGCTGCATTACACTTGAGTCGCGGTAGCAGTCAATCATACACGCAGTACAGCCATCACGAACTCGCTGAGAACCATCAAATTCAGTGATATGACACATGGGTTTATCCCAGTTGTGGCAACGGTAGAGGTTAAGATGCCAATCTAAGTAAAACAACTTCCAGCCGCCAAGACAACCGAATTGCTCTGGTTCACCGCGTAAATGGCGCTGCATATCTTCAATTGAGGCGGTAGGATTAACAACCTGAAAATTGCCTTTGAGCGCTTTGACAATCTCGAAACGCTCTTGCAACTCCTCGGCAGTGTAATCGACTAAGTTTGACTTTGCGTAACCAAGATAAGAAGATGCCAGAGTAGTTAGTGGATAAGAGAAAGTTACACTATCAAACCCTAGCGATTCCAGGAATGGCGGTAACTTGTGGTAATCATCCACCAATCGGCTCATAGTGACTGAAGCCGTAGTACTGATTTGCCGACGTTGGCAATGAACATTGGCTTCACGGATGCGATCGCACACTCCCTTAAGACCTCGGTTTTGTTCGTGCTTTTCCACTTCAGTCGCATCAACAGAAATAATTATGCTCGTTAGCCCAGCATCAGCCAACTCGTCAATTCGCTTTGGAGTCAGCAGAGAGCCATTAGTTACAAGCATGGGAGCCATACCAATACTGGACGCATGAGCAATCATCTCATTCAAGTAGGGATGAGCCATTGGCTCACCACCCACATAAATTAAGAAATACACTCCATTACGATAGAGAATCTCCGCTGCCTGTTTTGCTTGCTCCAGTGTGACGGAATGCCGCTCATTCATCGGCATCCGATCCACGGCAAAGCTACAAAAATCGCAACGGGCATTGCACACGCTGGTAATAGCAAATTGACAAGTAGAAGGGCCGCCATCCAGCACTCCCTCTAAGGCAAGTTCCCACAATGAGCGCCGTTTTACTCCTACAACCGAGCTATTCTGTGACATGGCTTTTTCCTCGTAATAGTTGCGAACTGAACAGGCCTGAGGCAGGGCGAGCGAGTTAATACCAATGTAAAAGGGATTGGGGATTAGGGATTGGGGATTGGGTTTCTACTCGTAAAAATTTACAAATTACGAATTAGGGCGTTGCTGTTATCTCACGCAGAGCCGCAGAGACGCAGATAGAATAAGGAGTTTGAGATTTCAATACATAAAATTTCCTCCCTTGATTCAGCAATGCCCGAATTAATATTACCTGCCAAACACAGTGCCAAGCGAACGCGCTATATTTTGCGGTTGCATTGCATCCATCGCGGCTGTTGGTTCGTAACCACAGTGAACCATGCAATCGGCACACTTAGGATTACCACTAGCACGACCGTATTGGCTCCAATCAGTGTCTTCGAGCAGTTCCTTAAATGTGGTGTAATACCCTTCACTCAGTAAATAGCAGGGTTTTTGCCAACCGAAAACGCTATAACTTGGGCTACCCCAAGGCGTACATTCGTAGTCCTTCTCCCCTGTCAGAAAATCTAAAAACAATGGGTTGTGATTAAAGTTCCAATTTCTCTCACCAGCTTTGTGAGGAGCTAAAATTTCACGGAACAGTGCCCGTGTTTGTTCACGCTGGAGAAAATGATCCTGATCTGGCGCTAACTCGTAACTGTAGCCAGGAGAAATCATCATGCCATCAGTCTTCAGAGTTTCTAGAAAGTCAAAGAACTCCTGCATTTCTTTGGGATCAGTACCCTCAAAGATGGTGGTGTTAGTGGTAACACGAAAACCTTTGGCTTTAGCGGCGCGAATAGCTTTAACAGCAATATCAAAAACGCCTTTGCGATCAACACACTTGTCGTGTAACTCTCGCATTCCATCAAGATGCACGCTGAAAGTTAGGTAAGGCGAAGGTTGAAACTTATCCAGGCTCTTTTCTAACAACAAACCATTAGTACATAAATAAACATACTTCTTGCGTTCAACTAATCCTCGCACAATCTGATCAATCTGGGGATGTAGCAGTGGTTCTCCCCCAGGAATTGAAACAACTGGTGCGCCGCACTCTTCCACAGCAGCAAAGCACTGTTCTGGGGTAAGATTTTGCTTGAGAATTTCCGGTGGATGCTGGATTTTACCACAACCATTACAAGCTAGGTTACAGCGAAAAAGTGGTTCCAACATCAATACCAAAGGAAAGCGTTTACGTCCTAAAAAACGCTGAGTAACTAGATATTTCCCGATATCTATAGCTTGTTGTAAATTAATCGCCATTGACTTTTCACTCCTCTGTTACTTTGAAAAACACCACGATAAAAGATGAAGACTGAAGGATAAATTGTTTCATCCTTCATTCCTTACACCTTCATTTTTTATTTGACATATCCCTGAGCAACAAACCAATCGACAGCATCCTCGAATGCCGTCTTCAGGGAAGACTGAGGCAGACCCAACTCTCGTACTGCTTTTGATGCATTGTAATACATAGGTTGTTGAGCCATCCGAACGCCATCTATAGGGACTGAGGGCGATTTGCCTAACGGTGCGAGAATCTTTTCATCAACCCAAGCAACGCTGAGGGGTAACCAAGCAGGCACAGCTTTTTGGGGTGCTTGCAAACTCGTAATTTGGGCGAGTTGTTCCAAAACTTGCTTCAAGGAAAGATTTTGGTGTCCTAAGATGTAGCGATCGCCTGATTTGCCTCGCTGCAATGCTAGTAAATGTCCCTTAGCTACATCCCGCACATCAATAAAATTCAGCCCAGTATCCAAGTAAAAGGGCATTTGCCGCCGTAAAAACCTCAAGATAATATCACCCGTTGGGGTAGGCTTGATATCCAAAGGGCCAATAGGGCTACTAGGATTGACCACAACTACTTCCTGGCCTGTGCTAGCTGCTTGCATGGCTACTTGTTCTGCCAGGTACTTAGACTTTTTGTAGTGACCTACCAATTTTTCTAAGGGACTTTGATAAGTTTCATCTACGACTTTACCAGGTGACCCTACCCCAATTGCTGCCACAGAACTGGTATAGACAGTGCGCTCAATTCCAGCTTTTTGCGCTGCTGCAAGCACATTACGCGTACCTTCGACATTATGAAGATAGAGTAGTTCTTGGTCTTTTTGCCAAAGCGAATAGTGAGCTGCGACATGAAACAGGTATTGGCAACCAAGCATCTGTTGCCAAAGTTCCGGGTCATTCAGGTTACTTTTAACAATTTCCACATCCAGCCCTTGGAGGTTTCCCAAGTTACTGCTAGGGCGCACCAGTGCTTTCACTGCACATCCCTCTTGCAGTAACAACCGCACTACATGGGAACCAACAAAACCTGTACCACCAGTAACAAAGGCCCGCATCAATGACTCCTCCTCTGTTTGAACCGAGGAAACCAATCATCCAAAATGGCGTAGACCACCGGCACAACAATCAAACTGAGGATAGTTGAAGTTACCAATCCACCAGCGATAGCTACAGCCATAGGCGATCGCAACTCCGAACCTGCTCCCAAACCTAAAGCGATCGGTAACATCCCTAAAATAGTAGAAGCGGTTGTCATGATAATTGGTCTCAGGCGGACTAATCCAGTCTTAAGAATCGCCTCGGTACGGTCTAAGCCAGAGTTGCGTAGCTGGTTGATGTAATCTACCAGCAAAATGGCATTTTTATTTGCCAACCCCAGCAAAAAGACAAAACCGATGAGGGAGATCATGCCAAAGTCACTTTTGGTAATTAGTAGTGCCAGTATGCCTCCTACCAATGCCAAAGGCAAAGAAACGCCAATTACTACCGGGTCTACCCAGCCTTTAAACAGCAAAATTAGTACTATTACAATACATAATGCCGATAGAGCTAGAGTAGTGCCAAAACTACCAAAAACTTCACCTAACCGAGCCGAGTCTCCTCCCAAGTCCAAAGAAACATTAGAGGGTAATACTGCCTTGGCTTCGGCTACCACTTTGTCTGTAGCATCGCCTAAAGATAAATCCTTACCGAGGTTAGCACTAATATAGGCAACTCGCTGATTGTTCAGACGCTCAATCTGAAACACTTTACCCTGTTGGTTCGCGCCACCTGTAACCGTCACATCAGCGAATCCTGGTAGTTTTTCAATTCTCTGTTTAATTGCCTTAGTAGCTTTGCTGAGGGATTGAAGGTCATTACCTCGTAATGATACTTGGAGAGGTTTTTGTCCACCAGTATCGACAAATTGAATATCTTCGACACTAGTAGTTACTCCAGGCAGATTGGGCAAAGTAGAGCGAAACTGGTCTTGTAGTTCCGCAGTTGTGATTTCGCGGTTTTCTTTCAGCTTCACATAAAGCGTACCTTTGTTCGGCTCACCCTCACGAGAACCAACAGTGGTAAATACCGTTTCGACTGCTGGTGATTTTATGACTACTTCTTCGAGTTTCTTGGCAACTTCCAAAGAATCGTTCAAAGGGTTGGGGATGGCGGCGGGTAAGGGAGAAATTCCTGCCTGTGCTGCCTGCGCTGCCTGCGCTGCTTGTGCTGCTTGCCTCTGCAAAGTAGCCTGATCAGGGATATTCGGCAAAGGAGCCGTATAAGTAATATTGAATTCGCCGCGATCTAATTTGGGAATAAATCCTTTGGGAATCAGCGGAATCAGGGCTATACCTGCAACAAAACTAAATACAGCTAATCCGATGACTATTTTACGGTGGCTCAAAGACCACCGCAGCAAGTCTCTGTAAGATTGGGCAAAACTAACCCAAATTTTTGCTTCCCGGCGAGGGGAACGCGAGGATGTAGGTTTTAGCCAGTAGATAGCCAGCACTGGGGATAAAGTTCGCGCCACTAGCATAGATGCAAGCATTGCCGCCGAGACAGTAATGCCGAAGGGCTTGAAAAACTGACCGATTACCCCACCCATTAAACCTATGGGCAGAAACACCGCTACGGCTGTCAAGGTGGCAGCAGTGACTGTCAACCCAATCTCATTAGTAGCTAAAAGCGCTGCTTGTTGAGGACTTTCGCCGTCTTCGACGTGCCGCATAATGTTTTCGACATCAACGATCGCATCGTCTACAATACTGCCGATCACCAAAGCTAAAGCCAGCAACGTAATTGTCTCAAGGTTAAAACCAAAAATCGCCATGACAATAAACGTTGCCAATAGCGAGACAGGAATCGCCAGTGCTGAAATCACAGTAGCTCGCAGGTTCCACAAAAAAGGGTAAATGACTACTACCGATAAGACTATGGCTTCAATCAGAGCATCAATTGTGGAATGAGTTGCATTACGGATATATTCTGCCTGAGTTGCGGCTAAAGTCAGTTTGACATCTTTGAGGTTAGACCGCAGGCGTTGTACTTCTTCTTCAACGCGACTGACTACTTCTAATGTGTTAGCGTCACCGCGTTTAATTACCTGAAACGCTAAAGCATCTTTGCCGTTGAAACGTACTAATGTTGCCCCTCCTTCGGGTAGAGCAGCTGCACTGGTTGGTAGCTGCAAAGGAGATGTGCTAGGAGCGCCCAACAGAGAGACTTTGAGTACTCCCGGCAATTTAGCGATCGCAGGTACGATCTGGTCTTTCGCCAACTTAGTCAAATCTGTCAGATTCCGTGAGGAACTCTCTATGGCATAGCTAACGGCGGCTGACTCGTTTAAATTCAAGGGAATAATTTTAGAAGTTGCTCCTTGAGGAAGACTTAACTGCTTAAGGGCAGTTTCAACTTCTTTGGTCGATGTTTCTAGATTTGTACCAACAACAAAAGACAGGCTAACGGCAGTTTGACCCGGATAAGTCGATGAGCGGATATTCTCAAGTCCTGTTAAAGATTTCAGGCGTTGCTCTATTGGTTGGGTGAGCTTTGCTTCTGTATCCAGAGCCGTTGTCAGAGGAGCAGTAGCATTTACTACCACCACTGGAAAAGTCACATCTGGAAACAAAGCATACTTGAGGGAACTGAGAGCTAAAAGCCCAGCTACCGTCACGGCAATCCAAAAACTTACCGTCAGCCACGAAAACTGAATCGCCAATCTTGAAATATTGAAGCGTTCTCGTGCAGATTTTGAGCTATTAGGCTTGTCCATCTTGGAAAATCATCGTGCGGGTGACACAATTATTAGTCATGCTACAGTAAACACCTCAAGTTTGCGAGTTCTGGCGATCGCTAATCGACAGTCTTGCTCAATTTAACCGCACTAAAATCAGAGCTAGTGTCTAATTTCCCCCCAATCCAAGCGATTTTTGTACCCCAAGGAGCAGAGTACAAGGCTGTGTGTCGTGGCTTGAGTCGTGTCACTGACTCAAAGCCAACTGTGATACCTATACCCATTGGCGTAAAATCTCTAACCACATATCTCCCAAAATTCCAACAGGATAGCTGGTTATTTAATTCTCCACAGCCAAGAGTGCTGCTGATGGGTATTTGTGGAAGTTTAAACCCTAATTATCAAGTGGGGGAAATAGTCTTGTATCAGGAATGTGTTTATCAGACAAGGCTGTTACCTTGCGATCGCACCTTCACATCACAGTTACACTCACATCTAGACTCAACACTCAATTTAGTTAAAGCATTAACAAGCGATCGCGTAATTTGTTCTGCTGCCGAAAAACGACATTTGGGCGAGACTGTGGGGGCTGATGTTGTGGATATGGAGGGATTTGCCGCTTTAGAGTTTTTCAATTCGGTGGGGGCGTCAGTAGCAATGTTGCGTGTGGTAAGCGATGACTGTCATTACGATATACCTGATCTAACATCAGCAATTAGCCCCGATGGTTCATTGAAACCTTTACCCCTAGCAATGAACTTACTTCGTCAACCCTTTGCCGCTACCCGACTGATTCGGGGTTCCTTACGAGGATTGAAAGTGTTAGAGGAAGTTACAAGATTACTATTTTGCTAGTTGTAGGTTTGAAAATAAGGCAGAAGGTAGAGGCAGGAGTAATGAAAAAGGAGGAAGGAAGAAAAGTAATTAATAAATAAAATCTAAATAGTTCAAATTTGTTTTTTTCTGGCTTGAAACTTATCTCAATACAGCATTTCCTTAATTCGTAGCGAATAGACCAAAACAAACTTTGCGCTCCTTTGCGCTCAACTCTGCGCCCCTTTGCGTTTCAATTTAGTTTATTAATATGCAAGACTCAGTATTTGTTATATTTATTGCCTTCGGATGCATCTGGATATTAATGGGAGTTGGTGGTTGGATAGCAGTTCTCAAGTCAGAAGGTGAAGAAATTCGATTTGGTAAATGGGGGCTTATTGTTGCTATCCCGATTATTATTCCAATTGTTGTTGCTCTCATTATTGGAGCATTGCATCACTAATACAAATTTGTAACTCGTAATTCGTAATTCGTAATTAATATCAATTTGAAAAAAGAATCAGACAGATAGGTAGAGAAAATTGTTGTACCCTAAACTTTTGAATTTATTAACTTTAGTTTATTTTTAATCTTCAGCTTGTTTCTCAAACACCATTAAATGCTGCTGTGGTAATAAGTTTTTGGTTTCACGCCAAACCAAACCTACAGCTTGCATTTCTTGACGGACTTGCTTTTGAGTCATTTTGTGTAGGCGTTTAATCATAATAAAAGGATTCTCACCCCGATACTCAACTAAAACTACCTTACCCCCTGGTTTTAGTGCTTTCACCAGTTCTTGCATCACTTCTCGCGGATGATCAAACTCATGGTAAGCATCGACCATTAAGGCTAAATCGACACTTGCAGGTGTTAGGTTAGGGTTGGTAAGGGTGGCTAAAACAGGCTCTACGTTAGTAATGTTGTTTTCTTTTTTAAGAAACTCGATAATATCGAGCATTTCTAGCTGAACATCTACAGCTAAAACTTTTCCTTGTGTTAATAAAGGCGCGATGCGAAAACTCATATAGCCTGTACCTGCGCCAATATCTGCTACTACATCACTGGGTTTGAGGTTGAGAACGCTGATTATTTTACTTGGCTGTTCTTCAGTTTCGCGGCTAGGCCTTTCTAGCCAGCCAGCACCTGTATGTCCCATAACTTTGGCAATTTCTCTGCCCATGTAATATTTTCCAATACCATCTGGGCTGTGAATAGTGTGCTGTTCATAAATTGTCGAGGTATTTGGTGCTGCGATCGCTATGTCAGTTCCATTTATCAGCAAACCCAGAAACACTACCAGGATAATTAATACTAAACCTGAAAAACTATACTGCCGCTTCACTTAGTTAGCCTCAACACTAACTATCGTGACTTTTGCCTTAGCTGATGTTGTATTGTCGCCCATAAAAATTAAATTAGGTGTAGTGTAGGGATTTTTATATCCAAAAGGTGGTGCAAAACCTGTATATTGTCGGAGTTTACCTTTAAGAATCGGCCTTGCACTTCCATTGGCAAACAGTTGATAATTGCCATCTTTGACAGATAAGTTATATATTTGTCCAGAAGCTTTCGTGTTATAAAACACATTTTCGCCACGAGTAAAGCCAACATTCTGCACCCAAATATTATTTTCCCAAAAACCCAATTCTATACCGTGGGGATGCGGTTCATTAACCAACTTATTACTAGTCACTATAACGCTGAAGCCAGCGCGATTCATTGCAGTGTGGCTTTCAGAATGAATTTGTACTCTAAAAGTGACGTTATAGCCTTTGGTACGCTCCAAAATTACGGGAGATTGCCGAAAATAACCTGCATAATTGCTGTTAGTTCCAGTGGTGTCGAGGATAGTACCTTCATTTGTGGCAATTGCCGAAGGAATAGGAAGTACAGAACTGCGGAAATACAACCATCCTTGTTCAGCAGGTGTTTGGTTAGAAAATGATAAGCCTCTGTACAGTAGAACAGCATTAGCAGGGTTTACTGCCATCAGCAATGCAAAGCCAGCAGTTAGAGTAGCTAGAGATGTTTTCATTATTCTTGATCATAAAGGTTGTCCTGTTTAACGAACCGCAAAGGGCACAAAGGACACAAAGGTTTTAGAAAATCTTGCTTCGCGCTCTTTGCGACCTTTGCGGTTAGTAAAAAAATTAAATACTTTACTAACGTTACAGAAGTATCAAAATTAAGCGATCGCCTATGATAATTTTGCCACTTAAATCACAAACGGTTTCAGCTGACGGGTGTACCACTGTTGCTCAAAGCGCTCTGCTACAAAAGGTTTGACGGAAAATTTAGGTGGGGAACCATCTTGAACATCAATCCGCACGCCGGAGTAAGGTAGCCGCTTTTGCGAACCGTGACCAGTGCGACCTACATACAAAAAGGAATCTGCTACTTTGCGAGTTGAACTACCGGAAATGTCAGTAAAGGTCTCCAGTAATTCTGTTCCCTCCGATCGCTGACGACGAGGACGACGACCACTGCCACCAGAGATAATGTAATTTAAATGCGAGTCGGCATAACCTGTGTCAACGGTGCGGAGATATTCTAGACAGTGGGCATGACCGCTGAGAATCAAATCAACTACTGAACGATCCTTAATTTGGGAACCGAGAGTTTCCGCTACTTGGTTAAACACCTCACGCAGACGGTGGCGAATTGCTAAAGTTTGTGCTTGATTCCACTTTGTTGCTTCAGTAACGTAGGGGGGATGGTGGAGATAAATCACTCGTCCGCGAACTTCAGAGGTATTCCAAGATTCGATTAACCTAGTGCGTAACCAATTTAATTGTTCAAAGTCAATGGTTGGTGCTGTGTGAGATGCTAGTTGTTTTTCAATGTCGATTTTCACCTCATTAATTTGGTCTAATTTGGCACTTAGTTCATCAAGTTGTTCAGCTTCGGCGGGGTTATCTGGATTAAGCCGATCGCTCATTGTTAAAATCTGCACTTCCTCTTGATCTATCTGCTGGCGGCGCTTTTGCAATTCCCGGCGGCTGTTTTCCCCCGCTTGGGTATCTGGTAAAGGTGATGGCGCATTAAAAGTATTGGAATCTAAGGCGAAAAAGTCTATTCCACCATAGCGAAAAGTGTAATAGCGGTTGGGTACACGGGTAAAATTTCCTGGTTCGTAACGCAAACATCGCCCTGTATCAGTTTTAGCAGTGTAGTGAGTGTCTAAATGCTCTTTTAATTCTTCGGGAGAAGCGATCGCTGCTAGATAATCTAAGAATGCTCTTGCATAAGCATCGCCTTGATTTGAACCATGCCAGCCAATCTCAAAATCTTTGTAGCGCAACATCCGGCGTAACCGCAACGTGCTACCTGTTAGCAAGCGGTACATCAAAGGAACATCGTAATAATCATGGTTGCCCAGCACTGGCAGAAAAGGTAAATTAAACACCATGCGATCGTAGGCAATATTTTGAGGATTTTCGCCACCTACAAGAAATTCCCGGTAAGGTTCGATAAAATTTGCCGGGTAATACTCACGGGAACCCACCACATAAATTACATCTCCCGTGTGCAATACAAAATTGCACTCATCTTTATGAGGAAGCATGAGTTCAGCAACTTGCCTTTGCGGGTGATATCCGTAATGAGACTTTGTACCACTGTCACCGATGACGAGAAAAGAGAATTCTGAGCTATCATCCTTGCCATCGTCTATGACCATACTCGTTTGGTCAATCCCCCGTTGCACAATATTGGGATGCAGCCACCGCACCCTTTCCCGCATCTTTTGAATTTTCACAGGAATTGATGGTTCGGATATCAATTTCATCAGTGATTACTCCTTAATTAAGTCAACAGTTAAGGATGAGAAGGCAGATGATACGGGGCATGGGGCAGAAGGCAGCAGGTAGGGGGCAGGGAGCAGGGAGCAGGGGGCAGGAGGGAAACCCTATAAATCAAGTTTAGGCGGCTGAATCCTTTTATTTCTGAAACAAGCTCGAAGTTTCATGGTCAAAGGTGCAGCGTTCTCACTTAAAGGTGCAACTTTCCGCATCAAAGGTGCAACGTTCAAGCTTAAAGGTGGAACTTCCATGCTCAAAGGTGGAACTTTCCACATCAAAGGTGCAACGTTCAAGCTTAAAGGTGGAAGTTTCATGCTCAAAGCTTCAACGTTCTCACTCAAAGCTTCAACGTTCTGCCTCAAAGGTGGAACTTCCATGCTCAAAGCTTCAACGTTCTGCCTCAAAGGTGGAACCTCCAAGCTCAAAGCCCCAACATTCTCACTCCAAAGTGAAACTTCCATGTTCAAAGCCTCAAAAGCCATTACCTTAACTTCACCCCCCAGTCCCCAATGCCCAATGCCCATCTCCTACTGATAACCCGCCGCTTGCAATAAGAACAGCTTGGCATAACGTCCTCCAGCTTCCAACAACTCCTCATGAGTTCCCTGTTCTACAACTTGCCCAGCTTCAATAACTAGGATTTTGTCAGCCATTCTGACTGTTGAGAAGCGGTGGGAAATCAAGAATACCATCTGCTTTTGGGTAAGAGCGCGAAAATGATTGAAAATATCAAACTCAGCTTGGGCGTCCATTGCTGATGTTGGTTCATCTAATACCAAGATATCCGCCTGAGTTCGCATAAAGGCACGGGAAAGGGCGATTTTTTGCCACTGTCCCCCAGAAAGTTCTTGCCCTCCCTTAAACCAACGGCCAAGCTGAGTCTGAAAATTGTCTGGCAATTGGTGAATAAAGGGTTCCGCCATGCCTTTTTGGGCAGCGCTTTGCCAACGGGTTGTGTCATCTAAATATTCCACATCACCCACGCCAATATTTTCTCCCACAGTGAACTGGTAGCGGACAAAGTTTTGAAAAATTACGCCAATGCGACGCCGCAGTGCTTCTATATTCCAATCCTGTAAATCCAAACCATCAAGCAAAATTCTTCCAGAGTCTGGGGTGTACAGTCGGGTGAGTAATTTAATTAAAGTCGTTTTACCAGAACCATTTTCACCAACGATTGCTAGTTTTTCTCCGGGTTTTAAATGTAGGGAAATGTTTGTTAATGCAGGGGTTGAGCTTCCTGGATAAGTAAAAGAGACATTTTCAAAACGAATGCCATCTTGGGGATTTATACCTTTGGTAGCTGTACCCCAAGGTTGTGGCGTTACTTCTTCGAGAAACTCGTAAAGATTCGATAAATATAAGTTGTCCTCATACATTCCGCCAATAGAAGTGAGGGCATTAGAGAAAGTAGACTGTCCTTGACGGAATACGGTGAGATACATTGTCATATCTCCCAAAGAAATTCTACCCAGCACTGTTTCTACTACAATCCAAGCGTATGCTAAGTAAAAAGCTGTGGTACTAACTAAACTCAGGAGATATCCCCACAATCCCCGCCGCAAAGTTAAGTCACGGTCTTCGCCGTAGAGTTGATTAAAAATGTTGCGATAACGTCCCAGCAGCATTTCCCCCAATTGGTAGAGTTTGACTTCGGTTACAAAGTCTTCTCTAGCCAAGAGATTTTCTAAGTAATGCTGTTGACGAGTTTCTGGCGCACGCCAACTAAATAAGCGAAAGGCTTGACCAGCAAACTTTGTTTCGGCTATGAATGCGGGCATTGCTGCTAAAATCAGCACCATCACTGCCCAAACAGAGAAATTTATTAATAGAACGCCATAAGTAATCAGTGAAAGTGCATTTTGTACCAATCCAAAGGTGCGATTTACTAAAGAAAGCGGACGAACTGATGCTTCTCGCCGCGCATTTAGGAGTTTGTCATAAAATTCTGAGTCTTCAAAATGCTTGAGATCGAGTGTCAGCGCCTTTTCTAAGATAAGTACATTCACTCGCTGACCAAGTAGCACCCGCAACAACGATTGGCAAACGGTTAGTCCTCTTTGACTACCTGCGAGTAAGATAACAGCGATCGCTTCTAATCCTACATACAGCAAAGGACGATAAATATTACTATCTGTACCAGCTTGCGCGGACAAAACCACCGCATCCACAATTAACTTACCGATGTAAGCGATCGCTGCTGGCAAAAGACCCGCCACTAAAGTTAAAGTAGCAAGGATAATCGTCAAAGCACGGCTAGTCGTCCATACTAAACTAATAGCCCGTCCGCTATATCGGAACACCGCCAGTGATTGACGCAGAGCATTTCGTTTCTTTTTAGTCTTCATTATTCTTTTTATAGCGCGAGGTCGCCTCTGATTGCTTGGCTGGGGAGCAGGGAGCAGGGAGCAGAGGAGATTGGTATAAGTTCTGTGGATACGCTATACGTTAATATTTCTCCCAGTCCCCAATGCCCCATTCCCAATGCCCCATTCCCCAGTCCCCAGTCCCCAATCCCCAATCCCCAATCCCCAATCCCCAATCCCCAATACCCAATGCCACTTATGACACACAAATGGCTTTCTATCGTCGGTATTGGTGAAGACGGATTAGAGGGGTTAAGTGCGATCGCCCGTTCCCTAGTGAATCAAGCGAAAGTTATAGTAGGAGGCGATCGCCATTTAGCCATGCTCCCTACAAATGGCTCATGGCAGAAAATAACTTGGAAATCTCCGATCAATGCCTCAGTAGAAGAAATAATTCGTCGTCGGGGTGAGTCAATTTGTGTATTGGCTAGTGGCGATCCCATGTGTTACGGCATCGGTGTCACCCTAACACGGCAAATTCCCATCTCAGAAATGACGATTATCCCTGCACCGTCATCTTTTAGTCTTGCTTGTGCCAGACTCGGCTGGTCTTTAACTGAGGTAGAAACCATTAGCTTGTGCGGTCGTCCACCTTCTTTGCTTCAGTCTTACATCTATCTGGGAGCGCGACTACTGATTTTGAGTGAAGCTAAAAATACACCTAGTATTGTTGCTCAAATTTTGAATGAACGCGGCTTTGGTAATAGCGAGATTACTGTATTAGAACGCATGGGTGGCATTCATGAACGCATTATAGAAGGTGTGGCTGCATCTTGGAATGAAACTGACCTTGCCGATCTCAATGCGATCGCAGTTCATTGTATTGCTGATACTGGAGTTGTTGCTTTACCCAGGCTACCAGGTTTGCCAGATAATGCTTATCACCATGATGGACAGCTAACCAAACGTGAAGTGAGGGCAATTACTTTAGCTACTCTAGCTCCCACACCTGGAGAACTACTGTGGGATGTCGGCGCTGGTTGTGGTTCCATTTCTATAGAATGGATGCGAACTCATCCGCGATGCCGAGCGATCGCCATCGAACAAAACTCATCCAGACTGCACTATATTGCTGATAATGCAGCCGCTTTAGGTACACCAAATCTGCAAATCATTGCAGGAAAAGCAGCAAATGCTCTCAAAGACTTGCCTGTACCTGATGCTATCTTCATTGGTGGCGGGATAACAGCAGAAAATTTATTTGATATTTGTTGGTCAGCACTACGACCGGGGGGACGTTTAGTAGCAAATGTCGTCACCATTGAAGGAGAGCAAACCTTATTTCAGTGGTATGAAAAAGTCGGTGGCAATTTCACCCGTATTGCCATTCAACGCGCCGAACCTATTGGTAAATTTTTGGGCTGGCGCGCAATGGCTCCTGTAACACAGTGGGTAGTAATGAAGTAGGGCATGGGACAGGGGGCAGGGAGCAGGGAGCAGGGAGCAGGGGGGAGAGTTAGAACTGCAACATCTCTGTGAAAGCTTTATGAATGAGTATCAAAGACTCGTTCATCTCCCTCAAAGACTGATTCACGAGTATCAAAGACTCGTTCATCTCCCTCAAAGACTGATTAATGAGTATCAAAGACTCGTTCATCTCCCTCAAAGACTGATTAACGAGTATTAAAGACTCGTTCATCTCCCTCAAAGACTGATTAACGAGTATCAAAGACTCGTTCATCTCCCTCAAAGACTGATTAACGAGTATCAAAGACTCGTTCATCTCCCTCAAAGACTGATTAACGAGTATCAAAGACTCGTTCA